>NZ_LNQO01000010.1:0-174765 GCF_001456905.1 Gordonia sp. SGD-V-85
ACCGACGCCATCGTGGCCGGCGGGATCGACGGACGGCCCCGGCCGCTGGGAAACAGGTCCGCGAACATCTCCGCAGGGAACAACTGCTCGCGATGAGCAGCCAAAAACGCGAACACACTGCCCTCGGCCAGCAAATGCCCGACGACCGAGTTCACATCCAGAAACTCACCCTGACGATCCGGCTCACCCTGCATACTCACCAGGATCCCAGCCCACCAGGCAAACCCGCTCACCCCACACCGAAACGACGCCGACTATTTCAGCAGTCTCCTAGGTCGGGCGGCTCCCTGTGAGCTGAATCACCGATATTCATGCGTGCAACTCCCCCCGTCCGTCCCGACTGACCTTACAGACGGATCGTGAACAGCCTTTGCGATCGCGCATCATCCGAACGCGGTCCGTCTACGAAGAAGACACGACGACCGAAGGAGTTCGACATGTCCGCAAGCGCCACCACCACCAAGGACGCCACCAAGGACGACGCCACCACCGTCGACGCCACGCGCACCGACGGCGCCGCGGGCCGTGCCCTCGCCCGCCGTGATCCGTCGGGCGACCGGGGACGCACCTCCATCGCCGACATCGTGGTCGCCAAGGTCGCCGGGATCGCCGCACGCGAGATCGACGGTGTCCACGACCTGGGCGGCACCACCGAGCGCGTGGTCGGCCGGGTCCGCGACGTCCTCCCGGGCACGACGGTGAGCACCACCCAGGGCATCGAGGTCGAGGTCGGCGAGCGTCAGGCCGCCGTGGACGTCTCGATCGTGGCCGAGTACGGCGTCGCGATTCATCAACTCGCAGCGGCCATTCGACGGAATGTGGTCTCGGCGATCGAGCAGATGACGGGTCTCGAGGTCACTGAGGTCAACATCACCGTGCACGACATCGCGTTCGGCGACGACGAGCAGGAGTCGAACACCACCCCGCGGGTCCAGTGATGACGTCGGACCTCCCGGCGGCGCGGACCGACGACGGGGGCCCACTGGCGGAACGCCTCGCCACCGCCGTCCTCGCCGTACCGGGCGTCCGTGACCTGCACAGCGGCCTGTTCGGGGAGATCGCCACGTATCTCCCCGGGCGTCGGGTCCCGGGGGTGTCCCTCGCCGACGACCACGGCGAGGTCCACATCGTCGTCGACGCAGCGTACGACCTCCACGGCACTGCCGCGCGGGTACGCGATGTCACCGAGGAGCTCGCCGCGAGACCCGTCACGGTGACCGTGGCAGACATCAGCGTCAGCTCGAAGCCGACTCCGAAAGATGGTGAAGCGCAATGAACAACGCGATCGTGGGCCTGTTCGTCGGCCTGCTCCTCGCTCTGGCCGCCGTCGCCGGCGGGCTGGCCGGTTTCCTGCTGGCCATCGTGCTCGGTGCCGCGGGACTCGTGCTGGGACTCAACCGGGACGGCACCATCGATCTGGGCGCACTCCTGCGGAGCCGGGGTCGTGGCTGAGCACGAATCCGGCGGGCCCGCCCGGGACGCTCACCCGACCGCGGGTGACTCGCCGCCCGGCACGCTCACCGTCGCCGATCGCGTGATCGAGAAGATCGCGGCCCGAGCGGCTCTCGACATCCCGGGGGTCGTCCGCCATCGCGGTGGCGTCGGGTCGGTACTGGGAGCCGGCGAGCGGAACTTTCCCGACGCGGCCGTTCATGCGGGCGGCGCGAGGATCACCCTGTCCCTCGCCCTTGAATGGCCGTGCGCGGTCGCCGAGGTGTCCCGCAGCGCACGCGATCACGTCGCCGCCGAGGTCGAGCGACTCGCCGGGATCGTTCCGCTTCGCGTCGACGTGACGGTGTCCAAGTTCGAGCCACGACAGGCGATCCGGCGCCTGCAGAAGGGTTACGTGGACCTGCCGCCGGTCTCCGACGAGCCCGAATACGACGACGTTGACGACCACGTTCGCGACAACGACCCGCTCTTCGACGACCCGGACAACACCGACGCATTCACTCCGACCATCAGCATCGACACGGGGGTACGACGATGACGCAGACCGCACCCGAATCGGGTACCGCTCCTGTCGCGACCCTACGGAACACCGACGCCCAGAACGTCTTCCCACCCGCAGCCCTCCCCGGCGCCGCGATCGCCGGCGCAGCGTTGGGGCTCACCCTCCTCGCTCTCGGCGCGGCAGCCGTACGCGACATCGCCGTCGACGCGAGCTGGCTGGACGGTCGTCCGTGGTCGGTCACCGCCGCCGAGTGGGTCGCAGAACTGCGGTGGCAGAACTGGATGTGGCCCGTTGCCATCGGGTTGATCTTCGTAGGCCTCGTCCTGCTGTGGATCGCGATCAAGCCTCGTCGCCGGACCCACCTCGAACTCGCCGCCGGCGAGGGGATGTGGACCCGCCCCGGAGACGTCGCCCGACGCTGCAGCGCCGCCGTGTCCGACCTGCCCGGCGTACTCGACGCCGACACCGTGGTGACGCGACGGAAGGTCACCTGCACCGTCGGCGTGCGGAGACAGGTCGCCGACCGCGCCCTCATCGACAGCACGGTCGCCGCCGTGGCGGCCGATCTCGCCTCGTCACCGCGGGTTGTGGTGCGCGAGCGCGATCGAGGACCGAGGAGCGTCCGATGAATCGTCTTCCCGCAACCGCACATCGACTGTCGGTCGGACTCGTGGCACTGCTGCTCATCGCGGTCGGCGCTGCGGCCGTGGCCTCGCGGGTTGACGCTCAACCGGTGGCCGGGTGGTTCGACCGTCTCGACGAACGTGCCGCTCTCGACGCCGCCCAGGCGTCCTGGTGGGTCTGGGTGTTGGCCGGCGTCACCGTGATCGCGATCGGCTGGGGCCTGTTGTTGCTGGCCACCAACGTACGGCCCCGCGCAGTGGACGACGCCCTGCTCGACGGTTCCGATCAGACCGGAGCGCTCACCGTCGCACCGAAACTGATCGCGAACGCGGCCGCGACGGAACTGGCCGGGAACCCGCTGTTCCAGAAGGTGACCGCGAGAGCGATCGACGACCGGTCGCGCAGCATCATCCGACTCGAGGTGTCGGCGACGCCGAATCGGAGCTTCGACGAGGTCACCGCGCCCGTCGCGGAGACCGTCGCCGCCATCCGTACCGCGCTCGGAGAGTCCGGAGTCCACGTCCAGGCTCTCATCCACCTCGACAGGTGACCCGAAGAAGCGACCCCGACGGACGGCCTCATCCGAGGCTGTCGTCGAACCAATGAGATGAAGGAGAAGAGAATGGGATTCAGCGACAAGGTCGGCAACAAGGCCGAGGACCTCTCGGGTAAGGCCAAGGAGGCCGCCGGCGATGTGACCGGTGACGACCAACTCAAGAGCGAGGGCAAGGGCGATCAGCTCTCCGCCGCCGTCAAAGACGGCGTGGAGAACGTCAAGGACGCCGCGTCGAACATCAAGGACAAGCTGACCGGCAAGTGATCATCGCCGCCGGCAGCCGAACCTCCCCGTCGGCGGTGACAGGGCGAATCCCGGAGGTGCTCAGCACCTTCGGGGTTCGTCCTGTTGTCGGCCAGGAACGGTCGGTCACGTCCCCTTGACGTTGAGGATCTGTCGCAGGGTGTACTCGATGTCCACCAGATCGACGGCGTCGGCCATGACCTGATCGATGTCCTTGTACGCGTCCGGGATCTCGTCGACCCACTGCTCGCCGTGACGGTACTCGATCCCTGCCATCCGGGCGGCGAGATCGTCGGCGGTGAACCGCCTCCGCGCCTCGCTCCGCGAGAACCGCCGACCGGCACCGTGCGGCGCCGAGCACAGGCCCGCGGGATTCCCCTTGCCGCGCACCACATACGACCGTGTACCCATCGAACCCGGGATGACGCCCCGTACGCCCTCATGGGCGTCGATCGCACCCTTCCGGGTGAGCCAGACGTCTTGGCCCGCGTGCGTCTCCCGCACGGTGTAGTTGTGGTGGCAGTTGATCCGGTCCACCTCCAGGGATTCCGTTTCCTCGACGACGCCGCCGGAGGCGTTGTCTGCGAACCACTTCCCGAACACCTCGACGAAACGGTCCATCATCTCCGCGCGGTTCTCGAACGCGAACTTCTGCGCCCAAGACAGATCCCGCAGATAGGCGGTCAGCTCCGGGGTCCCCTGCGGCAGGTACGCGAGATCGGCGTTCGGCAGCTTGATCCACCACTGGCGGCACAACCGCTGAGCGATCTTGATGTGCTTCTGCGCGATCTTGTTGCCGACGCCCCGCGAACCCGAGTGCAGGAACAGCCACACCACGTCGCCCTCGTCGAGGCACAGCTCGATGAAGTGGTTGCCACCGCCGAGCGAGCCCAGCTGCTCCCGCCACTTCGGCGAATGTGACAGGTCGACACCGTCTTTCGTCGCCTGTTCGGCGAGGGCATCAATGCGCGGCCGGGTGAACTCGAACCGGTCCAGACCGCGGTTGTAGTTGCCGGGCGACAGCGGGATCGCGTCCTCGATCGTCGTCCGCAGTCGCCCGAGGTCCATCCCGTCGATGTCCGCGGCGCGCAGGCGCGTCTGCACCGCGATCATGCCGCAACCGATGTCGACGCCGACGGCCGCGGGAATCACCGCACCGGTCGTCGGGATGACGGTGCCCACCGCGGAGCCCTTCCCGAAGTGTGCGTCGGGCATGAGGGCGATGTGCGGGTGCACGAACGGCAACCGGGCGGTCTCGGCCGCTTGGGTCAGGGTGTTGTCGTCCACGTGCGATGCATAGTTCAGCACCTTGGGCGACACCTTGGTCGGCATGGAGTTCTTCCTCTCGTGTGCGCCCGCGTCGACGGGCTCGCCCATCACACCGTCGAATCCGCTCGGCGGCAACCGCTTTTCCAGTCCACGATGCCACTCGCCGCAGGGACGGCACCCGTCGGCGTCAGTGAAGGATCTTTCATGTGCGACTCACGGAGACCTCATCGGGGTCCGTGACAGTGAGAACCGTTCCGCTCGGGACCGCCGGCGCAACGATCAGGCGATCCTCATCGATCTCGGGCTGCTCGGCCGTCCCGGAGAGCGCCGAGACGGCTCGGGCACGCGCGGTTACCTGCCGCCCGAGCAGGCCGTCGACGTCGCCCTGACCCCGGCGGCGGATGTCTTCGCCCTGGGCGTCACGCTCTTCGAGACGCTGACGGGACGACGACCATACGGTGCGGTCCCGCCGTGGTCCGAACGGGGCATCCGACGCCTGCGCACTCTGCGTCGCGCGACGTCGGCCACGACGCGCGACTCCGGATTTTCGACGAACCGCGCTCTACCCGATGTTCTGGCCGAACTGCTCGACCGGATGCTGGATCTCGAACCCGAGCAGCGACCGGGGATGGACTCCGTATGGCACCGACTCGACTCGATCGCGCGGGATGCGGAGAAGCGCCGACTCAGCCGATGACGCCGAGTGCCTTGTCCCAGACGGCGTTCTCGCGCACCTCGCCGGGACCGACCATGTCGGCGAAGACGATCGCGCCGTCGCGATCGACGAGAAAGGTCCCGCGGTTCGCGTAGCCGCGGTCCTCGTTGAACACCCCGTAGGCGCGCGCGGTGTCGCCGTGCGGCCAGAAGTCGGACAGCAGCGGAAACAGGAAACCCTGCGCGGCGGACCACACCTTGTGCGTGGGAGAGGGTCCGACCGAGATGGTCACCGTGGTCACGTCGTCGTTGTCGAAGCGGGGCTGCTGGTCACGGATGTAACCGAGCTCGCCCTGGCAGGTACCGGTGAACGCGAGCGGGAAGAACACGACGAGCACGTTGCGGTCGGCTCGCAGGGTCGACAGCGACACGAGCTGGTTGTTCTGGTCGCGCAGGGCGAAATCCGGGGCCCGGTCACCGACGGTCAGGGGCGCAGAAGGCAGAGCACCGCTCATGCTTTCTTGCCCGCGCGGGCCTTGGGCTGGACCAGTCGGGCCGCCGACCAGTCACCGAGGCTGATGGCCGACGTCTGGGTGAGTCCCGCGGTCGGGGCCGCCTCGGCGATCTCACTCGGATCGACGTAGCCGGACTTGCCGGTCTTCGGCGACAACACCCACACGAAACCGTCTTCGGCGAGCGGACCGATCGCATCCATGAGGGCGTCGACGAGGTCGCCGTCGCCGTCGCGCCACCAGAGGACCACGACGTCGACGACGTCATCGGCATCCTCGTCGACCATCTCGGCGTCGATCGCGTCCTCGATGTCAGCGCGCAGTTCGTCGTCGGTGTCCTCGTCCCAGCCGAGTTCCTGCACGACCAAGCCTGCGGTCAAGCCCAGTTTCTGGGCGTTGCTACCGTCTGTGGCGGCTACCACCGCGCGTGACCTCCTGAAGATTCGTGGATCGTTCTGTGCGTCGTCTGTGGCGAATCCGCGTGCGCTCCCGCACGCCGTTCGCCTGTCAGCATAGGCAACAGCCTAGAGCCTCACATTGCAAGCCGAACGCCGTCAGGGATTTCGGGCGTTTCGCACCGGTTCCGTGACCGACCCGCCCGATCGTTACCCACAGCGGGGCGGAACAAACCGTACCCAGCGGCGCGAGGCGGACGGCGGCGTCAACCCCCGGGTCGCTCGGCCGACGTCGTGGCGGGAACCGACGGTCGAGGTGTGGCCGAGGACGTGGCCGGGAGCGGCGTGTAGGTACCGCACACATCGAGCAGGCGCTGTTTGGTGCGAGACCACTCGCTCGACACCGGGTTCAGGCCGGCACGCAGTTCGCGACTGATCGCGTTCTCGAGGCGCGCGGTCGACGCGAGGAACGCCCGCGCCGGCGTGGAGACGGCCGCTGGCGACGTCTCGGTGATCTTGGGGCGGATCCCGTCGGCACCGGCGATGAGACTGGCACGTGCCTTCTCGTCGAGATCCCCGACCCCGGCGTAGGTCTGCGCCGCGTTCAGCCGGGCGACGAAGGCGTTGAACCCGCGGACCATCACGACCATCGACGCCATCGACTCGCGGCAGAGCTCGACACCCTCGGCACGCACCTCCGCGGCAGCCGAGGCGGACAGTTCGGAGCGGTACACCGCCACCTCGCCGGGCGCCGGCGCCCCCGCGCCATCGACGGTCGACGCGCACGCCCCCGACAGGGCCGCGCCGAGTGCGATCGTGGCCGCGGTCGCCGACCGGACGGCACGACCCCGGCGCCGCCCGTCGGCCGCGCCTCCTCGATCCGGCATCCACTCCCCCTACTGGTCAGTAACCGTTTCTGGACGCTACCGCATCACGCCGATCGGGACACGCGACACGGATCCACCCGGTGCCAAGCCACCCCACATGGGGCACGATGAGGGTAGGCGCCGCACCACATCGGAGTGCGGTGCCGACGCCATGCGGTCGGACCACCACCCCGAGTTCGGCCTGTCAGAGGGAGTAGGCATCACCGTGACCAACCAGATGGACCAAGCGACACAGGACGTCTCGCCGAGCGCCGCCGGGAACACCGGCCCCAGCTCGAACGGACGTGCCGCCGGACAACGAGTCCGGGTCATCCGTGAAGGAGTCGCGTCCTATCTGCCCGACATCGACCCCGACGAGACCGACGAGTGGCTCGACTCGTTCGACGCCCTCCTCGACGCCGCGGGCCCTGGTCGCGCCCGGTACCTGATGTTGCGTCTGCTCGAACGCGCCGGCGAGAAGCGGGTGTCGATTCCCGCGCTCACCTCCACCGACTACGTCAACACCATCCCCACCGAGGCCGAACCCTGGTTCCCCGGTGACGAGGACGTCGAACGCCGATTCCGCCAGATGATCCGGTGGAACGCCGCGATCATGGTGCACCGCGCACAGCGCCCGGGCGTCGGCGTGGGCGGCCACATCTCCACCTACGCCTCGTCGGCGTCGCTGTACGAGGTCGGCTTCAACCACTTCTTCCGCGGCAAGGACCACTCCGGCGGCGGCGACCACATCTTCATCCAGGGCCACGCCTCCCCGGGCATCTATGCCCGCGCCTACCTCGAGGGCCGCATCGACGAGGCCCGCATGGACGGGTTCCGGCAGGAGCACAGCCACGCCGGCGAGGGCGGCGGCCTGCCGTCGTACCCGCACCCGCGACTGATGCCGGACTTCTGGGAGTTCCCGACGGTGTCGATGGGCATCGGCCCCATGAATGCCGTCTACCAGGCGCGGTTCAACCACTACCTGCACGACCGCGGCATCAAGGACACCTCCGACCAGCACGTATGGGCCTTCCTCGGCGACGGCGAGATGGACGAGCCGGAATCGCGCGGCTTCGCCAGCTTCGCGGCCACCGAGGGCCTCGACAACCTGACCTTCGTCATCAACTGCAACCTGCAGCGTCTCGACGGCCCCGTGCGCGGCAACGGCAAGATCATCCAGGAGCTCGAGTCGTTCTTCCGCGGTGCGGGCTGGAACGTCATCAAGGTCATCTGGGGCCGCGAGTGGGACTCGTTGCTGCACGCCGACCGTGACGGCGCGCTGGTCAACCTGATGAACACCACCCCCGACGGCGACTTCCAGACCTACAAGGCCAACGACGGCGCGTTCGTCCGCGAGCACTTCTTCAACCGCGACCCGCGCACGAAGGAACTCGTCAAGGACCTCTCCGACGCCGACATCTGGAATCTGAAGCGCGGCGGCCACGACTACCGCAAGATCCACGCCGCCTACGCCGCGGCGATGACCCACAAGGGACAGCCGACGGTCATCCTGGCCCACACCATCAAGGGCTATACGCTCGGCAAGCACTTCGAGGGCCGCAACGCGACGCACCAGATGAAGAAGCTGACGCTCGACGACCTGAAGGCCTTCCGCGACAGCACTCGCATCCCGATCACCGACGAGCAGCTCGAGAAGGACCCGTACCTGCCGCCGTATTACAACCCCGGCAAGGACTCGCCGGAGCTGCAGTACATGCTCGACCGGCGCAAGACCCTCGGCGGCTTCCTGCCGAGCCGCCGCACCAAGGCGAAGGTGCTGAAGGCCGACATGAGTTCGGCACTGAAGGCCACCGCGAAGGGCTCGGGCAAGCAGCAGGTCGCGACCACCATGGCGCTCGTGCGCGTGTTCAAGGATCTGTTGCGCGACAAGGAGGTCGGCAAGCGGATCGTGCCGATCATCCCGGACGAGGCGCGGACCTTCGGTATGGACTCGTGGTTCCCGACCCTCAAGATCTACAACCGCAACGGACAGCTCTACACCTCGGTCGACGCCGAGCTGATGCTCGCCTACAAGGAGAGCCCGGAGGGGCAGATCCTGCACGAGGGCATCAACGAGGCCGGGTCGGCAGCCAGCTTCGCCGCGGTCGGCACGTCGTACTCGACCCACGACGAGCCGATGATCCCGCTGTACATCTTCTATTCGATGTTCGGCTTCCAGCGCACCGGTGACAGCTTCTGGGCCGCCGCCGACCAGATGGCGCGCGGCTTCATCATCGGCGCGACCGCGGGCCGCACCACGCTGACCGGCGAGGGCTTGCAGCACGCCGACGGGCATTCGCCGCTGCTCGCCGCGACCAACCCCGCCGTTGTCTCCTATGATCCGGCGTTCGCCTACGAACTGGGCCACATCGTCGAGAGCGGTATGGAGCGCATGTTCGGCGAGGACCCGGAGAACGTCTTCTACTACCTGACCGTCTACAACGAGCCGATCAGTCAGCCGGCGAAGCCCGAGGGACTCGACCCGACCGGCATCGTCAAGGGCGCGTACCGGTTCCAGAAGGCGCCGGAGGGCACGGAACACCCGGCCAACATCCTCGTGTCCGGTGTGACCATGCCCGACGCACTGCGCGCCGCCGACATGCTCGCGGAGGAATGGAACGTCGGCGCCGACGTCTACTCGGTCACGTCGTGGAGCGAGCTCGCCCGGGACGGGATCCGCGCCGACCGCGAGGTACTGCGCGATCCGGCCGCCGAGCCGGCACCGGCGTACCTGACCGAGCTGCTCGCCGACGCCGCCGGCCCGTTCGTCGGTGTCAGCGACTACATGCGCGGAGTGCAGGAGCAGATCCGGGCATACCTCCCGGGCACCTACCTCACGCTGGGGACGGACGGGTTCGGGTTCTCCGACACGCGTCCGGCGGCGCGACGGTTCTTCAACGTCGATGCCGAGTCCATCGTCGTCGCGGTGCTCGTCGCGCTCGCCCGGGACGGCAACATCGAGATGTCGGTGGCCAAGCAGGCCGCCGACAAGTACCAGATCGACGACGTCTCGGCCGCACCCGAGCAGACCAGCGATCCGGGAGTCGCCTGACCGGTCGCGCCGACGGACACGGCCTCCACTCGCCTCGGTCGGGGAACCCACTCCGGCCGAGGGGCTAGATTGAGGTCGTGTCCGATGCGCGCGTGAACAGGAAGCAGCCACCGGCTGACGTGTTCGGTGAGCGGGGCGCGCACGTACCGGCACCCGCCACCGTGCACGACGCGCTGCCGGACACGCTTCTCCGGCGGGTCAAGCAGTACAGCGGCCGACTCGCCACCGAGGCGGTCCATTCGATGCAGGACCAGCTGCCCTATTTCTCCGACCTCGACGCTGCGCAGCGCGCGAGTGTGCAACTCGTCGTGCAGACCGCGGTGGTCAACTTCGTCGAGTGGATCCAGGACCCCGAGGGCAACGTGAAGTTCACGGTCCAGGCCTTCCAGGTGGTCCCGCAGGACCTCGCCCGCCGCATCACGCTGCTGCAGACCGTCGAGATGGTCCGCGTGGCCATGGAGTTCTTCGAGAAGTGGCTGCCGCTCCTCGCCCGCAACGATGCCCAGCTCCGTGCGCTGACCGAGTCGGTGCTGCGCTACGGACGCGAGATCGGTTTCGCCGCGGCGGCGATCTACGCCTCGGCCGCGGAATCACGCGGAGCGTGGGACTCCCGACTCGAGGCCCTCGTCGTCGACGCGGTGGTCCGCGGCGACACCGGGCCGCAATTACTCTCTCGCGCAGCGGCGCTCAACTGGGACTCGGATGCGCCGGCCACCGTGATAGTCGGGACGCCGCCGCCGGAACAGAACGTGTCGGTGCCACTGGCGATCCACAACACGGCCAAGTCCTTCGACCGGTCGGCCCTGTCGGTGGTGCAGGGTTCGGTGCTGGTGGCCATCGTGAGCGGTCCCGCCCGTCCGACCGAGAAGTTCGTCGGCGCACTGCTCTCCCACTTCGCCGACGGTCCGGTGGTGATCGGTCCGACCATGCCGAACCTCGGCAGCGCGCACTCGAGTGCCACCGAGGCCATGGCCGGGATCGAGGCGGTGGCCGGCTGGCCGAGCGCACCGCGGCCGGTCCACAGTCTCGAACTGCTACCCGAGCGCGCGCTCAACGGCGACGAGTCAGCGATGACCGCTTTGATCGAATCCCTCGTCCAGCCGCTCGCCGAGGGCGGTGCGACGTTGACCACCACTCTCGAGGCCTACCTCGACTCCGGCGGCTCGGTCGAGTCCTGCGCCCGAATTCTGTACATCCATCCAAATACGGTTCGATACCGACTGAAGAAAATTTCGGAAATCACAGGACGTGACCCAACTAACCCGCGCGACGCCTACGTTCTGAGGGTCGCGTCGACGGTGGGTCGACTGACACACTTCCGGCACAAATCGCCAACATCTGCCACATGAGTCACACGGGTTTCATGTCCGATTCACCGTTTGTGCTGATAGGAGCCTTAAGAACACGGTTCGGTAACAAATCTCAGACTGATGACGAACCAGGTGACCTCTAGGTCTCCTTTGTGGGAACCCCACAAAAGCCCGCGACAAGCTTCATGCTTCTCCACACCCACATCCCACGGGTAAAGGGTGTTCTCTGGTCACGTGCTTTCGATGCTTGCTCCCGGACAGGGATCTCAGACACCCGGCATGCTCACGCCATGGCTCGAATTGCCGGGCGCGCGTGACCAGATCGCCACCTGGTCCAAACAGACCCGTCTGGACCTCGAACGCCTCGGCACCACCGCCACGGCGGAGGAGATCACCGACACCGCAGTGACCCAGCCGCTCGTCGTCGTCGCCGCACTGCTGGCCTACGACGAGGTGCGCAAGCACGGTGAACTGCCCGCCGACGCCGTGGTCGCCGGCCACTCGGTCGGCGAACTCGCCGCCGCCGCGATCACCGGTGTCATCTCGGCCGACGAGGCCGTCACGCTGGCCGCGCTGCGCGGCTCGGAGATGGCGAAGGCGTGCGCCCTGCAGCCCACGACCATGGCCGCGGTCCTCGGGGGCGACGAGGCGGCCGTCCTCGCACGTCTCGACGAACTCGATCTCGTCCCCGCCAACCGCAACGCCGCCGGGCAGATCGTCGCCGCCGGCGCGGTCGCGCAGATCGACGAGCTGATCGCCTCGCCGCCGGAGAAGGCCCGGATCCGCAAGCTCGCGGTCGCCGGCGCGTTCCACACGCACTTCATGGCCCCGGCGCAGGACGCCGTCGCCGCAGCCGCCGCCCGCATCACGCCCGCCGATCCCACCCGGACCCTGCTGTCGAACTCCGACGGACAGCCGGTCACGAACGGCGCCGACGCGCTGGCCAAGCTGGTGGGACAGGTGACCAGGCCGGTCCGCTGGGATCTGTGCTCGGCGTACCTGCGAGACCACTCGGCACACGCCCTGGTGGAACTGCCCCCGGCAGGGACGCTGGTGGGCATCGCGAAGCGCGAGCTCAAGGGCACCCCCGCGCTGGCGCTCAAGGAGCCCGGCGACATCGCGAAGATCATTGAACTTGGATAGCGGTCGCGGGTAGTCCGCGACCCCCGGAACGTCGGCTTCAATGTCGGCGTGTCCAAGCGCGCGGACTTCTCCGTCCGTGCTGCGCTCCGGAAATCTCACATCCACGTAGGAAGACGAAAGGGAACCACACAGTGGCTGCCACCCAGGAACAACTCATTGCCGGCATCGCCGAGATCATCGAGGAAGTCACCGGCATCGAGCCGTCCGAGGTGACCCTCGAGAAGTCGTTCGTCGACGACCTGGACATCGACTCGCTGTCCATGGTCGAGATCGCGGTCCAGACCGAGGACAAGTACGGCGTCAAGATCCCCGACGAGGATCTGGCCGGCCTGCGTACCGTCGGTGACGCGGTCGCCTACATCCAGAAGCTCGAGAGCGAGAACCCCGAGGCCGCAGCTGCCATCAAGGCGCAGGTCGAGGCAGACGAGGCCTGATGACCCCCTCTTCCCTCCGCGAGTACTCCACGCTGGGTGGGAACTTCCCGAGTGTGGTGGTCACCTCCATGGTGGCCACCACCTCGTTGGGTGGGGATCTCGACTCGACCTGGAAGAACCTGCTGGCCGGCGAATCGGGCATCCGTGAGCTGACCGACGACTTCATCACCAAGTACAACCTCCCGGTGCGCATCGGTGGTCGTCTCCTCCAGGATCCCGCCGAGGAGGTCACGCGCATCGAATCCCGGCGGATGGCCTACGTCGAGCGCATCTCCCACGTCATGAGCAAGCGCCTCTGGGCGCAGGCCGGCGAACCCGACGTCGACAAGGACCGCCTCGCGGTCGTCATCGGCACCGGTCAGGGTGGCTCCGACGCGATGGTCGACGCAGTCCAGGCCATGGAGGGCACCGGCAACTACCGCAAGGTGTCCCCGCTCGCCGTCTCGATGGCGATGCCGAACGGACCGGCGGCCGTCGCGGGACTCAACGTCGGCGCACGCGCCGGCGTGATCACCCCCGTCTCGGCCTGTTCGTCGGGCGCCGAGGCCATCGCGCACGCCTGGCGACACATCGTCATGGGTGACGCCGACATGGTCGTCACCGGCGGCGTCGAGGGTCACATCGACGCGGTGCCGATCGCCGCGTTCTCGATGATGCGGGCGATGAGCACCCGTAACGAGGACCCCGCAGCGGCGTCGCGACCGTTCGACAAGGATCGCGACGGTTTCGTGTTCGGCGAGGGTTCGGCGATGCTGATCCTCGAACGCGAGGAACACGCCCGCGCACGCGGTGCACATATCCACGCCCGCCTGCTCGGTACCGGCATCACCTCCGACGGATTCCACCTCGTCGCCCCCGACCCGAGTGGTCAGGGCAACGCGCGGGCCATGACCCGGGCCCTGCAGACCGCTGGTCTGCAGCGCTCCGACATCACCCACATCAACGCGCACGCGACGTCGACCCCCATCGGCGACACCGCCGAGGCCGCGGGCATCCTCGCCGCCATCGGACAGCATGCTGCGGTGTACGCGCCGAAGTCCGCGCTCGGACACTCCATCGGTGCGGTCGGGGCGCTCGAGTCGGTCCTGACGATCAAGAGCGTCGAGGAAGGCGTCATCCCGCCGACCCTCAACCTCGAGAACCTGGACCCGGAATGCGACATCGACGTCGTGCACGGTGAACCCCGGTACGGGCAGATCGATTACGCGATCAACAACTCGTTCGGTTTCGGTGGGCACAACGTGGCGCTCGCCTTCGGTCGCTACTGAGCATCACCGCCACACCCCCGACACCCAGGAGACATCGATGACGACCTTGGCTCCCGTTGCCGGCCGCGAAGAAGCCGCCGATCCCCGCGACCCGCTGTTGCGGCTCACCAACTTCTTCGACGAAGGCACGATGTCGCTGCTCCATCCGCGCGACAAGTCGGGCGTCCAGGCCGCCGTCGGACTGGTGCACGGGGTCCGTACGGTCTCCTACTGCACCGACGGCACCGTCATGGGCGGCGCCATGGGTGTCGTGGGGTGTGCGCACATCGTCAACGCCATCGACACCGCCATCACCGAACAGGCGCCGGTCATCGGCATCTGGCACTCGGGTGGCGCCCGCCTCGCCGAGGGTGTCGAGGCGTTGCACGCGGTGGGGCAGGTCTTCGAGGCGATGGTGCGCGCCTCGGGCTACATCCCGCAGATCTCGGTGGTCGTCGGCTTCGCCGCCGGCGGCGCCGCCTACGGCCCGGCGCTCACCGACGTCGTGATCATGGCGCCGGCCGGCCGGGTCTTCGTGACCGGCCCGGACGTCGTCAAGAGCGTCACCGGCGAAGAAGTGGACATGGAGTCGCTGGGCGGCCCGACCACCCACGGCAAGAAGTCCGGTGTCTGTCACATCGTCGCCGACTCCGAGCCCGACGCGCTGTGGCGTGCACGACGTCTGGTGTCGACGTTCACCCAGCAGGGACATTTCGACCGCGAACACGCGCGGGCCGGCGACACCGACCTCAAGGCCCTGCTGCCGGAGTCGAATCGGCGCGCCTACGACGTCCACCCGGTCGTCGAGCAGTTGCTCGACTCCGGTGTCGCGGCCGACGGCGAGACCCAGATCTCGAGTTTCGAAGAGCTGCAAGCCAAATGGGCACCGAACATCGTCGTCGGCTTCGGCCGGTTGTCCGGACGCAGCGTGGGGATCATCGCGAACAACCCGCTGCGGATGGGCGGCTGCCTCAACTCCGAGAGCGCGGAGAAGGCATCGCGTTTCGTCCGCCTCTGCGATGCCTTCGGCATCCCGCTCATCGTCATCACCGATGTGCCGGGTTACTTGCCCGGCGTCGGCCAGGAGTGGAACGGCGTCGTCCGCCGCGGCGCGAAGCTCTTGCACGCGTTCGCCGAGGCCTCGGTCCCCCGGGTCACGCTGGTGACCCGGAAGATCTACGGCGGCGCCTACATCGCGATGAACTCGCGTGCGCTCGGCGCCACCGCGGTGTTCGCCTGGCCGGGCTCCGAGGTCGCCGTGATGGGCGCGAAGGCCGCGGTGGGCATCCTGCACAAGAAAGCTCTCGCCGCAGCGCCCGACGACGAGCGTGAGGCCCTGCACGACCGTCTCGCCGCCGAGCACGAGGCGATCGCCGGCGGTGTCGGCCGCGCACAGTCCATTGGCGTGGTCGACGAGATCATCGACCCGGCGCACACTCGCAGCATCATCGCCGAGGCGCTCGCCGCGGCACCCGCGCGCCGCGGTCGCCACAAGAACATCCCGCTCTGACGCGTCGCACAGACGACGAAAGTGCCCCGGTCCACGAGGACCGGGGCACGTCTCGTTGTAGTTCGTCCCCCTGCTAACCCACCCGCTGCTGCAACCAGGTGACCTCGGCGCCGGCACCGCCCATGCGGTACTGCTCGAGCGCGTTGTCCCACGCGGTTCCGAGCGCGCCTTCGAGTTCACCGGCGAGACCGGCGCTGTCGGGCTGCGATTCGATCATCGAACGCAACTGGTTCTCGCCGATGATGACGTCGCCGTTGGCGCTCGTGGAGCCGCGCCAGAGGCCGAGTCCCGGGACGTAGCAGAACCGTTCACCGTCGACACCCTCGCTGGGGTTCTCGGTCACCTCGAAACGCAGCGCCGACCACTCCCGCAGCGCCGTCACCAGACGAGCCGCGGTGCCGACCGGACCCGCCCAGTCGACAGTGGCACGCTGCATGCCGGGTTCGGCATCCTGTGCCGACCATTTCAGGTTGGCGCGCGCATTCAGGGTCGACGACAGAGCCCACTCCACATGCGGGCACAGCGCCACCGGCGCCGAGTGGATGTAGACCACTCCTGTTGTCATGTCCGCAAACTGATTCAGATTGCGCACCTTGTTCACCTCCGTTGTCGACGAGGAACGTCTTCCCCAACACACCTCGCGACAGCGGATATCACATTCGTAGGGTCAATTGTGCCCCATGATGCACGTGTTGCGCTAGTTTCTCCTGCGAGAAAAATTCAGTTCTGTGACGAGAGTTCATCAACGACACGATCGTTGAACTCGCTCCACAGCGGCTTCGCCCAGGGCCCGAAGAGCCGATCCGTCAGCACGACGCAGGCCGCGTCGAGGGCCGGATCCACCCAGAGAAACGTCCCGGCCTGACCGAAGTGCCCGAACGTCCGCGGGGAGTTCCTTGTCCCGGTCCAGTGCGGCGACTTCTCGGACCTGATCTCGAAGCCGATCCCCCAGTCGTTGGGACGGTGCTTGCCGTACCCGGGGACGAATCCGTCGAGTCCGGGGAACCGCACCGACGTCAGCGTCCCGAAGGTCTCCGGCGCCAGCAGGCGCGGATCCAGCAACTCGCGGGCAAAGGCCGCCAGATCCGCCACGCTCGAGCGTGCGGCATGCCCGGCCGGCCCGTAGAGCATCGTCGACGACATCTCCAGCGGCGCGCACACGGCTTCGGAGAGATAGCGGCCGAACTCGATACCGGTCGCCTCGGCCACGACCTCGGAGGCCACCTCGAAGCCCGCGCTCGAGTAGATCCGCTGCTCCCCCGGCGGGGCCTCGACCTCGCGGGTGTCGTAGGCCAGGCCGGACGCGTGCGAGAGCAGGTGGGCGAGGGTCGACCCCGACGGCCCGGCCGGGTCGTCGAGCTCGACGGCTCCCTCCTCGACGGCGACGAGCACCGCGTAGGCCACCAGCGGCTTCGTGACCGAGGCGAGCTCGTAGACGCGAGCGGGGTCGCCGAACTGATCGGCGACCCCGTCGCGGGTGATGATCGCCGCCGACACGTGGTCGACGGGCCATTCCGTCAGAGAATCAAGGACAGACACATCGGGTCACGTTACCCGGCTGCTCACCAGTCCTCTTCGGTGTAGCGGATGACTCCGCGGATGTTCTTGCCGTCCAACATGTCCTGGTAGCCCTCATTGATCTGGTCCAGACGGTACTGCCGGGTGATCATGTCGGCGATGTTGAGCTTGCCGATCTTGTACATCGACAGCAGCTGTGGGATGTCGAGCTTCGGGTTGGCACCGCCGAAGATCGAACCCTGCAGGTTCTTCTGGAGCAGGGTCAGCATGGCGAGATTGAGGTTGACATCGCTCTCGAGCATGTTGCCCATACCGGTCAGGACGCAGGTGCCACCCTTGGCGGTGATACCCATCCACAGGTCGACGTCCTTGCCGTGGACCTCGCCGACGGTGACGATCACCTTCTGGCACATCCCGCCGTGGGTGGTCTCCGCGATCGCCATCGCGGCCTCCTCGACCGACGCGAACGCCGCGGTGGCCCCGAACTTGAGCGCCTGCTCCCGCTTCCACTCCACCGGGTCGATGGCGAACAGGTTGCGCGCGCCGGAGATGACCGCGCCCTGCAGGGCCGCGGTACCGACGCCGCCGACACCCACGATCGCGACGTCCTCCCCCGGGCGCACGTCGCCGCTGCGGGTCGACGACCCGTAACCGGTGGGGATGCCACAGCCGCAGAGCGCCGCGACCTCGAACGGGATGTCCTTGTCGATCTTCACCGCCGATGCCTCGTGCACGACCATGTACGGCGCGAAGGTGCCCAGCAGCGTCATCGGGTAGACGTTCTCGCCGGCGGCGGTCTGGATACGGAAGGTGTTGTCCGACACCGCCTCGCCCTGCAGCAGCATGGCGCCGAAGTCGCACAGGTTGGCCATTCCCGACTGACACGACGGACACTTGCCGCACGACGGGATGAACGACAGCACGACGTGGTCGCCGACCTCGAAGTCGGTGACTCCCTCGCCGACCTCGGCCACGACGCCCGCACCCTCGTGACCACCGAGGATCGGGAACCCGGCCATCGGGATGCCACCGGTCATCAGGTGATGATCGGAGTGGCACATGCCGGCGGCTTCCATCTTGATCTTGATCTCGTGGGCCTTGGGATCGCCGATCTCGATGTCCTCGATCGCCCACGGCTTGTTGTGCTCCCGCAGCAATGCACCTTTTGTCTTCACTGAACTCCTCCGTTCGAACCCGGCGACGTCTCGCACCGGGAGGATCTACTCACTCCGACGGTTGCCGCCATGACGTGACAGTAGTCACTCAACCACAAAATTGGAACGTGTTCTAGTGCGCGTTTCTTGGCCGCGCCGATGCCGGCGGTGGTCTGGACGGATGAGACCACGACGACCTGGACGCAAGTGCTCGCGCCCAGGTCGGAGGGTGTCGATGCCGCCGAGGTGACCGACGACAGTGGATACGACGGCGTCAGTCGGCCAGGCCGGCGTCCTTGCTGCCGTAGCTCTGGCGCAGGGTCGGCTTGACGACCTTGCCACCGGCGTTGCGCGGCAACTCGTCGACGATGACGATGTCCTTCGGATGCTTGAACCGCGCGAGATTCTCGTTGAGGTACGGCTCGAGGTCGGCGAGCGTCAGGTCCTCGACGCCTTCGGCGAGCACGACCACCGCGACCGGCACCTCGCCCCACTTCTCGTGTGCGCGACCGATGATCGCCGCCTCGGTGATGCTCGGATGACCGAAGAGGACGTTCTCGACCTCGGCGCAGTAGATGTTCTCGCCACCGGAGATGATCATGTCCTTGGCGCGGTCGACGACGTAGAGGAAGCCCTCCTCATCGGCACGGACCAG
This sequence comes from Gordonia sp. SGD-V-85, assembly GCF_001456905.1. Taxonomy (NCBI): domain Bacteria; kingdom Bacillati; phylum Actinomycetota; class Actinomycetes; order Mycobacteriales; family Gordoniaceae; genus Gordonia; species Gordonia sp. SGD-V-85. The sequence goes on from NZ_LNQO01000010.1 coordinate 19,097, forward strand.
GTCACCGGAGTGGAACCAGCCGCCGGCGAAGGCGTCGGCGGTGCCCTGCTCGTTCTGCCAGTACCCCTTCATCATGTTCGGGCCGCGGTAGACGATCTCGCCGACCTCACCCTGCGCGACGTCGTTGCCCTCGGGGTCGACGATGCGCGCGGTCACGGCCGGGACGACCTTGCCGATGGAGCCGATCTTGCGCAGGGCGTCCTTGCCCTCGAGTACGCAGGTGATCGGCGACATCTCGCTCTGCCCGAAGACGGCGACGTTGAGCGCCTCCGGGAAGGTCTCGTTCATCGCGTTCAGGACGGTGTCCGACGCCGGGGCCGCACCCCAACTGATCACGCGCAGTTTGAGATCGCGCGGCTTGGCCTGCTGCGCGGCACAGACGGCCTGCCACTGTGCGGGCACCAGGAAGATCGAGGTGGTGCCCTCGCGCTCGATGGTGTCCAGCATGTCGTCGGGGTCGAAAGCGCCGAGCGGATGGATCACCGAGAGGGCGCCCATGTAGAACAGGGGCGCCATGGCGCCGAGGCCGGCGATGTGGAACATCGGGGCAACACACGAGCCGATGTCGTCGGAACGGGTCTGCAGGGCCTGCAGACAGGTGACCGCCTGCGCCTGCATGTTCGTGTGGGTGAGCATGGCGCCCTTGGGCTTTCCGGTCGTGCCCGAGGTGTACATGATCAGCGCGACGGTCTCCTCGGGGACGTCGATCTCCTCGAGATCCGACGAATCCTCGGCGACGAGCGCCTCGTAGTCGAGGTGATTGTCCTTGTCCGAACCGCCGACCACGATGGTGTGCTCGATCGCTCCGGTGGAGGCGGCCGCGGCGTCGGCCAGCGGGGCGAGCAGGGTCTCGGTGACGATCACCTTCGCGCCGCTGTCGTTGACGAGGAACGCGACCTCGGCCGGGCTCATCCGGATGTTCACCGGCACGGGGATGGCCCCGATCAGGTTCGCGCCCAGAACCGCTTCGACGTACTCCGAGCGGTTGAGCAGGACGATCAGCACACGATCGCCGAACTGCACGCCGCGGCGTCTCAGCGCGGCCGCGAAGGCGCGGCTGCGCTCGTCGAGTTCCTTCCAGGTGGTGACGTTGCCCAGGAACTTCAGCGCCGCCTTGTCCGGGGTCATGAAGGCGTGGCGGCGGATCTGGTTGTTCCAGTGGTTGCGGCGCGAACGCAGCGGCTCGGTGGCCAGGTCGCTGAAGGTGTCGACGGTCGCGGTCATACGATCGGTCTCCTCGTTGTCTCTCTGGTGGTGATGGGGTCGGGAACGGTTGTGGTACAGCGATTCCGACGTGTCGCAGTGCTCACTTGGAGGCGCCGGCGAACGCGGTGATGGCCGCCTGGAACTCCGGGGACTGGAGCAGTTCGGTCTGGCCGTCGAGTTCTCGTTCGATCGCGGCCTCGAAACCGGACATCGTGTGCGCGTCGAGCGCGGCCTTCGTGAGCCGGAGCGCCGCGGCGCTCTTGCCGGCGAGCTTGCGGGCGACCTTGCCGACCACCTCGTCGAGCGCGGCACGGTCCTCGACGACGCCGTTGACGAGTCCGGCGTCGAGAGCCTCTGCGGCACGCAGCTTCTCACCGAGCAGCGCCAGCTCGTTGGCTCGCACGCGGCCGACGGCCGTGGCGAACGACATCGAGGCCGCGCCGTCGGGCATCAGACCGATGTTGACGAACGCGAGCAGGAAATACGACCTGGCCGTCGTGTAGATGAGGTCGGCACCGAGTGCGAGCGACGCACCGATCCCGGCGGCCGCACCGTCGACCGAGGCGATCACCGGGACCGGGACCGAACGCACGGCCCGGATGAGATCAGAACCTCCGGAGATGATCTGACGCGCCTGCGTCGGAGTGAACCCGGAGGCGCCGCCCGCGGTCGACTGTTCGGCGAAGCCCCGGACATCGGCGCCCGCACTGAAACTGCCGCCCGCGCCGTCGAGCACGATCACGCGGACGTCGTCGCGAGTCGACCACTCCGCCAACGTGTCCTCGATCGCCTGATGGGCCCCGCCGTCGAGGGCGTTCATCCGTTCCGGACGAGAAATCGTCAGGCGCCCGATCCCGGAGTCGTCCACCGATGTGATGACTCCGCCGCGCGTGATCTCTTCGCTCACTGCTCTCCCCACTCCAGGCCGGCTTCTCGGTAGACACAGCCCCCCGCATCTGTGCCATCGCCTAGATTACTACCACAATGCGACGCAGATCACGAGAATCTCGGTTAACTTATTGGACTCGCAAGCCGGTCTCTCCTGCGGTTTTGCCGGTCGATGCCGAAATCTGTCACGAGAACGTGGTCTCCGGATAGGCTCTGTCGTCATGACCGCCCGCCCGCAGACGTCACGCCCCGACACCGGCGCCCGGCGTCGCCGTCCCGCCGACCGGCGACGCATGATCGTCGACGCCGCGGCGAAGGCCTTCAGCGACGGCGGGTACCACGCGGTGCGGCTCGACGACATCGCCGACGCCGTCGGCATCTCCACCCCGGCGCTGTACCGGCATTTCCCGAACAAGTACGCATTGTTCGCCGAGACCACCGCCGACCTCGCGACCGGCCTGCGCGACGTTCTCGACACCGTCCCGGAGGGGTCGCCCGAGGAGTTGCCCGCACTCCTCGAGGCGATCACCGCCACCTCGTTCGACAATCGTCGCCGCGGTGGGCTGTACCGGTGGGAGTCGCGCTACCTCGAGCCCGCCGACGCCGCGATCGTCCGCGATGTCGTTGTCCACCAGCATCGTCGTGTGCGTGCCGCCGCCCGCCGGCTGCGCCCGTCGCTGACCGATCTCGACGCCAATCTCGTTGCTGCCGCAATGATCAGCGTCGCGGCAAGTCCGACAACGCATCGCGCCTCGTTGCCGGCCCGCGAGGCGACGGCGTTGATGTCGGCCGCCGCGATCGGCCTGCTCGAAGTCGAGCTGCCCGAGCCGACCGACCCCGAGCCGCCGTCGGTGACCGGACTCGCCCCGGCCGCCAAGCGCGAGGTCATCCTGACCGAGGCGATCGAGCTGTTCGCCGCCCGCGGGTTCCGGGACGTGACGATCGAGGACATCGCACACGCGGCCGACCTGCCGGCATCAGGCGTGTACCGCCACTTCCCCAGCAAGGTCGCCATTCTCGAGGCCTCGTTCTGGCGCGCGACCGACCGGGTCACGTCGGCCATCTCCGACGCGCTGGCGGCGTCGACCACGCCCCGCGAGGCGATCGCCGCGATGGTCGCCTCGTACATCCGGTTATCATCCAGCGCAACCGATCTCATCGCGATCTACGAGACCGAGATCGGGCACACGACTCCACAGGCACGCGAGGAACTACGCAACCAGCAGCGGATCACCGTGGACGAGTTCGCCACCTGGCTCACCCGCGTCCGCGACGAGCTGTCGCTCTCGCAGGCGCGGTTCCTCGTACACGCTTCCCTGAACGTGGTCACCGACCTGTCGCGTCAGTCCCTACCGCCCTCCCCCGACCGGATCGACGCACTGGCGATGCGGATTCTGTTGCACGGCTGACTATCTGATGACCGGCAAGCACGCCGGACCCCGCGCCCTGATCCGAAAGAACTACAGAACCCGAGAGACGTGCTGGGCCACTGCTCCCTGAGGTGCGAGCGAAGCGAGCCACGAAGGGCTTCGCAACGTGTCTCACCAGGCCCTTCGTGGCTCGTCGCTAACGCTCCTCGCACCTCAGGGGGCAATGGTCATGTCGTTCTTCGGATTCGGAAGGCGGTGATTGGTCGCGCCCTCCACAAGCTCCGGGCGCTCCTCAGGGAGCGATAGGACTCGCTTCTTTGGGATCAGGGAGCCGAGGCCTCACAGCACCGCGAAGTCGTCCATCAGCCAGCGACCGTCCTGCTCCACGAGGGTGACCTTGACCCGCGACTGATACGGGAATCCCTCCGGGAACTCCTGGGCGGTCTGCGGCGACTTCAGGGTCTGGTCCAGGGTGACCAGCACAACGGCCTTGCCGTCGTCGACGGACATGAGGCCCGCATTGTCGGCCGTCGCCGTCGACACCGATTCGGCCTCGGCGGATCCGCGGCGGGCGTCCTGCGAGGACTCGATGTAGGTCTGGGTGAACGCGGGCATGGAGATCTCCCGGATGCGTCGGTCGAGGTCTGCGTAGTCGGCTGAGTTGTAGGTCGAGATCTCGGCCGCGTACCGCCGGGCGGTCTCGAGGAGGGACGTTGTCGTACCGGCCGACGCGCTCGACTCGGCGCGTTCATCGGCATGCACGTACGCCACGGCGAGCACCGCCGTCGACGCCGCGAGGACGACGACCGCCACGATCAGCGCGATCACCGCCCACGGTCGGCTGCCGACCGTCGAGGTCCAACCGGTCCACCGGCGGGAACCACTCCGACGCGCCGTGGCGGGATCGAGCTTGCGGGGGGTGCGGTCCGAGCCAGGGCGTGGGTCCGCGATCTCGGTCGTGGCGTCGTCGGGCCTGTCGGCGTCGTCCGCAACGGCCGGCTCGTCGGCACCCGTGGGCTCGTCAGCCGGGCGTCGGCGCTCGGCCTTGCGGGCTGCTTTCGCCGCCTTCGCCTCGGCCTCGGCGCGGTACTTGTCGCGGTTACTGCGATTGGCCTGCAGGAACTCGTTGCCGTCGAGCGGGGTGACCTGCTCGCCCGTCGGCGATGCCTCCTGGGGAGACTCCGCGTCGACGGACTGTTCGGGCTGGTCGGACGTGGAACGCGACTTCGGCATGCGTTCAATGTAGCGAGACGTTCCCGACGAGTTCGTCTCGCTGCCGGATCACTGCCCGTCGGTCAGAGCGCACCGAGGTCCAGGGACACCCACTGTTTCGGTTCGAGGAACAGCTTGGTCTGGGGACCGTGATTCTTCTCGGCCATCTCCACGTAGGGGTCGACGGCCTGGGGCGGGAGGTAGCGTGCCGCCATCTCCTGCAGGTCGCCGCGGGTGCCCGGAACCATGTCGACCGCATCCCCCGACACGGCCACGTACATCAGCCGCGGCGACACCTCGTCGACCATGAGCGTGAACCGCCCGGCGGTTCGGATGAGCTGCAACTTGCGCGATTCGGTTCCGGTGAGCAGCCAGGGGCGACCGCCCGGCTCGTACTGGTACCACACCGGGACCGTGAGCGGCGCCCGGCCGGGCTCGGCTTCGACCGACAGCGCCGCGACATGGGGTTCGGACAGGAACGCTTCTCGTTCGGATTTCGTGAGTGCCATGATCCGACGGTAGTTCGGACCACCGACATTCTCCTCCGGGTTCGACGACCCGGAGGAGAGCGGTGTGACTACTTCCAGGGTTCGAGAACCTCGGCGGCGCGTTCGGCGAGCACCATCTGAAAGATCGGTCCGAAACTGACCCGGGCGACACCGAGTTCGGCCAGTGCCGCCTTGGTGTTCTTGGTCGGATGGCCGATCGCGTTGACCGGCAACGGCAGTTCGCTGGTGAGCCGCTTCTGCGCGGCGTCGTCGTGGAAACCGACCGGGTACAGCACGTCTGCGCCGGCATCGGCAGCCAGCTTCATTCGCTCGATCGCCCGGTCGAGGCGGTCGGATTCGTCGCCGACCTGCTTGACGAACAGGTCGGTGCGCGCGTTGATCACCACGTGGACATCGGTGGCGTCGGACGCCGCCCGGAGCGCACCCACGAAATCGGCGTGCTCCTGTGGCTCGCGAAGGCGTCCGCCCTCGCTGTGCACGGTGTCCTCGATGTTCAGACCGACGGCACCCGCGGCGATCAGGCCGTCGATGAGCGTCTTCGGGTCCTCCCCGTAGCCGGACTCGATGTCGACGGAGATCGGGACGTCGACTGCCGTGGTGATCTGCCGGATGCGGGTAGTCAGTTCCTCGAACGTGATCCCTTCGTTGTCGGGCTTGCCGATCGAGTCCGACACCGGGTGACTGCCGACGGTGAGCGCGGTGAACCCGGCGGAGATCGCGAGGTTCGCCGACCAGGCGTCCCACACCGTGGGCAGGATGACCGGGTTTCCCGGTTGGTGGAGTTCGAGCAGAGTCGTGGCCTTGCCGGCGAGTTCCGTCATGGTCCCTACAACTACGCGAGTTCCCGGTCTCATTCCACCGCCATTGCGCTACTTGCGCCAGAACAAATGGTGCGTCACGCCACTGGTGCTCGGGACGGATTCGTGGTGATACCGGCCCTCGAGCTCCTCGGGTGACTCCCAGAGTTTGAGTCCGGCGCCGATCGTGACGGGTGCGACGGCGATGTGGAGGGTGTCGATGAGGTCGGCGTCGAGGAACTCCCGGACGGTGCTCACGCCGCCGCCGATACGTACGTCCTTGCCGTCCGCCGCGGCCTTCGCCTGCTCGGCGGCCTCGGCCGGGGTCGCGTCCAAGAAGTGAAACGTGGTGTCACTCAGCGTGAACGACGGCCGCACATGGTGCGTCAGTACGAAGACGGGAGTGTGGAACGGCGGCTCATCACCCCACCAGCCCTGCCACTCATGGTCGGTCCACGGTCCGCGCTGATAACCGAACTTGTTGCGGCCCATGATCTCCGCACCGATGTTATGAGCGAAGTCGCGGGTGAAATAGTCGTCGAGGCCGCGGGTGCCACCCGGGTCGGTCCGGTTGGGCCAGCTCGCGGTGGCGCCCGCCCACGACATCAGTTCCCACGGTTCGACGCGATCACCGAAGGGACGCTCGAACGTCTGGTTCTCCCCCGCCCCGACCCCATCTTGTGAGATCGAGAAGTTCTGGACTCTGAGTAGCTGTGGCATGGTTCGGCTTCCTTGTCGGTCGGCACGAGCAATCTATGCGGACAGACTCGGTGTCGCAGCCGAACTCATCGATGCGACTCGGCGCGGAGCACGCCGGACGCCGATCGTACGACGCCGGGTCAGGCGAGCGCCTGCGCGATGACCTCCGCGACGGGGGTCGACGACCGGCCGATGAGCGACTGGAGGTCGCCGGAGTCGGTGTCCAGCTCACCGCGGCTGATCCCGGCATCTGCGCCGGCCAGCATCGCGGCGACCGGTTCCGGCAGACCCGCGCTGACGAGAGCGGCCTGGTAGTCGGCTTCGGAGAGGTCGCGGTACTGGACGGTCGCACCCGATGCCACACCGATCGCTCGGGCGAATTCGCCGTAGGTCAGCCGCTCGTCACCACCCAACTCGTAGACCTTGCCGGCCTGGTCCGAGTCGGCGGTGAGGACCGCTGCGGCCGCAGCCGCGTAGTCGGCACGAGCGGCGGCAGCGAGTTTTCCCTCACCCGCGGCACCCAGGAGCGTTCCGGTCGCCGCCGCCTGCGGGATGGCGGCCAGGTAGTTCTCCCAGTACCAGCCGTTGCGCAGGATCACGGCGGGCACCGACGACTCGTTCAGTCGGGCTTCGGTGGCGACGTGCTCGGGAGCCAGACTCAGACCGCTCGTGTCGGCGTGCAGCAGGCTGGTGTAGGCGATCAGTTCGACGGAGTTGGCCTCCGCCGCCTCGATCACGTTGGTGTGCTGGGCAACACGTTGCCCGACCGCCGAACCCGAGACCAGCAGCAACTTGTCGACGCCGACGAGGGCGTCGACAAGTGATGCCGGATCGTCATAGTCGGCGACACGGACCGAAACGCCGTGCGACACGAGCTTCGAGGCCTTCGACTCGTCGCGGACGATCGCCACCACGTCGGCGGCGGCGATGCCCCGGGCGAGTAGTTCGTCGATTACGAGTCCGCCGAGCTGTCCCGTCGCGCCGGTCACTGCTGTGGTCATCTGATTCCTCATCTCTGTCGGTTGAACGACTCCCAGTATGCACTTACTTTTCGTAAGTGCAATACGAACTGTTAGCAAGGTCTCGTCTATTCGGCTACCGTTGAGCACGTGACCGAGATCAGCGACGAGTCCCTCGAGGCGGACGTTTTCGCCCGGGACTGCTCGTCCCGGACCACACTGCAGACCGTTACCGGACGCTGGGGCAGCCTCGTGCTGATCGCGTTGGGGGAGAGCAACTATCGATTCAGCGCGCTGCGGCGACGCGTCGACGGCGTGAGCGAACGGATGCTCTCGCAGACCCTCCAGAGCCTCGAACGCGACGGCATGATCGTGCGCACCGTCCTCGAAGCCATCCCGCCGAAGGTCGAGTACCACCTCACTCCGCTCGGCAGGCAGGTCGCCGACCAGTTGAGCGGCCTGATTGAACTCGTGCAGGACAACATGCCGGCCGTCCGCGACGCCCAGGCCGACTACGACGAGCGACGCGGGGGCGACTGAAACCACTCTCGTCGGGTACACGTGGAGACGTAGGAGTCCGACGAGGAGAGGAGCGTCCCGATGACGTCACCGGAAGCCGACCTGCCGGTCGAGGCCAACGAGGCCGATGCACTCGAGCAGGCCCAGACGGCAGCGCCCGATCCCGCTGAAGGTGTCAACCCCAGCGTGCCGTTCGAGGCCGACGACGCTGACGCCGCCGAACAGGCCACCGAGGTCGAGATCGACCCCGAGGACTACCCCCGGGAGTAGCGCAGCGGGCGGCCTGGCCGCCGCATGCGGCTGACCGCCCGTTTTGTCGTCCGACATGACCATGCGCTAAAGTCTGTCCTCGGTCCTGATGACGCGCTCCACGAGCGCCGAGCAGGTCCGAGGCAGTCCCCCATAGCTCAATTGGCAGAGCATTCGACTGTTAATCGAACGGTTACTGGTTCGAGTCCAGTTGGGGGAGCAAGAGGCCCGTCACCCGCGTCGGCAGGTGACGGGTTTTCTCGTCTTCGGCAGTCGTGCCGGTCCGCATTCATATGACCGTCGACCGTGCGGTAATGTCCAGCAGCGGGCTCTCGGGCCCACGGGGCGGTAGCTCAGTCGGTTAGAGCCGCGGACTCATAATCCGTAGGTCGCGGGTTCGAGCCCCGCCCGCCCCACGCACGAAAAGCGTTGTAGCACAGAGCGAGAGCAAGCAATCCCCCGGCCGGGCCCGCAGCGCTCACTCACCCACTGTGGGTGGCACATCGGTCGAGTCGGCCATCACCGCAGAGCCACTGAGTGTCTCGTTGGCGCGGCGCTCGACCAGCAGCGGCACGAAGTCGCGCACGTCGGTGCCGTCGAAGTGTCGGTACGCGGCTTCGACCGCATCGGCCACTTCCTCGGGTTTTCTGTCGCCGTACATCCCGATCAGGCGGTGCTGAACCTCGGTGACCTGCCGGCGCTCGTCATTCGCGTCCACGCTCCCACGCTAGGCAGCGACCGGTCGTCTCGCAGTGTGGGAGGCAAACCGTCGTCGACTGTTCAGCTGGAGTTCGTCGCCGGCCGCCGCCACCGGGCTCATCGTTCGACGCGACACCAGTACTCGGTCTCACCGGGAATGGGCGTGAGTCTGACCTCGCCGCCCTCGTGACGGTCGAACAGCCGGATGCCCGCCCCCAGGAACACCGGGACGAAGAACACGAGCACCTCGTCGAGCAGCCCGTGATCGATCATCTGTCGCGCGACGTCGGCGCCGATGACGGTGACGTAACCATCGCCGGCCGTCCGGGCGGCGAGGTCGACCGCCTCGTGCAGATCCGAGACGAACGTGAAGCCGTCGACGGGGTCCGCCGGCGGGTTGTGTGTGAGAACGACGGCGGGACCGTCGTATTCGCCGCCGAACGCACCCTCGCGGTCGGTGCCCTTGTTGGGGTCATCGCCGCGGAACGACCGGTTGCCGACCAACACCGCGCCGGTACCACGCATCAACCGGTCGGCCGCGTCGTCGGCTGCCCGGTTCTGTCCCTCGGCGGGGACGTCGAAGAACCGGGTCAGCCACGACATGTCCCCGCCGGGGCCCGCGATGTACCCGTCGAGCGATGCGGTCGCCGAATAGATGGTGGTCGCCATGATCAGTGCCCTTCGTAGCGGTGTCGACAGATAGACCGGCGCCACCACGCGAACTCATCGGCCCGGCGGGGGCTTCGACTCGGCTCAACCCGCAGAGCCGGCGCGACTCGCAGGACTCAGCCCGCGTCGACGATGGGGTCGACCGCCTGTTCCAGCAGGCTCCGACGGTAGGCCTCGAGGGCGACGAGATCGCCGAAGACCGCGTTGTACCCGTCCGGGTCGTCGCTGGGTGCCATCCGGCGTAGACGCGACTTGATGTCGGCGATCTGGGAACCGACCCACACCTCTTGTAGCCTGGCGAGCACGCTCGTGATGTAGCGCGCGATGTTGTCCTCGTCGACGGGCATCGACTCGACCGCCAGCTCGGTCACCAGCGGGTCGATGACGGGGTCGTCGACAACATTGCGCACGGCGTCGACCCAGGCCGCGCCACCCAGCCCGGCCGACGTGCCCCCGAGGCCGGTCATCGCCTGCCGGATGATGGCGTAGGCCGGCTCGTTGAAGCACTCGACGGGCAGCGAGTCGAAGACCGTGCCGGCGATCGCCGGATACTGCAGCGCCGCCTTCAGTGCTTCCCGCTGCGGCCACAGGCGCGGGTCGTTGGGCTGGGGGCGGGCGGACGTCGGCGCGGCCTCCGCCTCCGGCCGATTACGAGCACCGCGACCGCTCCCCCGACTGCCGGAGTTACTGACGCCCTGCGCCTTTCGGATTCTCGCGCCTTCTTCGCGGACTCTGCCGAGAACCTGGGAGACCTCCTCCCAACCGACCCAACCCGCCAGCTGGCGGGCGTACTCGTCACGCAGCGCGATGTCCTTGATCCGGGCGACCACCGGGACGGTGTCGCGCAACGCGTGGACGCGGCCCTCGGCGGTGTCGAGGTCGTGGCCGGCGAGGAGGGCCTTGATCGCGAACTCGAACATCGGCACCCGACGCGCGACCAGGTCGCGGACGGCGGCGTCGCCCTTCTCCTGCCGGAGTTCGCAGGGATCCATGCCATCGGGCGCGATCGCCACGAACGTCTGCCCCGAGATGGACTGTTCGCCCTCGAAGGCCTTGAGCGCGGCTGCTTTTCCGGCATCGTCCCCGTCGAACGTGTAGATCACCTCGCCGCGGAAGTACGAGTCGTCCATCATCAGCCGCCGGATGAGGGCGAGGTGGTCCTCACCGAAGGCGGTGCCACACGAGGCGACCGCTGTGGTGACGCCGGCCAGATGCATCGCCATGACGTCGGTGTAGCCCTCGACGACCACCACCTGATGCCCCTTGGCGATGCTCTTCTTCGCGTGGTCGAGACCGAACAGCACCTGAGACTTCTTGTACAGCATGGTCTCCGGCGTGTTCATGTACTTGCCGAGGTTGTCGTCGTCGAACAGTTTGCGGGCGCCGAAGCCGATGATGTCCCCGCCGAGGTTGCGGATCGGCCACAGGAGACGGCGATGGAAGCGGTCGATCGGCCCCTTGCGTCCTTGTTTGGACAGACCGGCGGCTTCGAGTTCGCTGAACTCGAAGCCCTGCGACAGCAGCGCCTTGGTCATCGTGTCCCAGCCGGCAGGTGCGTAACCGCAACCGAATCGGACGGCCGCCACCGCGTCGAAGTCGCGTTCCTTGAGGTAGTCGCGCGCCGGCTGCGCCTCGGGTGACTGCAGCGCGGCCGCGTAGAACTTGGCCGCGGCGGCGTTGGCGGCCACCAGTCGGGCGCGGGTGCCGCGGTCCCGCTTGATGGCGGTACCGCCGCCCTCGTAGTTGATCTGGTAGCCGATCCGGTCGGCGAGCTGCTCGACCGCCTCGACGAAGCTGATGTGCTCCTGCTTCTGCAGGAAGCTGTACACGTCGCCGCCTTCGCCGCAGCCGAAGCAGTGGAAGTGGCCGTGGTTGGGACGGACGTGGAACGACGGCGACTTCTCGTCGTGGAAGGGGCACAGGCCCTTGAGGCTGTCGGCACCGGCGCGCCGGAGGGCGACGTAGTCGCCGACGATGTCCTCGATCCTCGTCTGCTCACGGATCGCCGTGATGTCGCGATCGGGAATTCGGCCTGCCACGCGACCAGTGTAGTGACGCCGGTGAGGCCGCCCGGCCGGGTGCTTCGTCGACCACGCCCGGCCTACCCCAGATGCGCCTGGGCCCCCGAATTGTGCTTGTCGGTGCGCTCGAGCCGGCCTTCGGTCATGGACGCGATCTGGTCGACGATGACCCGCATGCGGGCGGCATCGTCGGACGCGGCGTTCCACCACGGCACGAAGATCGGGTCCAGGCCCCCGGGCGCCGCCTCGGCGAACCAGTTCGCGACTCGGTGGATGCGTTCCCGCTGACGACGCTGCGTCGCCTTGTGCCGCTCGTTGGAGAAGATGAAGCGCAGTGCCAGGGTCTTGAGCATCGACACCTCGGCGGCGATGAGTTCCGGCACCTCGAGGTCGGCGTCGTAGCGCGAGACCGGCCGGTCGCCGACCACCTCGCGGGTGCCGGTGATCGCGGCCGACGCGAAGCGGCCGATGAACTCACTGGTCAACCTCTTGAGTGCGACGTAGGAGTCGAGCGTGCCGTCGAAGACACCCACCGACCGCACGATGTCCATGCGGTGCAGGCGGGCGGCGGCGTCGACGAGGGCCTCGGGGTCGAGACCCGGGAATTCCTTGGCGCCGATGTCGGCGAGCGCGCGTTGGTCCTGCGGATCGCCGAGGGTCCGCAGGTCGATCCGGCCACCGATGACGCCGTCCTCGAGGTCGTGCACGGAGTACGCCACGTCGTCGGACCAGTCCATGATCTGGGCCTCGACGCACTGTCGGGTCCCGGGCGCCTCCCGACGAATCCACGCCAGCATGGCGGCATCGTCGTCGTAGGCGCCGAACTTGCCTCCGGGTGTGCGTCGGGTCCACGGATACTTCAGGGTCGCGTCCAACGACGCGCGGGTGAGGTTGAGGCCGGCGCTGCGCCCGTCGGCATCGAGCAGCTTGGGTTCGAGCCGCGTCAGGATGCGCAGGTTCTGGGCATTGCCCTCGAAACCACCGTGCTCCGCCGCCACCTCGTCGAGCGCGCGTTCGCCGTTGTGTCCGTAGGGCGGATGCCCGATGTCGTGGGCGAGTCCGGCGAGTTCGACGAGGTCGGGTTCGGCGCCGAGACCGATGGCGATCCCCCGGCCGATCTGCCCGACCTCGAGCGAATGCGTGAGCCGGGTACGGGGCGTGTCACCCTCCCGCGGACCGACGACCTGCGTCTTGTCGGCCAGCCTGCGCAGGGCGGCCGAGTGCAGCACTCGCGCACGGTCCCGCGCGAAGTCGCTTCGATGGTCGGTCCGGGTGCCGGGCAGGCTCGCGACCTTGGCGCCCTCGGGCACGAACCGCTCGACGGCCTCGTCGCCGTAGGTTGCCACCGTCGGGAGCACATGCCCGACCGTCTCGGGACCCTGTCGGGTGCTAGTCAAGCACCCAGCCCCGGGCGACGGCGAAGTCGGTGACCCGCTGCCTGATCGCCACGATCTGACGAGCCGTGAGGGCGCCGTCGGCGTCGAGGAGCAGCTCGGTGAGCTCTTCGGTGAACGCGGCGGCATCCAGCGAGCCACCCCCGCCGCGCGGACGACGGCTGCCGCGGTCGTCGTGACGTCCGCGGTCGCCCCGGTCCCCACGATCACGGTCGCGGCCGTGGTGCTCGTCGCGGCGGTGCGCCCGTGCGCCGGCGGTGTCGTCGGCCGGCGCGGCCTCGGTCACCGCGACGTTGACGGCCTTGGAACCGCGGTCGGTCTCCTCGATGTCGAAGGACACCTTGGCACCCGGTTTCAACGAGTTCTCGTCGATGTCGATGTCGTTGATGTGGAGGAACACATCGGCGCCGCCCGATTCCGGCGCCAAGAACCCGAATCCCCGATTCGCGTCGTAATGAACGACTTTCCCGCTGACAGACACGACTCCACTCACTCTCTCGTCGCGCGCACGACGGACCCCATGTCCTACTCCACGCGACAACTCGTCATCGATTGTGACAGACATCCGCAGGTCAGGCGGAATCGTGAACACCCGGCCCGCGCGGCCGGGAGCAGGATCAGGCGCCGAGCAGCTTGCCGCCGAGATACTCGGCGACCTTGTCGAGCGCGACCCGCTCCTGGCTCATGGTGTCCCGTTCGCGCACCGTGACGGCCTGGTCGTCGAGGGTGTCGAAGTCGACCGTCACGCAGAACGGCGTGCCGATCTCGTCCTGCCGGCGGTACCGCTTGCCGATGCCCTGTGCGTCGTCGAACTCGACGTTCCAGTGCTTGCGGAGTTCGGCGGCGAGGTCGCGGGCCTTCGGCGAGAGCTTCTCGTTGCGCGAGAGCGGCAGCACGGCGACCTTGATCGGGGCCAGCCGGCGGTCGAGCCGCAGCACCGTCCGAGTGTCGGTGCCGCCCTTCGCGTTCGGCACCTCCTCCTCGGTGTAGGCGTCACACAGGAAGGCCATCAGCGAGCGGGTCAGGCCGGCCGCCGGCTCGATGACGAACGGGGTGTAGCGCTCACCCGACGCCTGGTCGAAGAACGACAGGTCCTCCCCCGAGTGCTTGCTGTGGGTGGACAGGTCGTAGTCGGTCCGGTTGGCGACACCCTCGAGCTCACCCCACGGGTTGCCGGTGAACCCGAACTTGTACTCCACGTCCACGGTCCGCTTGGAGTAGTGCGACAACTTCTCCTTCGGGTGGTCGTAGAGCCGCAGGTTCTCCGGGTCGATGCCCAGGTTGACGTACCAGTCGAAGCGCTGGTCGATCCAGTACTGGTGCCATTCCTCGTCCTCGCCCGGCTTGACGAAGAACTCCATCTCCATCTGCTCGAACTCACGGGTGCGGAAGATGAAGTTGCCCGGTGTGATCTCGTTGCGGAAGCTCTTGCCGATCTGCGCGATGCCGAACGGCGGCTTCTTGCGCGCGGTGGTCATCACGTTCTTGAAGTTCACGAAGATGCCCTGCGCGGTCTCGGGACGCAGGTAGTGCAGACCCTCTTCGTCGTCGACAGGCCCGAGGAACGTCTTCATCAGACCGCTGAACGCCTTGGGTTCGGTCCAGTTGCCGGGCTGCCCGGTCTCCGGGTCGTTGATGTCGGCCAGACCGTTGGCCGGCGGGTGCCCGTGCTTGGCCTCGTAGGCCTCGATGAGATGGTCGGCGCGGTAGCGCTTGTGGGTGTGCAGCGACTCGACGAGCGGGTCGGTGAACACCTCGACGTGGCCCGAGGCCTCCCACACCTGACGCGGCAGGATGACCGACGAGTCGACGCCGACGACGTCCTCGCGGCTGATGACCATCGTGCGCCACCACTGCCGCTTGATGTTCTCCTTCAGTTCGACGCCGAGCGGGCCGTAGTCCCACGCCGATTTGGTACCGCCGTAGATCTCACCGCACTGGTACACCAGGCCCCGGCGCTTGGCGAGGTTGACGACGGATTCCACATTGGACTGGGCGGCCACGGTTAACTGCTCTCCACGGGTTGAGGTGTTCGGCTGGGACGGTCGTGCTGACGCTCGGTGCTCGACGTGCATCCACCAGATGCGGGCGGCAACCCGTACAGACTACCGAGCACGTGTGCCGTTTCCCGAAACCACCGGCAACGGTGCACCCGTCGGACCCACATGCACGGACGGAAACTGCCAGAGTGGCAGGGTGATCGTTCGCATACGACGACGCGTCGGCGTCCCCCCATCGGCCCGCGGGCGTCGGCCGGTCCTCGCCTCGGCCGGCCTCGCACTGACACTGGCACTGGCCGTGGGGTGCGCGGCCGAGCAGTCCGCCGAGCCCCAGCGACCCTCGTCGGCGCCGGTGTCGACGCCCTCTCCCGAACCGCCGATCGACGAGGTCACCCCGGCCGCGCTGGCCGAGGCCGTAACCCTTGACAACGTGATGGCGCACGTTCGCGCACTGGCCCAGATCGCCGACAACAACGGCGGCAACCGCGCGGCCGGCACACCCGGGTACGACGCCTCGCTGGACTACGTCGCCGGGCTCCTCCGCACGGCGGGCTTCGACGTGACGACGCCGCCCGTCGAGTACGAGCGCTTCGACGCCGGTCCGGTCAGCCTCACCGCCGACGGCCTGAAGGTCGCCACCCGCGTCGTCGAGTATTCGGCCGGAACCGGCGACACCCCGGTCACCGGGGCCCCGGTTGCCGTCAACGGCCTCGGCTGCGCGAACACCGACTTTCCGGCCACGACGCGTGGTGCGATCGCCGTCATCACCCGAGGAACCTGCACCTTCGCCGACAAGGCACGGAACGCGGAGTCGGCCGGCGCGGTCGGGGTCGTCATGGTCAACAACGAGCCCGGCCCGCTCACCGGCGCCACCCTGGGGCCGGACGACCGTCCGGGGATCCCGGTCCTCGGCATCGCGGGCGACGACGCCGATCGGGTGCGGTCGGCGCGATCGGTCGCGCTTGCGGTCGAGGCGAAGACCACCGGCATCACCACGCGCAACCTGATCGCCGAGACCCGGACGGGCACCGGCGACGACGTCGTCATGGCCGGCGCACACCTCGACAGCGTCGCCGAGGGACCCGGCATGAACGACAACGCCAGCGGCTCCGCGGCCGTACTCGAGACGGCTCTACGACTCGGGTCGTCACCCCGTGTCCCGCACCGCGTGCGATTCGCGTTCTGGGGCGCGGAAGAGGACGGGCTCGTGGGTTCCACCGAGTACGTCCGGGGACTCGACCCGGCCGCACGTACGGCGGTGGCCCTCTACCTGAACTTCGACATGCTCGCCTCACCCAACGGCGGGTACTTCACCTACGACGGCGACGACTCCGAGCGTCAGGGAGCCGGCCCCGGCCCGGACGGCTCCGGGGGCATCGAGCGGACCTTCGAGAAGTTCTACGCCGATCGCGGCATCCCCCTCGCCCCCGACGACTTCGACGGCCGTTCCGATTACGGCCCGTTCATCGCGGTGGGCATCCCCTCCGGCGGGGTGTTCACCGGCGCGGAAACAAGGAAGGACGAAGCGCAGGCGGAGATGTGGGGCGGCCGGGCCGGAGAACCCTTCGACCCCGACTATCACACCGCGCGCGACACCATCGACAACCTGAACACCGACCTGCTGGGCGTCAACTCGGCTGCGGTCGCGTCCGCGGTCGCGACCTACGCGTTGTCGACCGCAGGTGCGGACGGGGTCCCGCCGCCGGCCGAGCGCCGACGTGCAGACGAGGGCTGACCAGCGGCGACACCGGTGGCACGGATTGAAAACCATTTCCGATAGAATGGCCGGATCAGTGGCGCGAGCCAGGCGAGGAGGAGCGTGATGTCGACGCAACCGTTGGACGGGCCCGGACCGATCGAAGCGGCCGATGCCGCGGCGCGGGAAGCCGCCGCCGACCTACTGCGCGCCCTCGCCTCTCCCACCCGCGTCGCCATCGTGCTGTCCCTGCGGGAGCGGGTGCAATGCGTCCACGAACTCGTCGGGCACCTGGGCTTGAGTCAGCCTCTGGTCAGCCAGCACCTGCGCGTGCTCAAGGACGCCGGTGTGGTGCGGGGCCAGCGCAACGGTCGTGAGATCACCTACGAACTCCTCGACGACCATGTCGCGCACATCGTCGGCGATGCGCTGATCCACGCGAACGAGACCACCGACGGCCGCGCCGTGCCGTCCGATGCGTCCCGGGTGGTGAACGAATGAGTGGCGTC
Source organism: Gordonia sp. SGD-V-85 (assembly GCF_001456905.1). Lineage (NCBI taxonomy): Bacteria > Bacillati > Actinomycetota > Actinomycetes > Mycobacteriales > Gordoniaceae > Gordonia > Gordonia sp. SGD-V-85. Next base: position 36,493 of record NZ_LNQO01000010.1, read on the forward strand.
GCATCGGGGCCGCAGCCGGTCACCGGCATCCGGTCGACGCGCCAACGCGCCGCGATCGCCGACGCCCTGGCCGGCACCGAGGACTTCTGCTCCGCGCAGGAACTCCACGAGATCCTCAAGGCCCGGGGCGAATCCATCGGCCTGACGACGGTGTACCGCAATCTGCAGGCGCTGAGCCAGGCCGGCCAGATCGATGTCCTGTGGGACGGCTCCGGGGAGACCCGCTACCGCCACTGCTCGTCGGGACACCACCACCACCTCGTCTGCCGGGAGTGCGGCACCACCGTCGAGGTCCAGGCCGAACCGGTCGAACGCTGGGCCGCGAAGATCGCCGCCCAGCACGGCTTCACCGACATCAACCACACCGTCGAGGTCTTCGGGCGCTGTGGGGACTGCCGAACCGCCGAGAAGGACTGAGCGGGCGGAACGAGCCCGCCTCCGCTCCCCGATCCGAAAAACCGCAAACTACTGCTCCCTGAGGTGCGAGGAGCGCTAGCGACGAGCCACGAAGGGTCCTGGCGAGACACGTTGCGGCCCTTCGTGGCTCGCTTCGCTCGCACCTCAGGGAGCATTGGTCGCGCTCAACGCCTCAGGGAGCATTGGTCGTGCTCAACGCTTCTCAGTCCTCAGGGAGCGGGATCCGATGTCGCCAGACTCAAGCAGAAGCCGGGCCCACCAGCCGTTCGGCGGCGTCGACACCGGCGGCGAGGACGATGTGCAGGACCGTCAGCAGCGGCACGTCGTCGAGCTGGCTCGCCGGAAACGTGTAGTACTGCAACACATCTGTGGTGACCCCCGCACGGTCGGAGCGTCGGAGGCTGCCGAAGCTGAGCTGGGCGGCGCACGCCTCGACGTCGTCCCGGAGCGTCGGGGTGTTGGGCAGGTCCATCGCGACCATCTGCGTCAGAGCCAGCACGTCGAGCCCGTCGGCCAGCGTGAGCACGCGGATGGAGGCACGCGTCGGACCGACCTGCACGACGACGGAGTCGGCGTCGGGTCGGTCGACGGGACCGAGTTCGGCGACGATCTGCGCGGTCCGGTCGAGGAGCGCGGCGGCGTCGGTCACGACGGCTTCACCCCGCCGAATCGTCGGTCGCGCGAGGCGTATTCGAGACAGGCCGCCCACAGGTCACGCCGGTCGAAGTCCGGGAAGAGCTTCTCCTGGTAGACCATCTCGGCGTACGCCGACTGCCACAGCAGGAAGTTCGAGATCCGCTGCTCCCCCGACGGACGCAGGAACAGGTCGACGTCGGGCATGTCCGGCTCGTCCAGGTACCGCGCGAAGGTCGACTCCGAGATGCGCTCCGGGTCGATCTCGCCGCGCGCCGCGCGTCGCGCGATCTCCCGTGCGGCGTCGGCGATCTCGGCACGACCGCCGTAATTGACGCACATCGTGAGCGTCATGACGGTGTTGTCCCGGGTCATCTCCTCGGCGATCTCGAGTTCCCGGATCACGCTGCGCCACAACCGGGGTCGGCGTCCGGCCCAGCGCACCCGGACGCCCATCTCGTGCATCTCATCGCGTCGACGGCGGATGACGTCGCGGTTGAAGCCCATGAGGAACTTCACCTCGTCGGGGCTGCGCGACCAGTTCTCGGTGGAGAACGCGTAGGCGGAGAGCCAGCCGACCCCCAATTCGATACAGCCGCAGACGGTGTCCATCAACACGGCCTCGCCGCGCTTGTGCCCCTCGGTGCGCGGGAGCCCGCGATCGGTGGCCCAGCGCCCGTTCCCGTCCATCACCAGCGCCACGTGCTTGGGCACGAACTCGGCGGGGATCGCCGGGGGCCGGGCACCGCTCGGATGTGGATCGGGGGGACGGACATCCGTCCGGAGGCTCGCGGCCTTGCGTCCCTTCGCCGAACTACCCGGCCGCAACGCCATCGTCGACCCTCCTCACGCCCGTGTCCACACCCGTCTCCATCAGCCTATGAGGGGCGGTGCGTTCGATCAGCGGCAGGGTTCGGAGCTGGCGTTCCAGATGCCACTGCAGATGCGCGGCGGTGAGTCCGCTGGCCTGTCGACGCAGCGACGGCGTGGCGTCGACGACCTCATCCCACCGACCGCGGAACAGGGCTTCCATGAGGTCGAGCACGCCGGGCGAGGGGGTCGCCGATCCGGGTGGCCGGCACGGCAGACAGACGGCGCCGCCGGCGGCGACGTGGAAAGCGCGGTGAGGACCGGGTGTCGCGCACCGCGCGCACTCCTCGAGCGCCGGCATCCAGCCCGCGCTGTACATCGCGCGCAGCAGGTAGGCGTCGAGGATCAGCTCACGCGGCCGGCGGTCGTCGGCCAGCGCGGCCAGCGCCCCGACCGTCAGCCGGTGCAGCTGACGGGTGGGCGCTCGTTCCTCACCCGCGAGCCGTTCCGCGGTCTCGAGGACCGCGCAGGCCGTGGTGTAGCGCCCGTAGTCGGCGACGATGGCGTCGGCGAAGGCGTGCAGGCTGTGGACCTGGGTGACCACGTCGAGACTGCGGCCGGGATACAGATGTACGTCGATGTGGGCGAAGGGTTCGAGCCGGGCGCCGAACTTCGACCGCGTCCGCCGCACGCCCTTGGCGACCGCGCGCACGAGACCGTGTTCGGCGGTGAGCAGCGTGATGATGCGGTCGGCTTCGCCCAGCTTGTGCTGGCGCAGCACGACGGCCTCATCCCGGTAGAACCTCACCGCGACATTCTCCCATCGGGTACCGACACGACGTGCCCCGACATGCCCGCCGGCCTACCCCGGATCGATGTCGAACGAGGTCAGCGGCCGAAGCAGCGCGCGCTTCTTCTCGACGTGACCACCCATCCGGTCGAGGATCGACGTCAACGCCTCGATGGCCTCGACGATGTAGGGCCCCTTGTTCAGCATCACGCCCTCCGCACGCCGGCTCATCGCGGCGTCGGTGACCTCGGCCCGGGACGGCACGCCCTTCTTGGCCAGTCCGTCGAGCACCTGCGTCGCCCAGATGACCGGCACATGCGCGGCCTCACACAGCCAGAGGATCTCCTCCTGCACTTCGGCGAGCCGGCCGAACCCGACCTCGACGGCCAGGTCGCCGCGAGCGATCATGACCCCGACCGCGTCCCAGCGCATCGCCTCGAGCAGCATCTGCGGGAGCGACTCGAAGGCCGCCCGGGTCTCGATCTTCAGCACGATGCCCACATCGGACGCACCTCGACGGTTCAGTTCGTCGATGAGATCGGCCACGTCCTCCGGCGACCGGACGAACGAGCAGTTCACCATGTCGGCATGTGCCGCGACGAACTCGAGGTCATCGCGGTCCGACGCGGTGAGCGCCGGGATGTGCAGCGTCGTGTCCGGGAGGTTGATGCCCTTCTCGGCGCGGAGTTTCGTCCCGCCCGGCGCGGCACGCTCGACGTCGACCACGATCTCGTCGTCGAGCTTCTCCCGCACTCGCCCGGCGATCTTGCCGTCGTCGAACAACACCCGATGGCCCTCCTCGACGTCGTCGAAGGCGTCCCCGAGCTCGCATCCGATCCGATGCGGCCCGGTCCGGGTCGCCGGTGTCGGCGTGAGGTCGCGCTGTAGCCGGATCTCGTCACCGGTGCGCACGAGCAGATGCTGACGCTTCTCGGGCAGATCGTCGACGACGATCGGGGCGGCGTCGGCAGAGCCCGACAACCCGATCGGCGTACCCGTCTCGTAGTAGACGGTGCGATCGCATTCGACGTCGATCCCCGCCTCGGACACCGCGACCACCTCGAGTCGCCGTCGGCGACCACGAGCGTCCCGTAGGCGCAACCGGTCTCCCTGCGCGACGTCGGCGAGTGCGCGTACCGGGATGACCGCGTCGATGCCGTCGGGCAGGCGTGCGCCGGGATCGAACGGTGCGGCACTGAGCCGCACCCGCGACCGCCGTTCGACGGTGCCGTCGTCGGCGCGGACCGGTTTGACCTTGATCACCTTCGGTCCCGGTTCGAGCGGGCCGGTGCGCAACTTCGGACCGGCGAGATCCATGGCCACCCGCACCCGGCCGGGTAGAGCACGCACCGAATCGATCATCCGTGCCCATTCGGCCGGGCCGTCGTGTGCGCAGTTCACCCGCGCGACGTCCATTCCGGCGGCACCCATGGCGCGGACGAGGTCGGGGTCGTCGGCGGCCTGGGTCGGCATCGTGACCATCACACGGGTGGCCCGCTCGCCGTGCTCGTCACCGGGTCCGTCGACGATGGCGTCATCGCCGCCACCGGGATGCACGCGCCCGAGGAGCCGGTCGCGATTACGCGTCAGGGTCCGCACCCCGCCCGCGAGGTCACCCCAGATCGGATGCCGGGTGCGCCCCTCGACCAGGGCGTCCACCGTCTCGATGACCGTCTCGATCCACGAATAGACGATCGACTCCATCCGGCCGAGACTCGACAGTCCGTGCGCGGACATCGACTCCTGCAGCGGGCGCAGATCGCGGCGTCGCACCGCGACGTAGTGCACGAGGTTGCGGGCGCTGTCCCGGTGCTGGTCGGCGACCGCGGCGATGAGCGAGGCGGCCTGCTCCTCGGCGCGATCGAGGTCGTCCCGCAGTTCGTGCAGGGCCGAGGACAATTCGGGGATCGACATGACGACGGGGTTACCCATTCGGCCACCGTGTCAGACCCAGGTGAACGGTCGGGGCGAGGCGGCGCCGCGCGTGTCAGCCGGCGTTGACGATCTTGTCCAGCTTCGGCGGCAGCGTCATCCCACCCGGGTATCGGTGCCAGCCCTTGCGGTCGTAGAACTTGGTGCCGAGCAGACCGAGGAGCACGCCGACGAGCAAGCCGATGAAGCACTGGATGATCGATCGGCCCAACCCCGCCGACAGGTCTGCGTCGAAGTACAGGACCGCACGCACACCGAGGTAGATCACGTGCATCGGCTCGATCGCGGCGATCCACTCGAAGAGGCGGGGACTCGCCTCCAGCGGTAGCGTCCCGCCCGACGACGGCAGGCCGAACACCACGAAGAAGAGCAGATTGAACAGCAGACCGGGGTTGCCGAACACCGCCATCATGGCGCTGGCACTGACTCCGACGGCGAAGATGCCCAGCACCGAGAGCATCCACAGGACGAAGCCGTTCGGGATCGACGTCCCGACCATCGCGCCGACGGCGATGAACAGGGTCGAGAGCACCACCGCGACCAGGAACATGATCGTCCACTTCGCCGCGAGCGTCGCCCACCGGCTGATCGCGAGCCGCTCGCGCAGCTGATAGAACGGCCCGTATTCGATGGGGGTCTGGCCGAGCATGCCGTCGACCACGATGCTGACCATCATCGCCCCGGTGAACCCGGCGAGCACGAGCAGCAGGGTCAGGTAGAACGCCGACAATCCGTTGCCCGCACCCTCGGGAAGCGGGGTCGGCTCGGACACCTCGACGGCCACCGGGCTCGCGAGCGCGAGCTGCGCCGCGCCGGTGAAGGTGATGTCGTTGCGCTCGAGCTGGGTACGGACCTGTTCGGTCAGCTGCGCGCCCACCTGCTCGTTGACCCGTTCACGGACCTGATCGGCGAGGGTGGTGGTGATCGACGACGCGAACGCCCCGGAGCCCCGGTTGATGAAGATGTCGATGGTCGGTTTCGCCGGTTCGGCGGTGAGGACCGTCGACCGGCCCAGCGCGACCGCCCGATTCGTGAAATTGGACCCGACGACGATGACGCCGTACACCTTGCCGCTGTTCAATTCGGACAGCGCGGTCGAGCGATCCGTGCGGGTCACGACGATCCCGTTCTGCGCCGCCGAGGAGATGATGCCCTCGGCGACCTGGTCACCGAAGTTCTGCGGCGTGGACTGTCCGTCGGCGTTCTGCACCTCACCGCCCGCGTCCTCCTGCACCAGGGCGACGGGGAAGTCGTGGAGGTGGCGCTGCGGGTCGACGACCGCCGCCATGTACAGCGCGGCCATCAGCGAGAACATCACCGCGACGAGAGCCAACGGTGCCAGCCAGAAACGCGGCGATCCGAGGACGCCGGCGATCGTGCGTCCGGTCGGCTGGTCGGTGTCGGGCGCCTCATGCGCTCCGCGGCCGGAGTCGTCTCCCGGTTGTTGTGGCGATTCGTGCGTTCCCATCGGCGTACCTTCCCGCAGGCCGCCCCTGCCGGCGTCAGGCCGTCAGGAACACGCTGCTAGAAACCCAATCGACGCAACTGCTTGGGGTCGCGTTGCCAGTCCTTGGCGACCTTCACGTGCAGATCCAGGTACACCTTGGTGCCCAGCAGCCGCTCGATCTGTGCGCGGGCAACTGTACCGACCTCCTTCAGACGCGCGCCCTTGCGGCCGATGATGATGCCCTTCTGGCTGTCGCGTTCGACGAACAGCACGGCGTGGACATCGACCATCGGCGGTAGGTCGGGGTCGCGGTCCTCACGATCGATGACCTCTTCGATGACGACGGCCAGCGAGTGCGGCAACTCGTCGTGCACCCCCTCGAGCGCGGCCTCGCGGATGAACTCCGCCATCAGCACCTGTTCGGGTTCGTCGGTGAGTTCGCCGTCCGGGTAGAACGCGGGGCCTTCCTCCATGAGGCTCACGAGCACGTCGGACAGCACGTCGAGCTGCTTGCCCGACTTCGCCCACACCGGAACCACTTCCGAGTCCGGGCCGAGTACCTGCGACAGCGCGAGCAGCTGTTTGGCGACCTGCTCCGGCCCGACCCGGTCGATCTTGGTGACCACCCCGACGATCGTCGTGCGCGGCGCCATCTCGCGGACCTGCGAGATGATCCACCGGTCACCCGGACCGATGGCCTCGTCGGCCGGTATGCAGACTCCGATCACGTCGACCTCGGAGTAGGTGTCGCGGACGAGGTCGTTCAGGCGTTGACCCAGCAGGGTGCGCGGTCGGTGCAGGCCCGGGGTGTCGACGAGGATCAGCTGGGCGTCGGGCCGGTTGACGATCCCGCGGATGGTGTGGCGGGTGGTCTGCGGACGATTCGAGGTGATCGCGATCTTCTCGCCGACCAGGGCATTGGTGAGCGTCGACTTGCCGGTGTTGGGCCGGCCCACGAAACAGACGAAGCCCGAACGGAATTCAGGCATCCGCGCGCCCCAGCCGCTGCTGAGGGCGACCCGCGGTGTCGGTGAGCACCGCGTACGCCTGCGGGCTCAGCTCGTGCAGGGTGTCCAGGCCCGGGTCGTCGGCGTCACCGTTGACGACGACCGCCGCCTCGAAGGAGCGGGCGCCGCTTGAGATCGCCGACGCCACCGCGACCTGGAGTCCGGTGAGGGTCAGCGAGCGGGTCCGCACGTCGGCCCCGGCGTAGGTGCGACCGTCGCCGTCCCGGACCGCCGCACCCGAGGGCGACTCGGCACGCGCCAGCGCACCCCGGGCGAGCACCACGAGCTTGCGATCCTCGTCGGAGAAGGTCTCGGTCACTGGTTCATCCTTGCTCTCGACTCGCCTGCGCGCTCCTGGCCGGCGGTGTCCGTGTCCTGGTCGTCGTGGGCGTTGCCCGTGGTGCGCTCGGCACGTCCCTGTGATCGACTCGACTGCCCGCCGTGCTCGTCGCGTCGGGAATCCTCGTCCGCGTCGGCGACCCGGGTGACCAGCACCGTGATGATACGTTGGCGCCCTTGGCGATTGGGCCCACCCTCGGCCACCAGCTGCAGCCCGTGCGACTCGACCCGGGCGCCGGGCAGTGGCACGCGCCCCAGTTCCAGACCGACGAGTCCGCCGACCGTCTCGACCTCTTCCTCGGCGATCTCGACATCGAACAGCTCGCCGAGATCCTCCACCGGCAGTCGTGCCGACACCCGGTACGACCCGTCGCCCAGGTCTTCGACCGGTGCCAGTTCGTCGATGTCGTACTCGTCGGTGATCTCGCCGACGATCTCCTCCAGCACGTCTTCGATGGTCACCAGCCCGGCGATGCCGCCGTACTCGTCGACGAGCATCGCCATGTGGTTGCGCTCGCGCTGCATGTCGGCGAGGACGCGGTCCAGTGGCTTGGAGTCGGGGATGAACTCGGCCTCGCGCATCACGTCGACCACGCGCAGCGTCGTGGGGTCGATCCGCTGGGCGACCGTTCGCGCCACCAGATCCTTGAGGTACACGATGCCCAGGACGTCGTCGGTGTTCTCCCCGATCACCGGGATCCGCGAATGTCCGGACCGCGTCGCGAGACTCGTGGCCTGCAGCGCGGTCTTGTCGGCCTCGATCCACACCATCTCCGGGCGCGGGACCATCACCTCGCGGGCACTGGTGTCGCCGAGGTCGAAGACCGACTGGATCATCCGGCGCTCGTCGGCCGCGACGACGCCCGAGGCCTCGGCCAGGTCGACGACCTCGCGCAACTCGACCTCGGTGGCGAACGGACCGTTGCGGAACCCGCGACCCGGAGTGAGGGCGTTGCCGATCAGGATCAACAGCCGGGTCAGCGGTTTCAGCAGCACGCCGAGCGCGAACAACAGGTACGACGACGACAGCGCGATCGTGTACGCGTGCTGCCGGCCGAGCGTGCGGGGGCCGACGCCGACGGCGACGTACGAGACGACCGTCATGGCGGCGATGGCCACCGCCAGTCCCCCGCCGACGCCGATCAGCTGCGTCGCGGCGACCGCGACGAGCGCGACCGCCGCGGTCTCGCACACGACTCGGAGCAGCACCACGAGGCCGACATAGGTCGCACGCGCCTCGAGGATGCCCGCCAGGCGGCGCGCACCGGCGCGCCCTTCCCGGACCATGTCGTCGACCCGGGCGTTCGACACCGTCGACACCGCGGTGTCGACGGCCGCGAAGACGCCGCCCACCACGATCAACACGACAGCCGCCACGATGAACCAGTAGTCGGAGGTCACCCTCGGTCCTCCTCGGACCGCGCCGGCGCACCGGGGGTCGGTGAACCGCCCTCGGCTCCGGTGAACCCGATGTTGGACAGCAGCCGGGAATCGCGGTCGGTCTGTCGTTGCTCCTGGGCGCGACGGTGACGTTCGGCGTAGAACGCGTCGAGGATGCGGTTCTGCAGTCCGAACATCTCGCGCTCCTCCTCCGGCTCGGCATGGTCGTAGCCGAGGAGGTGGAGCACTCCGTGGATGGTCAGCATGGCGAGCTCGTGCTCGAAGGACCGCTTCGCCTCGCGCGCCTGTTTTCGTGCGAAGTCCGGGCACAGCACGATGTCCCCGAGGATCGCCGGGCCCGGGTCGGTCGCATCCGGCCGGCCGCCGGGCACCAGTTCGTCCATCGGGAAACTCATGACATCGGTCGGACCGGGCAGGTCCATCCACTGGACGTGCATGTCGGCCATGGTGTCCTCGTCGACGCACAGCACCGACAGCAATGCGGCCGGGTTCACGTCCATCGCGGTGACCGCGAAACGTGCGGCGTCGATGATCAACTCGGCCGGGACCTCGACCCCGGATTCGTTGGCCAGTTCGATGCTCATGAGCGACGACCCTGCGCCGCTGCCCGGCGTGCGGCGCGATTGCCGCCGATGGCCGTGTTGGGCAGACCCCGCTGCGCCTCCTCGGCCCGCCCGTAGGCGTCGACGATGTCGGCGACCAGGCGGTGCCGGACCACGTCCTGGCTGGTGAGACGGGCGAAGTGGATGTCGTCGATGCCCTCGAGGATCTCCGACGCGGCGAGGAGTCCGCTGCGGGCGCCGCCGGGCAGGTCTACCTGGGTGACGTCACCGGTGACGACGACCTTGGAACCGAAACCGAGGCGCGTGAGGAACATCTTCATCTGCTCGCTCGTGGTGTTCTGCGCCTCGTCGAGGATGATGAACGCGTCGTTCAAGGTGCGCCCGCGCATGTAGGCCAGCGGCGCGACCTCGATGACCCCGGCCGCCATCAGCTTCGGGATCGCGTCGGGGTCCATCATGTCGTGCAGCGCGTCGTACAGCGGTCGCAGGTACGGGTCGATCTTCTCGCTCAGCGTGCCCGGCAGGAAGCCGAGACGTTCGCCGGCCTCGACCGCCGGCCGCGTCAGGATGATGCGGTTGACCGACTTCGACTGCAGCGCCTGCACGGCCTTGGCCATCGCCAGATAGGTCTTGCCGGTGCCGGCCGGGCCCAGACCGAACACGATGGTGTGCTCGTCGATCGCGTCGACATAGTGCTTCTGGTTGAGCGTCTTGGGCCGGATCGTCTTGCCGCGGCGCGACAGGATGTCCAGTGACAGCACATCGGCGGGCGATTCCTCGGTGCCGTCGGACAGCATCGAGACGCTGTGCCGGACGAGATCTGGTGTCAACGGAGTTCCGCGCCCGACGAGGTCGACGAGTTCGGCGATGACGCGCTCGGACGCGGCTACCTCGGCGGGTTCACCGGTCAATGTCACCTGGTTGCCGCGGACGTGGATGTCGGCGGGCAGGAGCTGCTCGAGGGTACGCAGGTTGACGTCACTCGCGCCGAGCAGCCCGAACACGACTCCGGGAGAGACTTCGACAGTGGATGTGACCCCAGACCGGCGCGGCTGCGTACGGCTGGATTGCCCGCTCTGGTCGGGGTTGTCGTCACTCACGTATGAAATCACTCCTGGTGTTCTGGTCCGGATGGATGTTCGGTTCTGGATGCGGCGCCCCCGGACGACGCGGTCGCGGCGGCAGGGGTGTGGTCAGTGTATCGCGGTGCAACAGCCGATCAGCAGGCAATATTTCCGTCAGATCCCGAGCACGCGGATCGTCTGTCGCGTGCCGACGCTGCGCGGGTCGACGAAGGCGTCGTGCCCCTCACCGGGGACGACGATGAGTTCGGCGGACTGTCCGCGTGCGATCGCGGCGTCGACGTACCGGCGGCTGGACTCGACCGGGATCAGATCATCGGCGTCGCCGTGGATCGCGACGACGTGGGCGTCGACCACCGGTGCCAACAGTGGTGAGGCGTCGGAGTAGCGGCGCGGCGACTCGCTGAACGGCCGACCCATGAACGCCCGCACCGACTCCCGGTCCGCTGCGCCGACGGTGTCGAGCACGGCCGCCTGGGCGATCACGGTGGTGATGGTGGCCGTGGCGGTCCGGGCTCCGAGCTGACCGACGGCCCAGACCGCGAGCTGACCACCCGCGGAATGCCCGACGACCGCGGTCGAGGCGAAGTCGACAGCGCCGGGCGGGAGCAGGTCGCGGACGGGACCGTCCAGGGCACCGAGCGCGTCGAGGACATCCCGGCCGGTATTCGGCCACCCGCCGCCCTCTTCGCCCACCCGGCGGTACTCGATGTTCCACACCACCGCCCCGCGTTCGGCGAGCATCCGGGCGATCGCGGTCTGGGTCGTCGACCCGAACTCGACAGACCAGGACCCGCCGTGGACAAGCACCACGAGCCGCGTCTGCGTCGCGGCGTCGAGCCCCTCGGAAGGCACGTACAGGTGCCCGAATTGGGAAGGCGCAGAGCCGTATTCGATCTTGGTCCGACGCACCGAACGGCGTCCGACGACACTCATCGGGCCCACCGGCGGGTGAGCACCCCGATCGCGCCGAGGGCCACCGCGGCGGCCGTCGACGTACGCAACACCTCGGGGCCGAGCACGACCGAGTTCGCACCGAGCGCGGTCAGGTCGGCGACCTCGCCGGCGTCGAGTCCGCCCTCGGGCCCGACCACGAGCAGGATCTCGGTGGCGTCGGCGAGGGGTAGCCGGGCCAGGGGTTGCGCGGCTTCCTCGTGCAGGACGGCGACGACCCCTCCCTGCGCCACGACGTCCGCGCAGCGGGCCCGGACGTCGATGGTGGCCGCGAGGTCGGTGATCTCCGGAATCCATGGTCGACGGCTTTGTTTGGCAGCTGCCGAGGCCGCGGCCCGCCATTTGGCAACGCCCTTGTCCGCCTTGCCCGTCCACCGCGACACGCACCGCAGCGCCTGCCACGGCACGATGACGTCGGCGCCGGCCTCGGTGGCGAGGTCGACCGCGAGCTCGGACCGCTCCGACTTCGGGAGCGCCTGCACCACGGTCACCTGCGGGGTCGAGCGAGCCTCGAACGCGAGGTCGTGGACGGTCGCCACCAGTGTGTCCTTGGCGGTGATCTCCCGGATCTCGCAACCGCCGACCGAGCCGGCGCCGTCGCCGACGAGGATCCGTTCGCCGACGCCCAGCCGGGCGACGGTGACCGCATGACGACCCTCGGCGCCGCTCAGGATCAGGTCAGCGCCGGGCGCGGGCACGGAGTCCGCCCAGAACAGCGGTGGACTCACCGCGTACCCGCCGTCCCGAACGCGCACATCCACTCGGAGATCGCCGCCGCGGACACCAGGTGCCTACTTCCCGGCGAACGCGTTGCGCAGCCGCGAGAAGAGACCGCCGGGCGCCGCGGCCGCCGAGGTGTTGACGACCTCGATCTCGTCGGCGGCGATCTTGCGGTACTTTTTCAGTGCTTCGGTCTGCGCCGCATCGAGTCTGGTCGGTACGACGACGTCGAGGTGGACGTGCATGGTGCCGCGCACACCGGAGCTGACGTGCGGCATGCCCTGCCCGCGCAGCTTCACGATCTGGCCCGGCTGCGTGCCGGGCGCGACCGTCACGGTGACCGGGTCGCCGAGAATCGTCTCCACCTCGAACTCGGCGCCGAGCGCGGCGTCGGCCATCGGGACCTTGACGGTGCAGTGCAGGTCGTCCTTGTCGCGCAGGAACACCTCGTGCGGCCGTTCGGAGACCTCGACGTACAGATCGCCGGCGGGGCCGCCGCCGAGACCCACCTCACCCTGACCGGTGAGGCGAACCCGCATGCCGTTCTCGATCCCGGCGGGGATGCGCACGGTCATCGTGCGTCGCGAGCGGTAGCGTCCGTCGCCGCCGCACTTGTGGCAGGGGTCGGGGATGACCTCGCCGACGCCGTGGCAGGTCGGGCACTCGCGCACGGTCATGACCTGCCCGAGGAAGGAGCGCTGCACCGACTGGATCTCCCCGGCGCCCTTGCAGATGTCGCAGGTGACCGGCTTGCTGTCGCCGTTGGTTCCCGAGCCGGTACACACGTCGCAGAGGATCGCGGTGTCGACGGTGATCTCCTTGGCGACCCCCTTGGCGCACTCGGCGAGATCCAGGGTCACGTTCACCAGCGCCGGCTCACCCGGCTGGACACGGGACTTGGGTCCGCGGCCCGAGCCGAAGCCCCCGCCACCGCCGCCGAAGGCACCGCCGTTGCCGAAGAACGCCTCGAAGACGTCGCCGAATCCCCCGCCGCCGCCACCGAAACCGCCGAAGCCGCCCGCACCGGCGCCGGCCAGCGGATCGCCGCCGGCGTCGACGATGCGACGCTTCTCCGGATCGGTCAGCACCTCGTAAGCGGTGCTGACCTCTTTGAACTCGTCTTCTTTGCCCGGGTTGACGTCGGGGTGCAGCTCCCGCGCCTTCTTGCGGTAGGCGCGCTTGAGCTCCTGATCACTGGCGCCCTTCGCCACTCCCAGGATTGCGTAGTAGTCACGTGCCACGGTTGTAGTGATCCTTCGGTCTCAGTTGGTGCCTGGCGGCGGGTGCTCTCACGATCGCGCGACGCGCGGATGGACCGGCCGTCCCCACCGTCGTCCCGGCTCGGTGTCGCGAGCGGCCGCCGTCGACGCTGCGGTGTGCCCGACAGCGATCATGGAGAAACAGCGATCATCGTTCGGCGAGCACCTCGCCGATGTACTTGGCAACGGCCGCCACCGAGGCGATGGTTCCCGGATAGTCCATCCGTGTGGGGCCGAGCACACCGACGCCGCCGAACACGGTTCCCGAAGCACCGTACCCTGTCGACACGACCGAGGTCCCACGCAGGTTCTCGGTCCGGGTCTCCTCGCCGATCTGCACCGTGACCTGGCCCATGTCCTGGGTCGTCGCCAAGATCTTGAGCACCACCACCTGCTCCTCGAGGGCTTCGAGAACGGTGTCCATCCCGCCGACGACCGGGGTGAAGTCGGCCGCCGACCGCGCGAGGTTCGACGTGCCGCCCAGCACCAGCCGGTCGTCACCGCGTTCGACGAGGGTCTCCACCAGCACGGTGGCGATGTTGAGCACCGCACCGCGCAGATCCTCGGGCGCGGAGTTGGCGAGCTCGGCGACCGCGGCCGACGCGGCTTCGAGCCGTTTGCCGTGCAGTGCGGCCGAGAACAGATCGCGCAACCGGGCGATCTCGTCCTCATCGTGGTCTTCGCTCAGCGCCACCATGCGCTGTTCGACCCGGCCGTTGTCGACGATGACGACCAGCAGCAGGCGCGACGGCGACAGGGTGACGACCTCGAGGTGACGCACGGTCGCCGCCGACAGCACCGGGTACTGGATGACCGCGACCTGTCTCGTCAGCTGGGCGAGGAGCCGCACCGAGCGCCGGAGCACGTCGTCGAGGTCGACGCCGGAGTCGAGCACCGAGAGGATCGCCCGGCGCTCGGCGGCCGACAGCGGCTTGATCTCGCTGATCCGGTCGACGAACATCCGGTAGCCCTTGTCGGTGGGCACCCGGCCGGAGCTGGTGTGCGGCTGGGTGATGTATCCCTCTGCCTCCAGGACCGCCATGTCGTTGCGGACGGTGGCACTCGACACCCCCAGCTGGTGTCGCTCCACGAGCGCTTTCGAACCGATCGGTTCCTGCGTGTCGACGTAGTCGGTCACGATCGCACGCAAGATCTCGAAGCGACGATCATCGGTGGTAGACACGCGGCACACCTCCTGACTCGGGTCCCTGCCATACAGTTGGGTGCGTTCCATAGTACGAAATGGGATCGCGATCACCGTGCCACGGCGCGGTGTCGCGCACTGACCGTCGACGCGTCGTCGCAGATCAGCAATCGTCGAGGCACGGGCGTCGGAGGAGTTCGCATGATCTTCAAGGGGGTGCGGGAGGGCAAGCCCTATCCCGACCACGGGCTGTCGACGCGTGGCTGGGCCAAGATCCCGCCGCGGCAACTCCGGCTCGACCAGCTGACGCCGATCACGAAGGTCCTCGCCCTGGACAAGCTCCTCAGCGAGGACTCCACCTTCTACGGCGACCTGTTCGCCCACGTCGTGCGGTGGGAGGGCGAGCTCTACCTCGAGGACGGACTGCATCGCGCGGTGCGGTCGGCGCTGCGCAACCGGCACATCATCCACGCGCGCACCCTCGACCTCGACGCCCTGGACCTGTCCGATGCGGCCAAACCCCTCGACGAGCAACTCGAGGACACCGCCGAGATCCCGGCGCGCCGGCCCCCGACCACGCCCGACGGCCCCGGTGCGCATCGGCGCGGGGCGCGATCGACGGGCTGGACGAGTCCGCCTCGCCCCGATCAGAGCTGGTAGGCCGACAACCGGCCCCGCGTCAGCCCCAGAGCACGCGGCGGATCACGCCGTCGGCCAGCAACCGACCCGCGTCGGTGAGCACGTAGGCGTCGTCGGCCGCGGTGAGCAGTCCGTCGGCACGGAGTTGTTCGGCATGCGCGGTCTCGGCGTCGTCGAGGAGATCGCGCGGCAGTCCGGTGCGGCACCGGGTGGTCAGCATGACGGCCTCGAGGTGCCGGTCCTCGGGGGTCAGCTGTTCTGCCGATGCGATGGGCAAGACCCCGTCCGCCAGCGACTTCGCGTAGCGCGCAGGATGTTTGGCGTTCAGCCAGCGCACGCCCGCGACGTGGGAATGCGCCCCCGGACCGATGCCCCACCAGTCGTGGCTGTGCCAGTAGGCGATGTTGTGACGACACACCGACTTCTCGCCGCGGGCCCAGTTCGACACCTCGTACCAGTCGAGTCCGTCCGCACGCAGACGGCGGTCGAGGATCTGGTAGCGGTCGGCGAGGACGTCGTCGTCGGGTGCGGGCATCTCCCCGCGCCGGATGCGGCGGGCGAGCGCGGTGCCGTCCTCGACGATCAGCGCGTAGGCCGACACGTGGTCGACCCCGGCGTCCAGCACCGCGTCGACGGTGGCGTGCAGGTCGGCGTCGGTCTCGCCGGGCGTGCCGTAGATCAGGTCGAGGTTGACGTGGTCGAACCCGGCCGCTCGTGCCTCCCTGGCGGCCGCAACCGCCCGACCCGGGGTGTGCGTGCGATCGAGCAGCCTGAGCACGTGTGCGGCGGCCGACTGCATGCCGAGCGAGATGCGGGTGAAACCGGCGGACCGGAGGTCGTCGAAGAACTCCGGCGAAGTCGACTCCGGATTCGACTCGGTGGTGATCTCGACGTCGTCGGACAGGTCGAAGTGGACCCGGACGGCGTCGAGGAGTCGTGTGAGGCCGTCGCCGCCGAGCAGCGACGGCGTGCCCCCGCCTACGAAGATCGTCGAGACCGGCCGGGTGGGGGCCAGCATCCGCGATGCCGCCTCGAGCTCGCGGGCGACCGCGTGCTGCCACGATTCCGGTGACGACGACGAACCGAGTTCGCCCGCCGTATAGGTGTTGAAATCGCAGTACCCACACCGGGTCGCGCAGAACGGGACGTGCAGGTACAGCGCGAGAGGCACGTCCGCGTCGACGTCGCGGCACGCAGCGGCGACCAGGTCGGCTGCGATGGTGGTGGTGTCGACGTTCACCGTTCCATGATGCCGATCGCGGCGGCGTGGGAGGAAATCGTCGCCCCGATCGGGAACAGCGCGGTCCTCGACGGCGTTGTGCGGCGCAGGCAGGTGTGGAGGCCGGCCCGGTTTCCATCATCATGATGGAAAATAACCCCAAGTAGACGAGCCGATAGGGAGCGTGGCACTATGGACCGCGTGATTTTCCCCGGGGTGTGGCTCGCAGCTCGCCGCCACATTGATCTCAAGCGCGTCAACAGCGCTTTCTGTCGCATCTAGCGACGTCTCGGCCCCGATTTGTCCCCGATTCCCTGGGGATGCCGGCACGTTTCAGCCCGTAACTCGTGCAACGAACGCCGGCCCTGTGCGCCGGCACAGGAGAGTTCATGACGTCCACCACCGACGCCCCCGCCGCTTCCGGTCCGGGTGCACCGAACGACGCTGCCGCTGCAGAGCCGGTCGCCGCGAAGCCCGCGCGCCCGGCCCGCAAGGCCCGTCCGACCAAGCGCCGCGCCGAGGGTCAGTGGAAGCTCGGTTATCGCGAGCCGCTGAACCCCAACGAGCAGGTCAAGAAGGACGACAACCCGCTCAACGTGCGTGCGCGCATCGAGAACATCTATTCCAAGCAGGGTTTCGACTCGATCGACAAACAGGACCTGCGCGGCCGGATGCGCTGGTGGGGTCTCTACACCCAGCGCGCCGAGGGTTACGACGGCACCTGGACCGGCGACGAGAACATCGACATCCTCGAGGACAGCCACTTCATGATGCGGGTGCGCTGCGACGCGGGCGCGCTCAACGTCGAACAGCTGCGCACCCTCGGTGAGATCTCCACCGAGTTCGCCCGCGACACCGCCGACCTCTCCGACCGGGAGAACGTCCAGTACCACTGGATCCGCATCGAGGACGTCCCGACCATCTGGGAGCGCCTCGAGGGCGTGGGGCTGCAGACCACCGAGGCCTGCGGCGACTGCCCCCGCGTCGTGCTGGGTTCGCCTCTCGCCGGCGAGTCCCTCGACGAGGTCCTCGACCCCACCCCGGCCATCGACGAAATCGTCCGCCGCTACATCGGCGACCCGAAGTACTCGAACCTGCCGCGCAAGTTCAAGACCGCGATCTCGGGCCAGCAGGACGTGGTCCACGAGATCAACGACGTCGCGTTCGTCGGCGTCGTGCATCCCGAGCACGGCCCCGGACTGGACCTCTGGGTCGGCGGCGGATTGTCCACCAACCCGATGCTCGCCCAGCGCGTCGGCGCCTGGGTGCCGCTCGACGAGGTGCCCGACGTTTGGGAGGCCGTGGTCTCGATCTTCCGCGACTACGGGTACCGGCGTCTGCGCGCCAAGGCGCGGCTGAAGTTCCTCATCAAGGACTGGGGCATCGAGAAGTTCCGCCAGGTGCTCGAGGACGAATACCTGGGGCGCAAGCTGATCGACGGCCCGGCGCCGGAAAAGCCGGAGCGTCCGATCGACCACATCGGTGTGCAGAAGCTGAGCAACGGACTCAACGCGATCGGCTTCTCCCCCATCGCCGGTCGCGTCTCGGGCACGATCCTGACCAAGACCGCCGACGCGGTCGCCGCGGCCGGTTCCGACCGTGTGCGCTTCACCCCGTACCAGAAGCTGATCGTCCTCGACGTCCCCGACGACAAGGTCGAGTGGCTGATCGACGAGCTCAAGCCGCTCGGCCTGCACGGCCGGCCCACGCGGTGGCGCCGGAACCTGCTGGCGTGCAGCGGCATCGAGTTCTGCAAGCTGTCGTTCACCGAGACCCGCAAGCGCTCGCAGGTCCTCGCCCCGGAACTGGACGAGCGGCTCGCGGACATCAACGCGACGCTCGACGTGCCGATCACGGTGAACATCAACGGCTGCCCCAACTCCTGCGGACGGTCGCAGATCGCCGACATCGGCTTCAAGGGACAGCTCGTCGAGGACGCCGACGGCAACCAGACCGACGGCTTCCAGGTCCACCTCGGCGGCAGCCTGGGCCTGGACTCGGGTTTCGGTCGCAAGTTGCGCCAGCACAAGGTGCTGGGCACCGAGCTGGGCGACTACATCGAACGCGTGGTCCGCAACTTCGTCGACCAGCGCGAAGAGGGTGAACGGTTCGCGCAGTGGGCCGTTCGTGCCGATGAGGAGGCGCTGCGATGACCATCGAGACCACCACCCGCGCGGGCCGGCGCTTCAGCGAGGGCGAGCTGCGGGACATCGCCGAGAAGGGTGCTGCGGACCTCGGTTCCGACGCCACCCCGGAGGAATTGATCCGCTGGACCGCGCAGACCTTCGGCACCAACTTCGTCGTCGCGTCGAACATGCAGGACGCGGCCCTGGTCGACCTCGCGGTGAAGAACATCGACCGTGAGTTGCTCGACGGCGACCCGGTCAAGGTGCTCTTCCTCGACACCGGGTACCACTTCGCCGAGACCATCGGTACCCGTGACGCCGTCGAGCAGGTCTATAACCATTCTGCCCCTCGCTTCGCTCGACCGGGCGTGGAGATGGTGAACCTGACCCCCGAGCACAGCGTCGCCGAGCAGGACGAACTGTTGGGGCGCAACCTGTTCGCGCGCGACCCGGGCGAATGCTGCCGACTGCGGAAGGTCGTGCCGCTCAAGGCCGGACTCGCCGGGTACGACGCGTGGATCACGGGCATCCGCCGTGTGGAGGCACCGACTCGGGCCAACGCCCCGCTCATCTCCTTCGACGAGGGCTTCGGACTGGTCAAGATCAACCCGATCGCGGCCTGGTCCGACGAGACGATGCAGGACTACATCGACACCAACGGCGTGCTGGTGAATCCGCTCGTCGACGAGGGATACCCCTCCATCGGGTGCGCACCGTGCACCGCCAAACCCGAACCCGGATCCGATCCGCGCAGCGGCCGCTGGGCCGGCCGCGCCAAGACAGAATGTGGGCTGCACGCATGACCGTGACCGAAACACCGTCCGTTCCGGCGACGCCCGGCGTCGCTGCCCAGACGAGCGGCGCCGCCGCGGAGGCCGACGAGTTCACCACACTCGACGCCCTGGAGTCCGAGGCGATCCACATCTTCCGCGAGGTCGCGGGCGAGTTCGAGCGGCCGGTGATCCTGTTCTCCGGTGGCAAGGACTCCACCGTGCTCCTGCACGTCGCGCTCAAGGCGTTCTGGCCTGCGCCACTGCCGTTCTCGCTGCTGCACGTCGACACCGGGCACAACCTGCCCGAGGTCCTCGAGTTCCGTGACCAGGTCGTCGAACGGCACAACCTGCGGCTGCACGTGGCCAAGGTGGAGGACTACCTCGCCGACGGCCGGCTCACCGAGCGCCCCGACGGGGTACGCAACCCGCTGCAGACCATCCCCCTGCTCGACGCGATCACCGAGAACCGTTTCGACGCGGTGTTCGGCGGCGGTCGCCGCGACGAGGAGCGGTCGCGCGCCAAGGAGCGGATCTTCTCGCTGCGCAACGCCTTCGGCCAGTGGGACCCGAAGCGACAGCGCCCCGAGCTGTGGAACCTCTACAACGGCCGCCACGCCCCGGGTGAGCACGTGCGGGTGTTCCCGCTGTCGAACTGGACCGAGCTCGACATCTGGCGCTACATCGCTCGCGAGCAGGTGCTCCTCCCGTCGATCTACTACGCCCACGAGCGCGAGGTCTACCAGCGCGACGGCATGTGGATGACCTCGGGGGTCTGGGGCGGTCCGCGCGAAGGCGAAGAGGTGCAACGACTCTCGGTGCGCTACCGCACCGTCGGCGACGGCTCCTCGACCGGCGCGGTCCTCTCCGACGCCACGGACAACGAGGCCGTGCTCGCCGAGGTCGCCGCGTCGCGGCTGACCGAGCGTGGCGCCACCCGTGGCGACGACCGGGTCTCCGAGGCCGCCATGGAAGACCGTAAGCGCGAAGGATATTTCTGATGAAGCACGCTCCTGATCTCCTGCGCATCGCGACCGCGGGCAGCGTCGACGACGGCAAGTCCACGCTCGTGGGCCGCCTGCTGTACGACACGAAATCCGTTCTGGCCGACCAGATCGACGCGGTCACGAAGGCGTCGGTGGACCGCGGTCTCGACACCCCGGACCTGTCGCTGCTCGTCGACGGGCTGCGGGCCGAGCGCGAACAGGGCATCACCATCGATGTCGCCTACCGCTACTTCGCCACTCCCGCGCGCTCGTTCGTGCTCGCCGACACCCCCGGGCACGTCCAGTACACCCGCAACACGGTGTCGGGTGCGTCGACTGCGCAACTGGTGATCCTGCTCGTCGACGCCCGCACCGGCGTCGTCGCCCAGACCCGCCGCCACGCCGCGGTGATGGCCTTGCTCGGAGTGCCCCAGCTGGTGCTCGCGGTCAACAAGATCGACCTCGTCACCGATCAGGCGTCGGTGTTCGCCGAGATCTCCGCTGAATTCGCCGAACTCACCCGATCGCTGGGCTGGTCCGACGAGCAGGTCACCGCGATCCCGGTGTCGGCGCTGCACGGCGACAACGTGGCCCACCGCTCGGAGACGACCTCCTTCTACGACGGGCCGACACTCATCGAGCATCTCGAGACCGTGCCCAATCTGGTGGAGCGCAACGACGTTGGCCTGCGGTTCCCGGTCCAGTACGTCATCCGCCCCCGCACGCCGGAACACCCCGACTATCGCGGTTACGCGGGTCAGATCGCCGCCGGCCGGGTCTCCGTCGGCGACGAGGTGGTCGTCCTGCCGTCGGGGCAGCGGACCACCGTCAGCCAGATCGACACCGCCGACGGCGAATTGCCCACCGCGCACACCGGACGCAGTGTCACGATCCTGCTGGCAGACGACGTCGACATCTCGCGTGGCGACCTCATCGCCGCCGCCGACGCCCCGGAACCGTTGCAACAGTTCAGCGCAACGGTCTGCTGGCTCGCCGAGAAACCGCTCCGCCCAGGCGCTCGCCTACTCCTCAAGCACGGCACCAAGACCACCCAGGCGATCGTCGGTGCGCTTGACGCGCTGTTCGACGAGCAGAACCTCGCCCTGATGGAGGCTCCGGAGTCGGTGGAGCTCAACCAGATCGTGCGGATCTCGGTGCAGACCGCCGAGCCGATCCCGGCCGACGACTACCAGGTCAACCGGGAGTCGGGCAGCTTCCTGCTCATCGACCCGCAGGGCGGGAACACTCTGGCCGCGGGCCTCGTGGGCGACGCCTTGGCGCCGCTCCATCTCAAAGAGTTGGTGTGACACCGACTCTCGTCCTCGCCGCACACGGCAGTCGCGATCCGCGCTTCGGCGCGACCGCGCGCCGTGTGCGGAACGCCGTCGCGTCGAGCCTGCCCGGTGTCGAGGTGGTGCTCTCCTATCTCGATCTCGACGAGCCACTCGTGGGCGACGTTCTCGCACAGCTCGACGGGGCGCATTCGACGCACCACGGTCCCGTCGTCGTACCGATGCTGCTGTCGGCGGGGTACCACCACAAGATCGACCTACCGTCGATCATCGCGTCGCGACGACCGACCGCCCGGCAGACCGACGTCATGGGAACCCGGTCGTTGGCCGGGGCACTGGCGGACCGTCTGATCGAGGCCGGCCTCGGCCCGCACGACGGTGTGATCCTTTCCGCGGTCGGTTCCTCCGACCCGGCCGCCGATCGTTCGGTGCGCCTACGGGCGATCGAACTCTCGACACGGCTCCACCGTCCGGTCGAGGTGGTCTTCGCGACCAAGCTGGGGCCGCACAACCGCGCCGTCGTCTCGGCGGTGCGCCGACTCCGCGCCGGCGGTGCCCGACGTATCGCGGTGAGTCCGTACTTCCTGTCGGCCGGACTGCTCACCGAGCGAGTCGAGTCGGCGCTCGACGCCCTGGTCGACGACACCCTCGTCGCCGGTCCCCTCGGCACCCATCCGGACGTCATCGAGGCGATCGGGTCGCTCTACCGCACGGCGGCGGATCAACGAGTGGTGCCCGCCGGACACTGAGCCGTCCGCTCCTCCCGCTCCCTGATCCGAAAGAACGACATAGCCATTGCTCCCTGAGGAGCGCCCAGAGCTTGCGGAGGGCCGGAACACCACCCGCTCCCTGAGGAGGCCCGGAGCCTGCGGAGGGCCGGAACACCACCCGCTCCCTGAGGAGGCCCGGAGCCTGCGGAGGGCCGTCACGAAGGGTCGCCGAACCCACCGATCAACCGGCGACGACCAGCTCGGGACGCTCAGCCCGTGACAAGCCAGGCAATGATGACCAGGACCAGCAGCGCGAGCAGCGCGAAGGTGACCGGCGAACGCAGTATCTTCTTCACAATCCGGTCCCGTCGTCGTCGGCGAAGCGGCGTCGGTCGACCAGCGTGGCGGCGGCGTCGACCAGCAGACTGAGCACGTAGGCGATGAGGATCGCCACCGGGATCACGACGGCGACGGTCACCAGCAACTGGGGCACGAAGGACAGGCCCGTGAGCCACTCCTCCACGCTGTCCCACCAGTCGAAGAACGCCGACACCTCATCACCCCGTCATCCGTGCATCCGTTCCCGCGGGGAGCCGTATACCCGTCCGCGGCATCTGCGTCGCTCCGAGTCCGTGATCACCGCCACTGTCTCGCTCACGGGAGCCGAGTGGCGTCGGCGAGAACCCGTCGCAATGATGGAACTCATGTCTGTCGCAGATGACTCCACCGTAACGTCCCTGCCGACCGTGCCGCCGCGGGCATCCGGGACCGCGGCCGACGCCGACGTCTCCCCGGCGGCTCCCCCGGCACCGTCGCACACGAGCGCCTTCCCGCCGATCGGCGACTACGCGTTCCTGTCCGACACCGAGACCAACTGTCTCATCGCGCGCAACGGCTCCATCGAGTGGATGTGCATACCCCGGCCCGATTCACCGAGCGTCTTCGGCGCCATCCTCGACCGCAGTGCCGGCCACTTCCGACTGGCGCCCTACGGCGTGAACGTCCCGGTGGATCGGCGCTACCTGCCCGGCAGCCTGATGGTCGAGACCACCTGGCAGACCGACACCGGTTGGATCATCGTCCGTGACGCACTGGTCATGGGTCCGTGGCACGACAACGAACGTCGTTCGAAGACGCACCGCCGGACGCCCACCGACTGGGACGCCGAGCACATCCTGCTGCGCACCGTGCGCTGCGTGTCCGGCACCGTCGAACTGCACATGAGTTGCGAACCCGCCTTCGACTACCACCGCGGGACGACGAAGTGGGAGTACTCGGGCCCGGCCTACGGCGAGGCGATCGCGACCGCCAAGGACACCGATGCCGACACGCCCACCCTGAAACTCACCACGGACCTCCGGCTGGGTCTGGAAGGTCGCGAAGCGCGGGCGCGTACCCGGCTCGTCGAAGGCGACAACCGCTTCGTCGCACTCAGCTGGTCCCGGCAGCCGGCGCCGCAGAACTTCGAGGAAGCCGCCCAGAAGATGTGGGCGACAAGCGAGTCGTGGCGGCAGTGGATCAACATCGGCAGCTTCCCCGATCATCCGTGGCGCTCACATCTGCAGCGTTCGGCCCTCACGCTGAAGGGACTCACCTATTCCCCGACCGGCGCGCTGCTCGCCGCCGCGACCACGTCGCTGCCGGAAACGCCTCAGGGCGAGCGCAACTGGGACTACCGCTACGCGTGGGTGCGTGACTCGACCTTCGCCCTGTGGGGTCTCTACACGCTCGGCCTCGACCGCGAGGCCGACGACTTCTTCTCCTTCATCGCCGATGTCTCGGGCATCACCAACGGGGAACGTCATCCGCTGCAGGTGATGTACGGCGTCGGCGGCGAGCGCACCTTGGAAGAGGAAGAGCTGACCCATCTCTCCGGCTACGACGGCGCCCGGCCGGTCCGTATCGGCAACGGCGCGTACAACCAGGCACAGCACGACATCTGGGGCACGATGCTCGACTCGGTGTACCTCAACATCAAGTCGCACGAGGCGGTGCCGGAGACGTTGTGGCCCGTGTTGAAGGCCCAGGTCGAAGAAGCGATCAAGCACTGGAAGGACCCCGACCGCGGCATCTGGGAGGTGCGTGGGGAGCCGCAGCATTTCACGTCGTCGAAGGTGATGTGCTGGGTCGCGCTCGACCGCGGGTCACGCCTCGCGACGATGCACGGCGAGCAGGCGCACGCGCGCGAATGGGCGGCGATCGCGGAGGAGATCAGGGCCGACGTCCTGGCGCACGGGGTCAACGAGCGCGGGGTGTTCACCCAGCGTTACGGCGACGACGCGCTCGATGCCTCGTTGCTGCTCGTCCCGCTGCTGCGGTTCCTGCCGCCGGACGACCCCCGGGTGCGCGCAACGGTTCTCGCGATCGCCGACGAACTCACCGAGAACGAACTGGTGCTCCGCTACCGGGTCGAGGAGACCGACGACGGTCTCAGCGGCGAAGAGGGTACGTTCACCATCTGCTCGTTCTGGCTGGTGTCGGCCCTCGTCGAGATCGGCGAACTGCCGCGGGCGAAGACGCTGTGTGAACGACTGCTGTCCTACTCGAGCCCGCTCAAGCTGTACGCCGAGGAGATCGACGCCAAGACCGGACAGCACCTCGGCAACTTCCCGCAGGCGTTCACCCACCTCGCCCTCATCAACGCGGTGATGCACGTGATCCGGGCCGAGGAGGCGGCCCATCAGGCCACGTTCCAGCCCGCGAATCACTGAGCGCGACGAGCCGAAACGCGCTCAGTCCAGCCGCCAGTCCTCGTAGGCGCGTGGGTCGTTGATCGGTTCGACATGCAGGGTCACGGTGAGATCGTCGACCGTGGCGCGGAGTTCGTCCTCGATCGTCTCGGCCAGGTCGTGCGCGCGCTGCACCGACCAGTCACCGGGGACGAGCATGTGCAACTGGACGAACCGTTCATGGCCGGCCTCCCGCGTGCGGACGTCGTGGAAGTCGATCCGGTCGGCGCGGTGACGCGCGAGGACGGCGTCGATCGCGGCGCGCAGGTCGTCGGGCAGCGCCGAGTCCATCAGTCCCGCACCGGATCGCCAGACCAGCCGTCCGCCCACGACGAGGATGTTGGCAGCCACCGCGATGGCGATCAGCGGGTCGAGCGGCAGCCAGCCGGTCGCGTCGACCAGGAACACACCGACCACGACGCCGGCCGTCGTCCACACGTCGGTCATGAGATGTTTGCCGTCGGCTTCGAGGGTCAGCGACCGATGACGTCGACCGGCGCGGATGAGCACCCAGCCGACGACCGCGTTGACCACCGTCGCGCCCACCGAGATCGCCAGTCCCATGCCGACTTCGTCCAGTTCCTCCGGGTGGAGCAGGCGGTCGACGGCCGTCGCGACGATGACGACCGCCGCGACGACGATCATCACCCCCTCGAACACCGCCGAGAGGTACTCCGCCTTGGTGTGCCCGAAGTTGTGGCTCCGGTCCGGCGGCTTCGCCGCCACCCGCAGCGCGACGAACGCTCCGATCGCAGCAACGAGGTTGACGGTGGACTCCAGCGCGTCGGAGAGCAGACCGACCGAGCCGGTGATCCGCCACGCGATCAGTTTGAGCCCGATCACGACGATCGCGGTCACGATGCTCAGCACCGCGAACGCCGAGAGGTCCCGGCGCGGGGTGCGCGTCGTCGTCATGACCGGAACCCGATCAGGCCGCGAGCCCCCGGCGCCGCAGCAGCGGTTCGATGCGCGGCCGGCGACCGATCAGGCCCTCATGTGCGACAAGCGGATCCACGCTGTCGCCGCGGGAGAGTGTGGCGTCGGCGAACCGGCGGCCGTTCTCGCGACGCAACCCGCCCTCGGCAAGGAACCATTGCTCGGTCTCCGCGTCGAGCACCTCCGACCAGATGTAGCTGTAGTAGCCGGCGGAGTAGCCGCCACCGAAGATGTGGTTGAAGTACGAGCTCCGGTAGCGCGGCGGGATCAGCTCGGTGTGCAGGCCCGCGTCGGTGAGCGCCTGCGCCTCGAAGGCCTCGACGTCGGCCACCGCCTCGGCCTCCGCCACCGACAACCGGTGCCAGGCCAGGTCCAGCGAGGATGCGGCGAGGTATTCGATGGTGCCGTGCGCGGACTCGGCTCCCGCCGACTCCCGCGCCGCATGGGCGAGCTCGGCCGGGATCGGCTCTCCGGTCTCGTGATGCCGGGCGTAGTTCGCCAGCACTTCCGGGTGCAGCGCCCACATCTCGTTCACCTGCGACGGGAACTCGACGAAGTCCCGCGGTACCGATGTCCCGGATTGCGACGGGTAGTCGACCGACGACAGCAACCCGTGCAGGGCGTGCCCGAACTCGTGGAAGAGCGTGGTGAGCTGATCCATCGTGAGCAGGCACGGTTGTCCGGCATCGGGTTTGGTCAGGTTCAACACGTTCACGATGATCGGCTGGGTGTGCAGGACCGACGACTGGTCGACGATGTTGTTCATCCACGCCCCGCCGCGTTTCGACGGCCGGGCGAAGAAGTCGCCGAGGAAGAGCCCGATACCGACGCCCGCGTCGTCGCGTACCTCCCAGGCGCGCACATCCGGGTGGTACAGCGGGAGATCGGTGATCTCCCGAAAGCTGAGGCCGTACAGCTTGTTCGCGGCGAAGAAGACGCCCCGGGTCAGCACCGCGTCCAGTTCGCAATAGTTCGCGAAGTCGTCGAGCGGCACCGCCGAGTGCGACCGCTTCTCCCGATCGAGCCAGAAGGTGAGATCGGCGGGGCCGATCGTCGCGTCACCCGCGAACTCGGTGAGCCGGGTGAGTTCGCGGCCACCGGCACGCATGGCCGAGGAGTTGAGCTCGCGCAGCATGTCGTCGACGGCACCCGGGTCCGGCGCCGTCTGCTCGGCGATCACGTACTCGGCGTGGTCCCGGTAGCCGAGCATCTCTGCTCGGCGTGCCCGCAGGCGGACGATCTCGAGGACCAGTTCCCGGGTGTCGTGTTCGTTGCCTCGGGCGCACCGCCCCACCGAAGCGTCGAACACCCGCCGGCGCACATCGGCATTCGTCACTTCGGTGAGCACCGACTGGCTCGTCGGGAGTTCGAGCGTGAGGAGGTATCCGCTGTCGTGCCCGGCCTCGGCGGCGGCGCGGCGGGCGGCGGCGATCTGTCCGGCCGACAGACCGTCGAGTTCGGCGGCATCGTCGACGAGCACCGCCGAGTCGTTGGTGTCGTCGAGGATCTTCTGGGAGAACGTCGTCGTGAGATAGGCCAGGCGAGAAGCGATCTCCCGCATCTCACCCTGTGCGTCGGGGTCGAGTCCGGCTCCGGCGCGGACCGATTCCCGGTACCGCTTGTCGAGCAACCGGCGCTGGGCTTCGGTGAGATGGAGTTCGTCGGCGCGCGAATGGAGGTCGGAGATCCGTTCGAAGAGAACCGGATTCATCGCGATCGTGTTCGCATGATCGGTCAGGAGCGTCGACAGCTCCTGGGAGATCTCGTTGCGTCTGGGGTTCGTGTCGGGCCCGACGAGGTTGAAGAAGATCCCCGACGCCCGGGCCAGGTCGCGCCCCGACAGCTCCAGGGCTTCGATCGTGTTGGCGAAGGTCGGTGCCGCGGGATCGGCCGCAATCGCCTCCACCTCGGCCACATGCGACGCCATGGCCTCGGTGAACGCCGGCAGGAAGTCATCGTCGGAGATCGATGCGAAGTCGGGGAGATCGTAGGGCAGGCCGCTTTGCGCCAGTACCGGATTGGTGCCCTGTGCTGCGGTCATCGTCTCCCCGCTCCCGGTCTGCCCGTCGCCCATCACTTCCCCTTCGGCTTGTCACCCACCGCGTCGGTGGAGAGCGCGGCCACGAAGGCCTCCTGCGGGACCTCGACGCGACCGATGGTCTTCATCCGCTTCTTGCCCTCCTTCTGCTTCTCGAGCAGTTTGCGCTTACGGCTGATGTCGCCGCCGTAGCACTTTGCCAGCACGTCTTTGCGGATGGCTCGGATGTTCTCGCGCGCAATGATCTTCGAGCCGACGGCGGCCTGCACCGGAACCTCGAACTGCTGACGCGGGATGAGCTCCTTGAGCTTGATCGCCATCCGGTTGCCGTAGGCATACGCGGCGTCCTTGTGGACGATTGCACTGAACGCGTCGACGGCCTCGCCCTGGAGCAGGATGTCGACCTTTACCAGGTCGGCTTCCTGCTCGCCCGCCTCCTCGTAGTCGAGGCTGGCGTAGCCGCGCGTCCGCGACTTCAAGGCGTCGAAGAAGTCGAAGATGATCTCGGCCATGGGCAGCGTGTACCGCAGTTCCACGCGCGTCTCCGACAGGTAGTCCATCCCGCCGAGCTCGCCTCGACGCGACTGGCACAGCTCCATGATGGCGCCGATGAACTCGCTCGGCGCGATGACCGTGGTCTTGACGATGGGTTCGTAGATGTGCCGGGTCTTGCCTTCCGGCCAGTCCGACGGGTTGGTCACCACATGTTCCGAACCGTCTTCCATCACCACCCGGTACACGACGTTGGGGGCGGTCGAGATCAGATCGAGGTTGAATTCGCGCTCGAGACGCTCGCGGGTGATCTCCATGTGCAGCAGGCCGAGGAAGCCGCAGCGGAACCCGAAGCCGAGCGCGACCGAGGTCTCCGGCTCGAAGGTCAGGGCGGCGTCGTTGAGTTGCAGCTTTTCGAGCGCCTCACGCAGGACCGGGTAGTCGGAGCCGTCGAGCGGGTACAGCCCCGAGTAGACCATCGGGCGCGGCTCGCGGTACCCCGTCAGCGCCTGCTCGGCACCCCGGCGGGCGGTGGTGACGGTGTCGCCGACCTTCGACTGGCGGACGTCTTTCACGCCGGTGATGAGGTAGCCGACCTCGCCGACACCCAGCCCCGTGGTCGGCTTCGGTTCCGGGGACACGATGCCCACCTCGAGCAGCTCGTGCGTCGTGCCGGTCGACATCATCAGGATCTTCTCCCGGGGCACGATCTTGCCGTCGACGACCCGGACGTAGGTGACCACGCCGCGGTAGGTGTCGTACACCGAGTCGAAGATCATCGCGCGCGCCGGGGCGTCGGAGTCGCCCACCGGGGCCGGCACCTTCCGGATGACCTCGTCGAGCAGCTCGGTGACCCCGACGCCGGTCTTGCCCGACACACGCAGCACGTCTTCCGGCTCGCAACCCACGATGTGCGCGAGTTCGGCAGCGTAGCGCTCGGGGTCGGCCGCGGGCAAGTCGATCTTGTTGAGCACCGGGATGATGGTGAGGTCGTTCTCCATCGCCAGATACAGGTTGGCGAGGGTCTGGGCCTCGATGCCCTGCGCGGCGTCGACGAGCAGGACAGCTCCCTCGCACGCTTCCAGAGCGCGGGACACCTCGTAGGTGAAGTCGACGTGCCCGGGGGTGTCGATGAGGTGCAGGACGTAGTCCTCGTCGCCCTCCGCCGACTTCACCGTCCAGGGCAGACGGACGTTCTGCGCCTTGATGGTGATGCCGCGCTCGCGCTCGATGTCCATTCGATCGAGGTACTGCGCCCGCATCTGCCGCTCTTCGACGACGCCGGTGAGCTGCAGCATCCGGTCTGCCAGCGTCGACTTGCCGTGGTCGATGTGGGCGATGATGCAGAAGTTCCGGATACGTGCCGGATCGGTGAAGGTGGTGTCGGCGAAGGTGGGAATGGAACTACTCCTCGAACGAGAACTTCGGTAGAGAACGGGTACGGATACGGGTTGTCCTCCAGTTTCTCATGAGCACCCCGCGTGGCGCGTCCGGCCACGTCGCACCCTTCGAGACGGCCCTCCGCAGGCTCCGGGCCTCCTCAGGGATCGGGGAGACGGCCCTCCGCAGGCTCCGGGCCTCCTCAGGGATCGGAGAAGTCCGCGAGCACCTCCGAAGGCGCTACGGTGGCAGCCGTGTCCGCGTCCACCGTCACCACCATCGAGTCCGACGACGTCGCCGCCGAGGTACACCGCCCGGGGATCCCGGCACGTGCCACGCTCGTCCTCGCCCACGGCGCAGGCGGCAACCGCGACGCCGTGATCCTGCGTGCCCTGGCCGAGGAACTGTGCGACCGCGGGTTCGTCGTCGCCCGGATCGACCTGCCGTATCGACGGCGCCGGCCCAAGGGCCCGCCCAGCCCGTCCACCGCCGCCGCCGACCGGGACGGCATCCGTGCCGCGTGCGCAACGCTGCGCGCCGAGTCCGACGGGCCGTTGATCGTCGGTGGCCACTCCTATGGCGGGCGACAGTCCTCGACGGCCGTCGCCGAGGACGGAACAACTCTGGCCGACGGCCTGCTGCTGACGTCGTATCCGCTGCATCCGCCGGGCAAGCCCGACCGGCTGCGCACCGAACACCTGCCGTCGATCACCGTCCCGACCCTCGTGGTCCACGGGAGCACCGACCCGTTCGGCACCACCGACGAGATGACCCGCGCGATCGGCCTCATCGATGCGCCGACACACATCGTCGAACTCGAGAAGGTCGGACACGACCTCAACCCGAAGAGGAAACCCACCGCAGCCCTCACCGCGGACGCGATCGAGGACTGCCTGCTACCCCACATCTCCGGAGAGGACTCCTGACGATGACCAGTCGCGACGCCCGGCCCGCACTTCGGCCGACAACCGATCTCGCCCGCACCATCAGCTATTCCCCCGACCTCGACGGCGACGCCGACCCCGGCGAGATCGTGTGGACCTGGGTCGCCTACGAGGACGACCCGAGCCAGGGAAAGGACCGGCCGGTCCTGGTCGTCGGCCGGGACGCCCGGGCCGACCGGTCCGACACCGTGCTCGGGCTCATGCTGTCGAGCAAGGACCACCGGGACGACGGCAACTGGCTTCCCGTCGGGTCGGGCGAGTGGGATTCCCAGGGCCGGCCGAGCTTCGTGCGCCTCGACCGTGTACTCGTCGTCGACGACGACGGCATCCGCCGGGAAGGCGCGATCCTCGACCGCACGACGTTCGACGCCGTCGCCCAGGAACTCCGCGGGCACTACGGCTGGCGGTGACCCGAAGGACGAAACCCTAGGCGAGCCGGGTGATCTCGACGATGACGTCGAGGTCGGTCGCGCCGCCGCCGGTGTAGATACCCTTCAGCGGCGACACATCGGCGTAGTCACGACCCACGCCCACCGACACATGCTGCTCGGTGATCGGGGTGTCGTTGGTCGGGTCGTAGCCCCACCAGCCGCCCGTCCACGCCTCGATCCAGGCGTGACTCTGCCCCTGCACCGTCTTGTCGATCTCGGCGTCGGGTTCGGGATGGAGATACCCCGACACGTACCGGGCGGGAATGCCCAGCCCGCGGAGCATCAGCAGGGTGAGGTGCGCGTAGTCCTGACACACGCCCTTGCGGTCGGTCCACGCGTCGACCGCGGTGGTGTGCACGCCCGTCGTGCCGGGGACGTACTCCATCTCGGTGTGGATGAAGCGACACACCGCCTCGACCGCCTCCTCGGGGGTGAGCCCCTTGGTCACCTTCTTCGCGGTCGACAGCAGTGACCGGTTGCGGGCGACATACGGTGTGTAAGACAGCATCTCGTCATACCGGTCGATGACGTGATCGCTGTTCACGTCGTCCCACGAGACCTGATCCTCCTCGTCGGGGCGTTGTCCGGCCTCGGTTTCGACGACCGACAGCCCCGAGACCTCGAGTTCGTTGTGCGGCGCGTGCAGATCGAAGGCGGT
This sequence comes from Gordonia sp. SGD-V-85, assembly GCF_001456905.1. Taxonomy (NCBI): domain Bacteria; kingdom Bacillati; phylum Actinomycetota; class Actinomycetes; order Mycobacteriales; family Gordoniaceae; genus Gordonia; species Gordonia sp. SGD-V-85. Next base: position 68,341 of record NZ_LNQO01000010.1, read on the forward strand.
GACCGCGGTACCCCAGTAGTCGGTGTACCGGTAGGACCTCGTCGCCGGGACCGTCTCGACCCGGTTGACGATCACGTTCTGGCGGGCGTCGCTGCGCGGGGTGAGCCGGGCCTCGTTGTACGACGAGGTGACCGGACTGTGGTAGGCGAAGCCCGTGGAATGGACAACACGCAGACGCCAGCTCACAGCTCACTCTCCTCGATGACATGCCCGTCGCTGACGCGGGCGTCGGCCCACGAGACATAGGGCGACACATGGAAATACTGCTTCGTGACCGCCTCGTTGACCGCGCGGCAGGTGTCCTGCAGGTCGACGAGCCGGTCCTGCAGATCGTCGAGCAACTTCCCGGGCTCGAGGAACTCGAGCGAACTGCGCGCGCGGCCCAGCAGCAACTGCGCCTCGGCCTGGGCCCCGACCCGGCTCGGCCCACTCTCGAGCTGGCCCAGATTGCGCTCGGCGACGCTGAGGGCGTGGAAGATGGACCGTGGGAACAGCCGGTCGAGAAGCATGAACTCGACGATGTTCTCCGCGTCCAACACACCGCGGTAGGTCCGCAGGAAGGTGTCGTGCCCGCCGGCGGACACGAGGACGTTCACCCAGGCCGGCGACGTCGTCCGATCTCCGGCGCGGGACAGCAACATCCGGATGGTCATGTCGACCCGCTCCACCGACCGACCCAGCAGCAGATACCGGTAGCCGTCGTCGTGGCTGAGGGTGGCGTCGGCGAGGCCAGCGAACATCGCCGCCCGGTTCTTCACGTACGACAGGAACTCGTGGGGACCGAGGCGACGCGAGCGCCGTTCGGCGCCGTCGAGTCCGTTGTAGGTGGTGTTGAGACATTCCCACAACTCGCTGGACGTGACTTCGCGTGCGCCACGTGCGTTTTCCCGCGCCGCCCGGATCAGGTCGACGATCGACCCCACCGCGTCGGCGTCGTAGGCGACGCGTTCGGTCAACGACCAGACGTCGAGCTCGTCGTCGTCCTCCGGCGCGGTGAGCCCGAGCACCTGGATGATCAGGCGTGCCTGCCGGTCGACGTCGACCGTGGTGTCCTCGAGGATCTGGTGGATCGCGACATCGAGGATGCGCGCCATGTCGTCGGCGCGCTCGACGTATCTGCCGATCCAGTAGAGCGATTCGGCGTTCCGCGCCAGCATCATCGGACGTCACCGCCCTGCTGCTGTGTCATGTCGCCGGACGTGGCCGTCGGATTCGGTTGCGGCGTCATGCCACCCATCTGCTGCGTCCCACCCAACTGCTGCATCATGGAGCCCATCTGCTGCATCATCGAACCCTGCTGTTGCTGTTGAGTCTGCGTGTGCACCGGGTCGGGGGCGCTCTCCGCCGGCCGGGCGGCGGCGACACCGCTCGTCGTCACGACCTTCGCGCCCGACAACTCCCGGTCCCCCTCGGAGGTGCGCGAGGCCAGCACCCAGGTGTCCTTGGAACCGCCGCCCTGGCTCGAGTTGACGACGAGCGATCCCTCCGGCAGCGCCACCCGCGTCAGGCCACCGGGCAGGACCCACACGGATTCACCGTCGTTGACCGCGAACGGACGCAGGTCGACGTGGCGTGGTCGGATGGCGTCACCGATCTTCGTCGGTACCGTCGACAGCTGCACGACCGGTTGCGCGATCCACCCGCGCGGATCGTTGCGGACCTTGCGTGCCAGTGCGTCCAATTCGGCGCCGGTCGCGTCGGGGCCGAAGACGATGCCGTAACCGCCCGATCCCTCAACGGGTTTCACGACGAGTTCGTCGATGCGGTCGAGCACCTCCTCGCACTCGTCGGGCAGCCAGCAGCGCAGGGTGTCGACGTTCTGGAGACTCGGCTTCTCGCCGAGGTAGTACTGGATGATCTCCGGCACGTAGGTGTAGATCAGCTTGTCGTCGCCGACGCCGTTGCCGACCGCACTGGAGATCACCACGTTGCCCGCGCGTGCGGCGTTCAGCAGCCCCGCCACGCCGAGCATCGAATCCGGCCGGAACTGCATGGGATCCAGGAAGTCGTCGTCGATGCGGCGGTAGATGACGTCGACCCGCTGCTCCCCCTCGGTCGTGCGCATGTACACGACGTTGTCGCGGCAGAACAGGTCACGGCCCTCGACCAGCTCGACGCCCATCAGGCGCGCGAGGAGCGAGTGCTCGAAGTAGGCCGAGTTGGCCACGCCCGGGGTGAGCACGACGATGTTGGGGTCGGCCTCGTTGAACGCCGCCGACGCGCGCAGCGCACGCAGGAGGTGGCTCGGATAGTCGGCGACCGCACGCACCTTGTGTTTGGAGAAGAGATCCGGGAAGACGCGGGCCATCGCGCGCCGGTTTTCGAGCACATAGGAGACGCCCGACGGCGACCGCAGATTGTCCTCGAGGACCCGGAAGTCGCCGTTCTCGTCGCGGATCAGGTCGATACCCGCGACGTGGATGCGAACACCGTTGGGCGGCCGAATGTTTGCCGCCTGTCGATGAAAGTGCTCACAGGAGTGGACGAGTCGCTTGGGCAACACCCCGTCGCGCAGGATCTCCTGCTCGCCGTAGATGTCGTCGAGGAAGAGTTCCAGCGCCTGTACGCGCTGGGTGATACCCGCCTCGAGCTTGTTCCACTCCGCGGCCGAGATCACCCGTGGCACAACATCCAACGGGAAGGGGCGTTCCTTGCCGGACAGCGAGAACGTCACACCCTGGTCGAGATAGGCACGCCCGAGGGCCTCCACACGGGCCTCCACGAGGTCGGACTGATCCTCGTCGGCCATGGCCTTGTAGATACCGCGATACGGTGTCCGCACCTCGCCGACGGCATCGAACATCTCGTCATATGCCTTGCCGTACGGGCCTTTTGCGTACCCGCCGAAGTTGCCGGTGAAGTTCTCCCCGGTGGTTGCGTCGCCCGCGCCCTTCGCCGACCGGCTGCCGGAACCGGAACCCTTGGTCGAACCGGACTTGGCGGAGGCCGTCCGTCCCGACGAGGTGGACGACGCCGCTTTCGCGGCTGCGGACTTACGCGCCGCCTTCTTGGCTGGCGCACTTGTCGATGCGGGGGTCATAAACTGCCATGGTGCTACAGAATGCCGAAATCGGCAGGACGTCGACCGGCCGTGTCATCGACGAAGCCGCACCGCCGTTCCGGGGCCGCCGATCAGGATGATCGGCGCGCGGCGATCACCCGCCGCTTGACCCGGCGCACCACATTCGCCGCCCGCGTCCGCGCACGGGGCCCGACCTTGGGCAAGGGCGCCGCGAGCACCATCGCCGCGATCGTGTCGAGCGCGACGTCGAGCACCTCGCCGTCCGACGGCGGCGGTACGTCGCCGGCGTCGTGTTCGGGCGACACCACCAGATCGTCGAGGTCACCGACGACGTCGTAGCCGGCGTCGCGGACCGCCGCGACCATCCGCCGGGACTCCCCCGCCGCCCACTCCCGGCTCTTGTCCGAGAGTCCCTGCGGTGGGCCGGACGGTGCCTCGAACAGGATCTCCCCGATCACCTGCCCCTTGATGATCCGCTCGTATCGGCGCCACTCGATGACGTCCGGCTGCAGGCGGCGGTTGAGGCCGCGCAGGAACTCGGCCTGCGGCGCGGACAGCGAACTGTTCAGGCTGGGGACCGGGATCCGCAGCGGGACCGGATCGATGTTCATCACGCGCAGGAACCGATCCCAGAGCGTGTCGCCCGACGCCGCCCCGCGGGGCGGCACCGTGACGATGTGGACACGCTCGGGTCCGACGACACGCGACCAGCGTTCCAGGATGCCGACGTAGTCCTGGAACTCCCAGAACGGCTCCTCGTCGACCTCGTCGGCCGGGGCATCGTCAGCGGGGGTGCTGACGACGACGGGACCGCCGGTCCGGCGCCCCTCGGAAGCGAAGGCCACCGAATCCACGAACTCGTCGAACGACGCCCGGCGCTGGTTCTTCACGTTCTCCTGCCACACGGACGGGAGCTGGCGGCCGAGGTCGCGGACGGTCGCGATCACGTGCACCTCGTCGGCGAAGGACAGGTCGGCCATCAGCCGCTCGATCTGGTCGACGGTCGCGGTGCTGTACAGCTCGTGCGACAGCAACGAGATCTGCGGCCAGGCCCGGATCTGACCGAGGAGCGTCGGCCAGGTGCCGGCGAAGGCGGGATCGACCCAGTCGAGGTATCGCTCCGGCTGCAGATGCACCGCGGCATGGAAGTGATCGGAGATCACGTTGCCCGGGTACAGCAGCCCGGAGGACTGCAACGCCAGGTCGCGGTTTCGCCAGAGGCGATCCTGAAGGTGTGTGGTCCCGGTCTTGGGAAGGCCGATGTGTACGTAAACGACGGACATGATGGGTCCACCGTAGACATAAGTTCACGATGATTCTTATTGGCCGACGCGGCGGCCCGTCGTTCGCGACGCACGGATTTTGGCGGGCTGACCCCGGCTGGTAATGTTGTGCGCTGTTGCGGTGACGCCGTGGAGATGCTTCACGTGCCGACACCGCCCGGTGCGAGTTCAGCCCCCAGGGCCGACCGCCCGACCCGAACAGACAGACATATCCACCAGCAACGACAGAGGTAACACGCGTGGCAAACATCAAGTCTCAGATCAAGCGCAATCGCACCAACGAAGCGAACCGCCAGCGCAACCAGTCGGTGAAGTCGGCCCTTCGTACCGCGATCCGCAGCTTCCGTGAGGCTGTCGAGTCCGGCGACAAGGCGAAGGCCGCCGAGCTCGGCCAGACCGCCAGCCGCAAGCTCGACAAGGCTGCCAGCAAGGGCGTCATCCACGCCAACCAGGCCGCCAACAAGAAGTCGGCCATCGCCCTCGCGGTCAACAAGCTCTGATCTGACGCCGACCCCGGTCGGTCCGACGGTTGATCCGTCGCCACATCTCCATACCTCGATCACCCCGGCAGCATCCACGCGGTTGCCGGGGTGATCGACGTTTCTCAAACCTCCTCGCCGAGTCGAAGCCAGCTGAAGTCGCATGCGACATCGTTTCGTCGACGCGACCTCGATCGAGGTCGCGTGAACGGATTGACGTCGCATGCGACTCAAGCCGGCTAAAACGATCAGCTCCGCCGACGCCCGTCCGGCCGGAGCTCGGCGACCGTGGCGACAGCGTGGGTGAGGCTGTAATCGGGGTCGGCGGCCTGTCCCTTCACGTCCGCGTTGAGCGCCGCGACCACGCCGACCGCCCGCGCGATCGACTCCGCATCCCACGCCTTGGCCTTCGCCTGCACGTTCTTGACCCGGTTGGGCGGCATGCCGAGTTCGCGGGCCGCATCGAAGTGGTTGATCGACCCCATGGGTCGGATGCGAGCGATGGCGTGGACGGCCTCGGCGAGGGCGTCGGCCAGCAGCACCCGCGGCACGCCGTGGTGCAGCGCCCAGGCCAGGGATTCCAGCGCGCCGGCACGGTCGCCCGTCACCGCCCGGTCGGCCACCTCGAATCCGGTCACCTCGGGACGGCCCTGGTAGTACAGGCGCACGGTGTCGCGATCGACCTTGCCGCCGGTGTCGGCCACGAGTTGCGCGCACGCGGCGGCCAGCTCGCGCAGTTCCGATCCGACGCCCTCGACCACCTGCTCGACGACATCGGCGCCGACCTTTACGCCCAGCGAACGGAACTCGTTGCGCACGAAAGTCATTCGCTCCGACGGCCACTTCGGGGCGGTCGTCTCGTGTTCGACGGCCCCGGCCTTCTTCAACGCGGGGACCATCGACTTCGCCCGGCCCCCGCCGTGATGGATCACCATCAGCGTGATGCCCTCGGGCAGCGACGACGCGGTCGCGGCGATGAGCGCGGCCGGCTCCTTGCCCGCGTCGGCGGCGGCCTCGACGACAACGATCCGCTCTTCGGCGAACAGCGACGGACTGAGCAACTCCGCGAGTTCGTGTTCGCTCACGTCGCCGGCACGCACCCGGGTCACCGGCACCGGGGTGCCCGCGGCTTTCGACGCGGCGTCGACCACGGCCGAGATCACCCGGCCGGTGAGGAAGTCGTCATCTCCGAGCAGCAGGTGCAGGCGAGCGGTCACGGCGACAATGGTGCCAGACGGCGCCGACACGATCACCGGACCGCCGCCCGGCCAACCGAATACGACAAAGTGGACGGGTCCTGTGGGCGAGTGAATCCGGTCGATCGCGGGCCGTTACGGTGAGCTTCTGCCATCGGCCCACCGACATTCGGAGGAGTTGCCCGCGTGACTGTCGAGCATCCCGGCACCGACACGGGTGCCGACACCGACGAGGGATACCAACGCGGGCTCACCGCCCGCACCGTGCAGATGATCGCCATCGGCGGCGCGATCGGCACCGGCCTCTTCTACGGCGCGGGTGGCGCGATCGAGAAGGCGGGACCGGCACTCATCCTGGCGTACGCGCTCGCCGGCCTCGCGATCTTCATCGTCATGCGCGCTCTCGGCGAACTCCTCATCTACCGGCCGATCTCCGGTGGCATCAGCGAGTACGCCGACGAGTTCCTCGGACGGTTCGCCGGTTTCAGCCAGGGATGGACCTATTGGGCCGTATGGACGACGACGTGCATGGCCGAGATCACCGTGGCGGGCAAGTACATCAACTACTGGTGGCCCTCGGTGCCGGTGTGGGTCACCGCCCTCATCGCGCTCATCGTGCTGTTCGGCGCGAACCTGATCTCCGTCGGGGTGTTCGGACGCGCGGAGTTCTGGTTCTCCGCCATCAAGGTCACCGCCATCCTCGGCATGATCATCGTCGGCATCGGTGTGCTGCTCCCGATCGCCGGGCTGGGGCCCGAGACCGGTCCGTCGGTGACGAACCTGTGGAACGACGGCGGCTTCTTCGCGACCGGCTTCAGCAACGCGATGCTGAGCCTGCAGATCGTCATGTTCGCCTATGTCGGCGTCGAGCTCGTCGGCGTGACCGCGGGAGAGGCACAGAACCCGCGAGTCACGCTGCGCAAGGCGATCAACACCGTTCCGTTCCGCATCGGGATCTTCTATGTCGGCTCGCTGCTGGTGATCCTCTCGGTCCGCAGCTGGACGGACTTCAAGGCCGGCGAGAGCCCCTTCGTCTCGGTCTTCTCCTACATCGGCATCCCCGGCGCCGCGGGCATCGTCAACTTCATCCTGCTCACCGCTGCCCTCTCGTCGTGCAACTCGGGCATCTACTCGACCGGGCGCATGCTGCGCTCCCTCGCCCACACCGGCGACGCCCCGCGGCAGCTGACCCGACTCTCGAACCGCAAGGTCCCGGCCGTCGGCATCACGCTGAGTGCCGCCGTCATGGCGATCGGCGTGGTGGTGAACGTCATCGATCCCGCACACGCCTTCGCCTACATCACCGCGGTGTCGACGGTCGGGATCATCGTCATCTGGTCGACGATCCTGCTGTGCCAGATGGCCTACCGCCGGAAGGTCGCGCGCGGTGAACTGCCGCGCTCGGACTACCGGGTCCCCGGCGCCCCGGTCACCACCTGGCTCGCACTCGCCTTCCTCGCTCTCGTCTTCGTCCTGCTGTTCTTCGATCGCGACGGTCGGATCGCGCTCGTCGTCGGGGCGGTCTGGTTCGCCGCGGTCGGCGTCGGCTACATGGTGTGGAACCGCACCGCAGGCGCACTGGCCGATCGCGAGGTCTGACCGCGGGCAGCCTCATCCGAACGGCGAGGGCACCTCCACACTCGCCCAGCCCACGCCACCAAGGGTGCGCGCACAGGTGACCATCCACCACAGTTCGGGGGCGAGGGCGCGCACCAGCAGTTCACCCACGAGCGCGCCGACGCCGTCGGGCGGCCCGATCGCGCCGATGAGTGCGGCGAGGGTGCCGACCACGCTGATCACCGCGACCACCGGGGCGACCAGAAGGTTCGCAACGATTCCCACCACCGAGAACGTGCCGGTCACCACGACCACGATCGGCGCCGTCACCACCTGCGCGGTGACCGCCATCGCGATCACCTCGGCGACACCGGGCGGACAACGCCACTCGCGCAACCGGTCGCGGAGTCGTGGGGCCCACAGCACGATGGCGGCGGTGGCGGCGACCGACAAGGCGAACCCCGGTTGCAGCGCCAGTTCGGGCCACCACAGGAGTCCGCCGACGACCGCCGCACCGAGCGCCGGGAACGCCTGCGCCCGACGAGAGGCGAAGAGCGCCAACACACCCACCGCTCCCATCAACGCGGCACGCACGACACTAGGCGACGGCCGGACGAGCACCACGAATGCCAGGATCACCACCAGCCCGACGACCGCGGCCGCCCGCGGTGGCACACCCACACTACGAACCACGAGAAGCGCTGCCCCGCAGACGATCGCGAAATTGCTGCCGCTCACCGCGGTCAGATGGCTCAGGCCGGCGTCGCGGAAATCGTCCCGCAGGCCGTCGTCGAGGGAGCTCTCGTCGCCGAGCACGAGGCCGGGCAGGAGTCCGGCCGCATCCTCGTCGAGCGCCCGCGCGGCCAACACCTGCAACCGTTCCCGGATCGCACCGGCCACCTGCTGGTGGGCGGGCGGCGAGCCGACGACCCGGGGCTGCTGCGCAGTCAGGGTCGCCAGCAGAAGCGAGCGCTCGGGCGGAGGCCGCACCCGCGCGACCGTGACCACCCGCTGCCCAGGCAACAGTCCCGACCACTCCCGGAGATCGCCCATCACGTCGGCGGCAGCCGTCGGAACACGATGCGAACCAACCTGTTCCACGTCGACGCGCAGACGGACGCGTCCGGCCGACGACGGCCCGACGACCACCGGATCACCACGCACGGTCAGCACGACCGTCGACTTCCCGGTCGACGCGGCCAGCGGGTGATCGGAGCGGACCTCCTGCCGGATAGCCAACGAGGTCGCGCACACCGCGGCGAGTCCGGCCACGACGATGATCAAACCGACCGCGTCCCATCCCAACCGGCCGCCGGCACAGACCAGTGTGCCGACCGAGGCCACCGCGCCCGAACAGATCGCCAGCCCGAGCGTGTAACCGGGCGGCATCACCAGCCCGAACGCCGTCACCGCCCACACCGCCACCGCAGGTACCAGCAGGCGGTAGTCCACCCGTCAGACCGTCACGAGATCGCGCAGTCTGGCCAGGCGTGCCGGACCGATCCCGTCGACCTCGGCCAGCTGGTCCACGGAGCTGAAGCGCCCGTTGCGTTCCCGCCACGACAGGATGGCCTTCGCGGTCACCGGCCCCACCCCGGGCAACTCGTCGAGGTCGGCCTCGGTGGCGGTGTTGAGGTTCACGAGTCCGCCGGTGGCCGGCGGACCACCCGAACCGCCGGCGGGAGCACTTGCATCTGCCGGGGGTGCACCCGCGGGTGCGGGTGGCGCGCCCGAGGCCCCGACGACGGCACTGCGCAGCGACATCTCGCCCTGCCCGCCCGCGTAGCCGACGAGGATCTGATCGCCGTCCCGGAGGACCTGCGCGAGGTTCAGCGACAGCAGATCCGCGTTCTTGCGCGCGCCCCCCGCCCGGTCGATCGCGTCGGCGACCCGCGCCCCGGGCGTGAGTTGCACCAGACCCGGCGCGTGCACCAAACCGACGACACTGACCACCATCTGCGCCGGGGTCGATTCGGTCGGCACGGCCGGCGGCGTCGACGGGTCCGACATCGACGAGGTACCGGCCACCGCACCGAAATCCACGACCGGCGCCGACTCCGACCCGCGGAACAGTCCGAAGGCCGCGACGGCACAGACGACGACACCGACCGCGATCAGCGCGAGAGCCGCCGGTGGCGCGACCGCGAAGCGCCGCCGAGGGATGGGATCGTCGTCGAAGTCATCGTCATCCTCGGCACCGTCGCCCCCGACGCTGTCGCCGCCGTCGGCGTCCGACCGTCGACGCTGGGTTCGCGCCGTCGTGTCGAGCCACGTCGGCATCCCGCCGATCCCCCACCCGGGATGCTCGGGTTCCTCGACGGGGCCGAGCGGGTCGTCGATGTCCGGCGCGAGCGGCGGCGACTCGGGGTCGATGCCTGCCGTACCATCCCGTCGGCCCGGCAGATCGGCCACCGGCGCCAGCCGGTCCAGCGGGTTCCGCCGTCCTGATGCGCTCATGACGCCACACGCTAGGTCGCACAGCCGCCGCTGCTCCGCACGCGAACCGCGGAGCCCGCGATCTGTGGACGATCACCGCGAGCTGTGGATGACGCCGAGCCCGGGGGCCCGACCTCTAGGACTCGCCGAGACCCTCGATCGGTTCGAGGTGCGCGGCGATCACGACGCCCACCGCGCCGGGGCCGACGTGGGTGCCGAGGATGGGACCGAGATCGACGGTCAGCTCGGAGGTCACCACCCGCAGCCTGGCGTGGACGGCCGCGCGCAGTTCCTCGGCCACGTCCGGGCTCTGACAGTGCTGGATGCCGACCGTGACCGCGCGGCCGCCCGCGGAGTCGGCGGCGGCGTCGACCATCTTGTCCAGCGCCTTGGAGAACGTGCGATGACGTTCCTTCAGCGTCAGGGTCCCGTCGACCATGTGCAGGATCGGTTTGATGGACAGCGCCGAGCCGAAGAGCTTGCCCGCGGCGCTGATCCGGCCACTGTTGCGCAGATTGTCGAGCTGCTGCACACACAGCAGCGAGTCGACGGTCGCTGCCTGTCGGATGGCGGACTCGTACACGCGGTCCCGGTCGGCTCCCCCGGCGGCGGCCTGGGCGGCCGCGACGGCGGTGAAACCGACTGCGAGACCGACAGATCGGGAATCGACGACCCGAACCTGCCCGGAAAACTTCTCCGCGGCCATCCGCGCCGAACTCCAGGTCCCCGACAACCGGCGCGACATGTGCACGGCGACGACGCCGGCACCCTGACTCGCCTCGAGCGCGGACTCGAAATGTTCGGAGAGGTCGTTGGGGTTGGCACCGGAGGTGGTCACGCCCGGCGTCGTCACGATGTCGGCCGGGATGTCGTCGACACCTTCGCGGTAGTCCTCGTCGCCGACGGCGAGGTGCAGTGGGACCTGCCGAATCCCGTAGTGCTCGGTCACCGACCGCGGCAGTCGGGACGAGGAGTCTGTGACGACGACGACAGGCACGCGTCTACGTTAACGGGTTCACGCGCCGGGCCTCCACGGGCGTCGGGGTCGGGCCCGCGGTGTCGCGATTCGCGCGCCGCCGGACGGCGTCGACGACCGGGGCGACCAGGTCGGCGATGCCCCGATGGCACGAGAAACCCCAGTGGATTCCGTCGGGATTCATCTCGGCGGTGTCGTCGCCGAAGGCGTCCCTGGTGACCGGGTAGAAGTCGACACACGGTAGGCCGTGGCTCGACGCCCATCGCGACATCGCCGCGGTCGTCGGGATCCGCCCGGCATGGACGTTGCCGTAATACGGACTGCGGTGGGTGGGCGGCAGGCACACGACGATCGGGAGGTCCGGACGCAACTGGGCGAGCGCCGCGCGGATCTTCTCCAGGTACTCGATCGTGACGTGCGGCGGCAGCGCGAGCGGCCATCCGAGGTGCGACCCCCGCGGTTGTATCCACGCATAGGCCGCGCGTACTCGCTGCCGCAACCCGTTCGGCCTGATGTAGCGGATCTGCTCCCGGAAAGCCGTCGGAAGCGGCGAGGGCAGCGTGTCCATACCTCCGAATGCGAGCACGACGACGTCGGCGCGGGGCACGGTGGCCCAGATGTTCGGGTCCTGGGTGAGGGCCCACCAGACGTCCCGGCTCGTCCACCCGATCCGGCCGAACAGCCGCACCTCCGAACGCGTCGCAGCGCCCACGAGCATCGGCCAGATCCGAGGGTCATCCGCGGGCAGACCGCCCTGCGGACCGTAGTACGCGAGCGAGTCGGACAACACCAGCACACATCGCTCCCGCGCATCGGCAGCGGATGGACCGGGTCCGGCGGCCTCGGTCATCGGCGGACGTCGCTCACTGCACCGCCGGGTCGGAGTCCTCGGCGGACGCGTTCCACACGTCCAGGCGCCACCGCGGCAGTTCGCCGGGCATGCTGTGCCCCGACAGCTGCACCCAACTCGTGTTCGCGAGCCCCCCGAAGACGGGCCAGTTCTCGACCGGCAGCCCGAGCAGCGCCGCGGTCATCGCCGCGATCACTCCCCCGTGGGCCACCAGCACCACCGGCGCCTCCGGGTTGTCGCCGACGCCCCACTCCGGCAGCAGCTCGATCAACTCGTCGACCAGGGGGGTGGAGCGGCGGGCGACGTCGACGCGGCTCTCCCCACCCGGCGGCGTCCAGGTCGCGTCATCGCGCCAGACGGCGCGCGCGCCCGGCATCGCGGCATCGACGTCGAGGTGCGTCAGACCCTGCCACTCACCGAGGTGTGTCTCCCGTAGGCGTACGTCGGTGGTCACCGGCAGACCGGTTCGTTGCGCGAGCGCCTCGGCGGTGTCGCGGGCCCGCCGCAGATCCGACGACCAGATGACCACCGGTTGCCGCTTGGCGAGCTCGACCGCGGCCGAACCAGCTTGCCGGACACCGAGTTCGGACAGGTCGGTGTCGATCTGGCCTTGCATCCGGCTCGCCGCGTTGTACTCGGTCTGACCGTGCCGCAACAGGATCAGGCGCCGCACCACCGGGGTGAGACGTTCGACGGCGGTGTCGTGTGAGTCGGGACCGCCACTCACGACAGCCCGTCCACCTCGACCACCGGGCAGTCCTTCCACAGACTCTCCAGCGCGTAGAAGCGTCGTTCATCGGTGTGCTGGATGTGCACCACGATGTCGGCGTAATCGAGCAGTGCCCAACGACCTTCGCGCGTGCCCTCGCGCCGCAGCGGCTTGTGGCCGGCCTCCCGCAGCTTCTCCTCGACCTCGTCGACGATCGAGTTCACCTGACGCTCGTTGTCGGCGGAGGCGATCACGAAGGCGTCGGTGATCACCAACTGCTCCGACACGTCGATCACCGTCACCTCATGGGCGAGCTTCTCGGCCGCGGCCAGGGCGGCCACCTTGGCCATCTCCAGCGCTTCAGCTGACGCAGTCACACTTGTCCTCTCATTCGGTCACGGCCTGTTCGCCCAGGGCGCGGCCCGACCCGTCGGTATCGCCCTGCAACTCTCCGGGAGGAATTTCCTCGGGCGGGAGCCGCTCGGGGCGGTTGGCCCCCGGAAGCGCCGGGGCGGAGACACCGGGCGACGACGCCCGGGGCGCACGATACAGCTTCCGCTTGGCGATGTACTGCACGACGCCGTCGGGCACCAGGTACCAGACGGGCCGACCCTGCAACGCGCGCGTCCGGCACTCGGTGGACGAGATCGCCAGCGCCGGGATCTCGAGCAGATGCAGGGTGTCGGCGGGCATGGCCTCGAGATGGTGGGCCAGGTGCGTGGCGTCGAGCTCGTACCCCGGGCGGCTCACGCCGACGAATCGGGCGAGGCCGAACAGCTCTTCCCAGTCCTGCCACGACAGGATGGATTCCAGCGCGTCGGCACCGGTGATGAAGTACAGCTGGGCTTCCGGGAGCAGCGCTCGCAGGTCGCGGAGCGTGTCCACGGTGTAGGTGTCGCCGTCCCGGTCGATGTCGACACGACTGACGCTGAACTGCGGATTCGACGCGGTCGCGATGACCGTCATGAGGTAGCGGTCCTCCGGCGGGCTCACCGTCGTCGCCTCGCCGATCTTCTGCCAGGGACGGCCGGTCGGGACGAAGATCACCTCGTCCAGCGAGAACCGGTGGGCGACCTCGCTGGCCGCGACGAGGTGCCCGTTGTGGATCGGGTCGAACGTGCCGCCCATCACGCCGATACGGCGCGCACGCGGGCGGTCGGGTGACATGGACGGTCAGTCTACGCGTCGAGCACTGATGCGAATCGGCAGCGCTGGTCAGATCGGCAGGAGGTCGGCGATGACCGTGCCCAGTTGTGTGGCGTTCCGGCATTCGAACATGTCGATCACGTCCGCGTAATCGGTCGCGACCGAGTCACCCGTGCCCCAGTGCTGCTTGGCCTCCGGGTTGAGCCAGTAGGCGTGCCGGGCCCGTTCCACCAGTTCGGCGAGCGCGTCGGCGTGCGGATCGTGATAGTTGTTCCGCCCGTCCCCGAGGATCAGCAACGCACCCCGGTGGGTCAGCGAATCGCCGTAGTCGGCGACGAACCCGGCCAGCATGTTGCCGTAGTCCGAGTGACCGTCGCGGGTGGAGATCCGCGCGGCGGAGATCATGTGGTGCATCGCCGCACCGAAATCCTCTTCGCCGTGGTCGAAGTAGTCGGTCACCTCGTCGACGGTGTCGACGAAGGCGAACACCCGCACCTTCGAGAACTGTTGCCGCAGTGCATACACCAAGCGCAACGTGAACTGACTGAACCCGGCCACCGACCCCGACACGTCGCAGATGATGATGAGTTCGGGCCGCCCCGGTCGCGGCTTGCGGTGACTGAGTTCGATGGGCACCCCACCGGTGGACATCGAGGCGCGCAGCGTCTTCCGGACGTCGACCGCGCCGCGGTGAGCGCGCCGTCGCCTCGTCTCGAGCTTCGCGGCCAGCAACCTCGCCAGTGGCTCGATGGTCTTGCGAATCTCCACCTGTTCTTTGGCACCCGCCGACAGGAAGTTGACGTTCTCGGGTAGCGGGGGCACCGCGTAGGCGCCGACCTTCTGGCGGCCGTTGCGGTCGGCCATGCGCCGCTGGGTCTCTCGCTCGATCGCCGCACGCAGATCGTTGGCCTTCTGGCGCGCCGCCTGCCGGTAGAGCGGTTCCGTACCGGCCCGGCCGCCGTCCCCATCGCCATCACCGGCCATGGCCGCCGCGATCTTCGCGATCAGTGTCTGCGGACTCACCGCGGTGATGGCCTGATAGGCCGAGAACGCCTCGCCCCGAGTCGATCCGTACCGCCCCAACTCGTCGACGATCATCGCGATGGCCTGGTCGAGCCGGCCGTCGTTCGCCGACGCGTCGTCGGCGAGCATCTCCGCCAGCGCGTCCCGGACCGCCTCGACATCGAGCTCGCCGTCGGGGGTGCGCGGAAGATCCTCGGTCACGGTGCGCATTCCGGCGCCGACCGGGAACCACAGGTCGAAGACCCGGTCGAACACACCGCGATGGGCATGATCGACGAGCAGTGTCGTCGCGAGCCCCTCGCGTAGATGGGGGCGTTCGAGGAGGTCGAGGACCTCCATCGCACTCGCCGCATCGATCAGCGCCGACGGCCCGACCACGATCCCGCGACGACGCAACTCGTCGACGAAATCGGTGAGGTGCGCGACGAGCGGAGCCGTCATCAGCCCAGCTTGAGTTCTTTGAGAGCCGTCTTGAGGTCCGGCCGGTGCTTCAGCACGACACCGAGAGTCCGTGCGATGAGCCCGTCGTCGAATCCGCCACCGCTCTTCGCCGTGGCCTTCTCCCCGGCTCCCAGCGCCAACAGCGTGTTCGCCCAGTCGATCGTCTCGGCCACCGACGGTTTCTTGCGGATGTCGAGTGTGCGTAGGACACCGACGATCCGCACCAGCTCGGCGCTGAGCGAATCCGACAGGTTCGGCACCCGCGACGCGAGGATCTCCTTCTCGCGCTCGGCATCCGGGAAGTCGATGTAGAGGTACAGACAACGACGCTTGAGTGCCTCGGACAGTTCACGGGTCGCGTTCGATGTCAGCAAGACGATCGGACGACGCTGAGCGGCAACGGTTCCCATCTCCGGGATGGTGATCGCGAAATCGCTGAGCACTTCCAGCAGCAGACCCTCCATGTCGACGTCGGCCTTGTCGACCTCGTCGATGAGGAGCACGGTGGCACCCTCGCGCGAGATCGCCTTGAGCAGCGGCCGCGGCAGGAGGAACTCGTCGGAGAAGATGTCGGCCTTGGCCTCATCCCACGCGCGGTCCCCCGTCGCCTGGATGTGCAGGATCTGCTTGGCGTGATTCCACTCGTACAGCGCGCGGGCCTCGTCGATGCCCTCGTAGCACTGCAGGCGGATGAGTTCGGCATCCGTGGCCGCCGCGATGGACCGGGCGAGTTCGGTCTTGCCGACACCCGCCGGCCCCTCGACCAGCAACGGCTTGCCGAGACGGTCGGCCAGGAAGGTCGAGGTCGCGGTCGCGTCGTCGGCGAGGTAACCCGTCGCGCGAAGGCGACCGACGACGTCGTCGACACCCTCGAACGACGGCACGACGGCCGGGCCCGAGCCGGTGTATCCCGCGGTCCCCGCGTCCGGGGTCGTCGCGCTCATCAGGCGGGCCGCACGTGGCCGTTGCCCCAGACCACCCATTTGGTCGAGGTCAGTTCCGGCAGACCCATCGGGCCGCGGGCATGGAGCTTCTGGGTGGAGATGCCGATCTCGGCGCCGAAGCCGAACTGCTCGCCGTCGGTGAAGGCGGTCGATGCGTTGACCATGACGGCGGCGGCATCCACGCGCCGGGTGAACTCGTCGGCGGCCGCCAGGTCGGTGGTGATGATCGCCTCCGTGTGGCCGGTTCCGTAGGTGTCGATGTGGGCGACCGCGGCGTCGAGCCCGTCGACCACCTTCATCGCGATGTCCATCGACAGGTATTCCATGGACCAGTCGTCCTCGGTGGCCGGCTCCATACCCGGCTCGTCGCCGTGGATGACCACGCCCTGGGTCTGCAGCACCGAGGTGATCCGCGGCAGCGCGTCGGCCGCGACAGCCTTGTCGATGAGCACGGTCTCCGCGGTGTTGCAGACACTCGGCCGGCGGGTCTTGGAGTTGAGGATGACACGCGCCGCGACATCGAGGTCGGCGAGTGCGTGGACGTAGACGTGGCAGTTGCCGACGCCGGTCTCGATCGTCGGGACCGTCGCATTCGACACCACGGCCTCGATGAGGCCCGCGCCGCCACGGGGGATGACCACGTCCACGAGTCCGCGCGCCCGGATGAGCGCGGTCACGCTGGACCGATCGTCGCTGGGCAGCAGCGACACCGCATCCGCGCTGACCCCCTTGGCCGACAGGGTCTCCCGCAGCACGCGCACGAGTTCGGCGTTCGACGACGCGGCCGACGACGAGCCACGCAGCAGCACCGCGTTCCCGGACTTGAAGGAGATCCCGAACGCATCAACGGTGACGTTGGGGCGCGCTTCGTACACGATGCCCACGACCCCCAGGGGCACGCGCAGCTGACGCAGCTGCAGCCCGTTGGGGAGGGTCTTCCCCGCAACCACCTCACCGATCGGGTCGGGGAGCACGGCGACCTGCCGCAGACCGTTGGCGATACCGGCCACGCGCGACGCGTCGAGCCGCAGCCGGTCGAGCAGGCTCACCTCGATGTCGGCCGCCTCGGCACGTGCGATGTCCTCGGCGTTCGCGGCGAGGATGGTGTCGGTGGCCGCCTCGATGGCGTCGGCCGCGGCGAGCAGGACCTCGTTCTTGCCCGCGGTCGTCAGACCGCTCAGCGAGCGGGACGCCGACTTGGCGGCACGGGCAAGCCCGAGAACGACCTTCTCGGTGTCGGACTTCTCGGCGCCGGAGCCGCCTTCGGCGACGGACTGCTCTGCGGTGGGTGCGCTCATCAACATCCTCGACTTCGGTGGTTCCGGGCGCAACCGCCCGGACAGTGCCGTTCTCAGAGTAACGCCGCAGTTTCGGAGTCCCCAACGAGATCCACGGTCGGCGCCTCAGGCGAGTGCGAGGAAGAGTTTCTCCAGCTCTGCCTCGGTCAACGGCGGTTGCTCACCGTCAACGGTCTCGATGCACTGCCGCATTCCCGAGGCCACGATCTTGAAGCCGGCGCGGTCGAGCGCGCGGGACACCGCGGCGAGCTGGGTGACCACATCCTTGCAGTCACGCCCGGCCTCGATCATCGCGATCACGCCGGCGAGCTGCCCCTGCGCTCGGCGTAGACGGTTGAGGACGGCACTCATCGCATCGTCGCCGACGGCCACGTGGGGCCTCTTGTCATCGGCCATCGAGGCCTCCTCGCTGTCGTGCACCACCGACGTCCGGTTGGGTGCTGAATTCTTGACGTCAAGATACCCCCATGGGTATGTTAGCCGCCAGGCGGATACCCCCAGGGGTATATACGAAAGGAAATCCATGGCGCCGATCACACCTCTGTCCGACGAGGCGACCACTACCGACCCCGCGGGCTCCCCGCCCGGGGGCCTCGGCCGGTGGGGTGCGGCCATGGCCGCGCACGCCCGCTGGGTGTTCGGCGTGTGGCTCCTCGTCCTGCTCGTCCTGGGAGCCGCGGCGCCGTCGGTGTTTTCCGCACTCGCGGGCGCGGGCTGGCAGGCCGACGGGTCGGAGTCCGTGCAGGTCCGCGAGCTGGCTCAGCAACATTTCGGCGGGAACTCGTCGGCAGCGGTCCATGTGGTCGTCCACTCCGAGCGCGACACGGTCGACGGTCCCGCGATTCGAGAGGTGGTCGGCGAGATCGCTGCACTGGCGGGGACGGACAGCCGGTTCGCCCAGGTCGTCCCGCCACAGCCCGGCACGTCGATCAGCCCGGACGGCCACACCGGGATCGTCATAGTGGGCGCGGCCGCCGACACCGACGAGATGGTGCGCGCTGTCGATGAGCACAAGGACGCGTTGATCGCCCTGTCCGGAAACGGGATCGAGGTGTACCCGACGGGTGCCTCGGCCCTGTGGAGCGACTTCAACGAGGCCAATCACGACGCGATGATCAAGGCCGAGCTGTTCTCATGGCCGGTCACGCTGACGATCATGGTGCTCGCCTTCGGGTCGCTCGTCGCGGCCGGTCTCCCATTGTTGCTGACCATCGCCGGTCTCGTCGCATCCGCGGGCGGCCTGGTGTTGTTGAACCAGGTCACCCCGATCTCGGTGTGGGCCATGAACTTCGCGATGATGTTCGCGCTGGCGCTGGGCATCGACTACGCACTGTTCCTGGTGTCGCGGTTCCGCGACTCGGTCCGGGAGCACGGCGACGACATGCGCGCGGCGGTGGCGCAGACGATGGACACCGCAGGCAAGGCGGTGTTGCTGTCCGGCATCACGGTTCTGGTGAGCCTGTCGGCCGTGCTGCTGGTTCCGGCACCGGCGGTGCGCACGATGGCGGTGGGCATCATGCTCGCGGTGGCCTTCGTCCTCGCGGCAACCCTCACTCTCCTACCCGCCGCGCTGGGCGCCCTGGGTGGCCGGATCAACGCGGTCTCGCTGCCGTACGCGCGCCGCCAGCAGCACCGATCGCCGGTGTTCGCACGCTGGGGCGGCTTCCTGCAGCGCCATCCGTGGGCTGTCGCCACCGGCTCCCTGGTTGTTCTCGTCGCGCTCGCGATCCCGGTCGTCGGGTTGAAGGTCGCTATGCCCTCCATCGGCGTCGTCCCGGCCGACGCGCCCGTCCGCCAGGGCTATGAACTCGTGCAGTCGCAGATGGGCGAGGGCGCACCGGGGATGCTGCAGATCGTCGCACCCGCCGACGAGGCGCAGCAGGCCGCCGCGGTCGCGGCGCAGTCCCCGGGGATCACCATGGTCACTCCCGCGACGCCGGCCGCGGACGACTCGGGCCTCGTTCTCATGCAGGCTCTTCCGACCGTCGACCCGTCCGCCGGCCAGATGGCCACAATCGTCGACGACCTGCGTGACGCATTGCCCGACGGCGCTCTCGTCGGCGGCGCGCCCACCGAGAACCTCGACCTGCAGCACGCTCTGAACGACTACTTCCCGCTGGTCGTCGCCGTCATTCTCGTCCTCGGTTTCGTCCTGCTGCTGGTGTCACTCCAAGCGCCGCTGATCGCACTCATCGGCACTGTGGTGAGCCTGCTGTCCACCGCCGCGGCGTTCGGCGTCGCGAAGCTGATCTTCCAGGACGGGCACCTGGCAGACCTGCTGGGCTTCACACCTCAGGGATTTCTCGACGGCTGGGCCCCCGTGTTCTTCTTCGCCATGATCTTCGCGATCGCGATGGACTACACCGTGTTCCTCCTCGCCACCGCCAAAGAACACTACGAACGCTCCGGGGATCCATCGACCGCGCAGGTCGACGGCATGGCCCACTCCGGGCGGATCATCTTCGCCGCAGCTGCGGTCATGGTCGCCGTCTTCTTCACCTTCGCCCTGGCCCAACCACTCCCTCCGAAGGAGATGGGGATCATCCTGGGTGTGGCAGTCCTGCTCGACGCCGTCCTGATCCGCCTCACCCTCCTGCCGGCGCTGCTACGCATCACCGGCCGGGCGGCGTGGTGGACACCATCCTGGTTGCGCCGGATCCTCCCGTCGATCAGCTTCAAGCATTGACCTCACCCGAATCGGGTACACGCCCCTTGAGGGCCGACAAGAAAGGACACACGATGTCACTCGCACTGACCACCACGCTGCCGCACCCCTTCCCGGAGGCGGTCGAACGGACCAGAGCCGCGCTCGCCGATCAGGGATTCGGCATCCTCACCGAGATCGACGTCCAGGCGACGCTCAAGACGAAACTCGACGAGGACATGGAGCCGTACCTGATACTCGGCGCGTGCAATCCGCCGCTGGCGCATCGGGCGCTCGGCGTCCAGCGGCAGATCGGGTTGCTGTTGCCGTGCAACGTCGTCGTTCGCTCCGACCCGGGGAACCCCGACCACACGCTGGTCGAGGCGATGAACCCCGATCTCATGGTCCAGGTCTCGGGCGAACCGGACCTCGAACCGGTCGCACGTGATGCCGCGGTGAAGTTGCGCGCCGCGATCGATTCCCTGACCGCACAGTCCTAAACCCCTTGCACATTCGTCCGAGACCACCGGAGTTCTCATGACCCACTTCGATTTCTACTTCGACCCCGTGTGCCCCTTCGCCTGGGCCGCATCGCGATGGCTCATCGATCGGGCTCAGGCACACGATGCCTCCGTCGACTGGCACGTGATGAGTCTGGCCATCCTGAATGAGGACCAGGAGCCGGATTCCGACGAGCAGCGGCAGCAACTCGACACCTCGCGGCGACTCGGACGTGTGTTGATGGCGGCCGTCGACGAGTCCGGGACCGATTCGCTCGAACCCCTCTATTCGGCGATCGGCCGACGGCTCCACCATGCGGGCGACGAGATGACGCCCGCGGCGGTGTCGGAGATCCTCGTCGACACCGGCCTCCCCGCCGGCCTGGCCGAGGCCATGGACGACGAGTCGTTCGACGACGCCCTGCGCGCGTCGCATCAACGCGGCCAGCATGCTCTGGGCGAGGCCGGCGGGAGCCCCATCACCGGGATCGACGGCAACCATTTCTTCGGTCCCGTCCTCTCCGACATCCCGACCGGTGACGAAGCGGACGCACTTTTCTCGTCTCTGGTGACGCTCGCGGGCGTCTCGGCATTCGCACAGGTGAAGCGGCCGGCGGGAGGACCTCCGTCGTTCTCGGACTGATCTCGGCGCGCATCCCGCCCGTCTCCCGCCTACTGTGACGCCGTACAGATGTCCGAAGACGGGAGCGATCGGGAAGTGGCGTGGCTTCTCCTGGTGACCGCGGGTCTGGTCGAGATCATCTACATGGCAGCTCTGGAGAAGTCGAACACCTTCACACGTCCGATGTGGACGGCCCTGTTCATCATCGGGGTGATCGTGAGCATGGCCGGTGTCGCCTACGCGATCCGCTCGATCCCCCTGGGCACGGCCTACGCGGTCTGGGTGGGGATCGGCGCGGTCGGTACCGCGATCTACGGAATCCTGTTCCTGCGAGAACCGGCCGGCCTCGCTCGGCTCGGATGCATCTTCCTCATCCTCACGGGTGTCGTCGGACTGAACCTGTTGCACAACTCGGAGGGCGCGGGCGCGCATTGACGCGGCGGCGCATGGTCGTCAGTCCGCACACCGCAGCGCCTCCGACAGGACGCGTCGGGAGGGCTCGTCGACCGTCAATCTGTATGCAGCCGTGACGGTCACGAACTGTATCGCATACTGGCACCAGAATCCCCGGACCGGCGGCATCCAGCGCGCGGGTTCGGAGTCGCTCTTGTCCTGGTTCGAACGCCCGTCGACGGCAACGAGATTGGCGGGATCGTTCGCGAAGTCCAACCGCCGGTCGGGCGGCCACGCCCACGCTCCCATGTCCCAGGCGTACGACAACGGCACGATGTGGTCGATCTGCACCGCCGACGCGCTCCGATCGCGCCGGAAGACCACGAAGTCGCCGGTGTACGGGCTCCGCAGTTCGCCCGCCAGTACGGCACGCGGACAACTCGACGTCGGGCCGGCTCGGATGTCGCGCAGATCCCGGGCGAGCACGTCGTTACGGGTGTCGCATCCGTTGCCGCCTCCGGGTACGGACGCGGCGTCCGACCACGCGGTGCCGAACGCGGACCGGTCGTAATCCTGTCGGTCGGTACGCCCCGCACTGATCGGGATCGAGGCGAGCAGCGACGCCGCCTGCCCCGCCATCGCCCGAATCCTCGGGTCGGTGTCGGGACCGGCCCGAAAGGCGTCGACGCCGACGGCGACCACCACTGCTGTGACGACCGCGGCGACGAGCACCGCCCACTGCCGTGGCGACCAGGACGGCGAGTCCCGCGGCGTCCAGCGCATCCATCGGATCCGCATGCGGAGTCGTCGCAGCGTCGGCGAACGCATCACCATGCATTCTCAGACGCACACGGCGACCTTCTGGTTCCGTGTGTCGATCGGCCGGGTACCGATGTCGCAGAACGTGGCGCCAGGCGCACCGACACGCGACAACTGGCCTCGGGCCGAGCCGGTCAGGACTTGTCGAGGTACGCGATCTTGTTCGGGACGAGGATTCCGTCGACGAGGTCGGCGAGCGGCCGGTGTTCGAGCAGCGTGATGTCCTCGCTCACCACGTCTTCCGCGAGATCGCGGGCGTCCTCGATGACCTCGACGTCATCGAGCAGGGACAGGAACCGCAACGACGTGTTGACGCCCGACTGTAGGGACCCGAGCAGATCACCCTCCCGCCGTTGCTCGAGATCGACTCGCGCGAGCTCGAATCCGTCGTTCGAACCGGCCACGGCGCGGAGGCGGTCCATCGACGGCGAGCCGTCCCGGGCATTCGTCATCAACAGGCACAGACCCGCATGCCGCCCGCGTCCCACACGACCGCGCAACTGATGCAGCTGGCTCACGCCGAACCGATCGGCATCGACGATGACCATCGTGGTCGCATTGGGCACGTCGACACCCACCTCGATGACGGTGGTGGACACCAGCACGTCCACCTCGCCCCGACCGAAAGCATCCATGACGGCGTTCTTCTCGTCGGCGGGTAGGCGGCCGTGCAGGAGCTCCACGCGTCGGTGCGCGAACGGGCCGGCGACGAGGGCCTCGTACTGCTCGAGGACCGAGGTCGTCCGCGGGCCCTTCTCCTCGTTGTCGTCGGGCTCGGGTTCGGGCCCGTCGCCGATGCGCGAGCACACGACATAGACTTGACGGCCGGCGTCGATCTCCTCGTTGGCGCGCGACCACACCCGGTCGACCCATGAGGATTTCCCGGTGGGCACCACCGACGTGGTGATCGGCTGCCGGCCGCGCGGCAGCTCCCGGAGGACCGAGGTCTCGAGGTCACCGAAGGCGGTCATGGCGACGGTCCGCGGGATCGGCGTCGCGGTCATCACGAGGAAATGCGGTATCCGTCCGTCGCGACCCTTGCCGCGCAACACATCTCGCTGCTCCACGCCGAAGCGGTGCTGTTCGTCGATCACGACGAGTCCGAGGTCGAAGAACTCGACCTTGTCCTCGAGGAGCGCGTGGGTCCCGATCACGATCCCGGCCTGGCCCGTCACCACGTCGAGGAGCGTCTCGCGCCGGCCCTTGGTCTTCATCGAACCCGTCAGCAGCGCGAGGCGCGTCGCGCCGTCGGCCGCGGTCAGTTCGCCCGCCTCGGCGAGGTCGCCCAGCATCGTCTTCATCGTCCGGTAGTGCTGTGCGGCAAGCACTTCCGTCGGGGCCAGGATGGCACACTGGTACCCGTTGTCGACGACCCGCAGCATTGCCAGCAACGACACGAGTGTCTTCCCGGACCCGACCTCGCCCTGTAACAGCCGCGACATCGGCTGCGCGCGGGCCAGATCCTCGGCGAGCTCCTCCCCCACCTCGACCTGACCGTTGGTCAGGGTGAACGGGAGTCGGTCACGCAACTTGTCCTCGAGACCGCCGGGCACGCGTGGACACGGTGGCGCCGACTCGCTCCGCCCCGCCAGCCGGCGCTGCGCCAGCACGGTCTGGATGGCCAGCGCCTCATCGAACTTCAGCCGATGGGCGGCGACCTTCACGTCGTCCTCGGCATCGGGCAGGTGGATCTTGCGGATCGCCTCGTCGGTGCTGACGAGACCCCGCGCGCGGCGTTCGGCTTCGGTGAGTGCGTCGGGAATCGGCGCGCTCTCACTCAGGACCCGACGGACCGCGCCGAGGATGTCCCAGGTCTGAATGTTCTTGTTGGCCGGGTACATCGGCAGGATGTCGCGGTCGAACATGGTGACCAGGGGGTGATCGCCGCGCTCTCCGGTGATCTGCTCCTCGATCGCGTACATCTCGGTCAGCATCTTGGAACCGACGACGTCCTCGATCTCCGGATCGCCGTCGGGAAGGATCATCCATTCCGGATGCGACAACTGGATCTGGTCGCGGAAGTACTTGACCGCGCCGGCCATCATCACCCGTGCACCGGGTCGGAACAGCCCCTTGAGGCGGTGGGCGTTGAAGAAGCTGGCCTCGTAGACGTCGTTGTCGTCGGTGACCTTCACCTTGAGGAACGACCCTTTGCGGCTCCTCATCTTGATGAGATCGGACTTGGTGATCCGTCCGACGATCGTCAGCCACTCACCCGGTTCGGGCCGCTCCTGGTCGACCACGTGGCCGCGTCGGATGTACCGGCGGGGCGTGTACCGCAACAGCTCCCCGACCGTGTGCACGCCGACGGTGGCGAGCTGTTCGGCGGGCTTGGTCCCCAGGACGTCGGACAGCGAATCCGACAGTGCCAGTTCGGTCACTCCACACCCACCTGGACGAGATCGGTGCGCTGTCCGGTGCGGTACACCGCCAATTCGATGCCGGGGTAGCTGCGCCGCATCTGCTCCTCGACGGCCTCGAGGGCGGCCTCGTCGACCTCGACCCCGGCGAGCACCGTGACGAGCTCGCCTCCGGTGGAGAGCATGAGGTCGACGAGGGCGGTGCACGCCGACGTCTGATCCGGCGCCACGACGAGCACGTCGTCGCCGATCAGCCCCAGCACGTCACCGACCTCGCTCATCCCCGCCAGCGTCATCATCCTCGTGGTTGCCGACTGCAGCGATCCCCAGCGTGCCCCGGCGGCGGCCTCGGCCATCGCGTAGGCGTCGACGTCGGGGACCTCGCTCGGATCGTGCACGGCGAGAGCGGCGAGGCACTGGGTCATCGACGACGTCGGCAGCATCAGGACCGAACGCTGGGTGGACCGCACCTCGGTGGCGACCGTGACGAGATCCTGCGATGTCAATGCGCCGTTGGCCATGACGACGACGTGCGCGCTGTCGGTGTCGCGGATCGCGCGGCCCAGCTCGTGGGCGGAGAGTCCGTCGTCGGCGCGCAGCACGACCGCACCGGCCTCGCCGAACAGTTCGGCCGCGCCGTCACCGGACACGACGACCACCACGGCCCGTTTGTGCCGAGGCGGCGGCTCAGCCGAATCCGCCTGTGTGCGAATGGCATCGAGCGCGAAGCAGGTGATCCGGACATCCGAGAGCTGCCCGATGCCCGCGCCGGCCTCGACCGCCGCACCCGGGTGGCAGGTGTGAACGTGTACCGAGAAGCGTTCGCCCTCACCGCTGGAACTGTCGCCGACGATCACCACCGCGTCGCCGAGTTCGTCCAGACGTTCGCGCAGTTCGGCGATCTGCTCACCGGCCGCGCCGTCGAGGAGGTACATGACCTCGAAATCCTGGTCGCTCCCGTCGAGGCAGCTGTCGTCCGGTCCGTGACCCAGTGTGGTGCTGTCGGTGAGGATGCCCCGGTAACGCCGGCGGCGGTGCGAGACGCCGGTGATGACCTTGACCATGGCGTCCACGATCGCGAGGAAGCCACGCCCGCCCGCGTCCACCACGCCCGCGTTCGCGAGCACCGACAGCTGTTCCGGGGTGCGTTCGAGCGCTTCGGCGCAGTCGTCGGCGACGGCGCGCACCTGGTCGGCCGGGGACTCGTGCTCGTGCGCCGCGGCCGATTCGGCGGCGACCCGCACCAGCGTGAGGACCGTACCCTCGCGCGGTTCGCTCACCGCACGGGTCGCCGCGAGCGAACCGAGACGCAGACCCAGCGTCGACAACTCGGCGAAGGTCAGGGCGTCGGTGTCGCCCAGGATCTCCGCACCGTCCGCGAGTCCGACCAGCACCTGCGAGAGGATGATCCCCGAGTTGCCCCGCGCCTGCGCCACCGCGCCGTCGGCCATCGCGCGGGCGACCTCGGGCAGCGACGCGTCGGGCGGCGCCTTCTCGACCGCCTCGGCCGCGGCCCGCATCGTGAAGAGCATGTTGCTCCCGGTGTCCGAATCGGGGATCGGGAACACGTTGAGGTCGTTGATCTCGCCGCGCAGCGACTCGAGCTGTTCGACCGAGACTCGGGCCCAATCGCGCAGCAACTGCGGGTTGACGGTGCGGGCGATCACACGGTGGCTCTTTCTCGCAGACGCGGCGCGCGACGTACTGTGCTCTCGCGCGCAACGTGACCGGCTGATGAGGTTGTGGGCAAGGTTACTCGGGGTGTCCGACCGTGCGGCGCGACCGAGCGGGACCGGGTGGCGGATCGGCTCGGATTTGGTCACGCCACCACGACCTGGTTATCCTTGCAGGGTTGCCTTTCGCCTCGAGCGCGCACACCCACCGGTGGTGCCGATCGATCCGAGCGGCTGACCACCAGACCATGATCATCTACCAAGGGAGTTCGACGATGGCTGCCGTCTGCGATATTTGCGGCAAGGGCCCGGGCTTCGGCAAGTCGGTGTCTCACTCGCACCGCCGTACCAACCGCCGCTGGAACCCGAACATCCAGTCCGTTCGCGTGGAGGTCGCCCCCGGCAACCGCAAGCGCAAGAACGTCTGCACCTCCTGCCTGAAGGCCGGCAAGACCGCAGCTGTCTGACCTCCTCGCCCGTCCGCGGGTGGGAGTTCGAGAGCACGAGACCCGATGCCATGAGCGCAAGCTCCCCGGCATCGGGTCTTTGGTGTGTGCGCGATAGGGTTTCGCGCATGGCCTCATCGAACCCCACCACCCCCGCTGCCGTAGACGCCTCCGACGCTCTGGTGCACGAGCGCAACGGCGTCCTCACCATCGCGGTCTCGACGACAGGTGCGGGCAACTCGCTCGACGACGCCGCCCTCGCCGCGGGAACCCAGGCACTGCGCGAGGTCGCGCGTGGACAGCGTGACGTGGGGGCGGTCCTGCTCGTCGGGCTGGGCAAGAACTTCTGCGCCGGCGGCAACGTCCGCGCCTTCGCCGGTGCGGACGACCGCCCGACCTATCTGCGCGAGATCGCCGACAACTTCCATCAGCTCGTCGGCGCCCTGTACGAGGCGGACCGCCCCGTCGTCGTCGCCGCGAAGGGCTGGGCCGCCGGCGCGGGCATGTCGCTGGTGTTGCACGCCGACGTCGCCGTCGGTGGTCCGTCGACCCGGCTGCGGCCCGCCTACCGCGGTATCGGTCTCACCCCCGACGGGGGTCTCACCTGGACCCTCCCCCGCGCTGTCGGCGCTGCCCGGGCACGCCAGATCATCTTGACCGACCGCGTCATCAGCGCCGACGAGGCCCAGCAGTGGGGGCTGCTGTCGGAGATCGTCGCCGACGACGAGGTCGATTCCGCCGCGCGCACGTCCGCCGAGGCCATCGCGTCGGGTCCCCGTGACGCCGACGCGATGACCAAGCATCTGTTGTCCGTCTCCGCCGACACCACGCTGGTCGAGCACCTCGCCCTCGAAGCCCGCTCCATCTCCGAACGGTCCGGACTGCCCGAGGGCATCGAGGGAGTCGACGCCTTCGTCGGCAAGCGCGCGCCGGACTTCACCCGGGGCCGCGCCACCACCGCCCCCTGATCCGAAAGAACGACATGACCATTGCTCCCTGAGGTGCGAGGAGCGCCAGCGACGAGCCACGAAGGGCCTGGTGAGACAGGTTGCGGAGCCCTTCGTGGCTCGCTTCGCTCGCACCTCAGGGAGCAGAGATGTGGACGCTCAAGAGTGTTCTTTCACGATCCACGACGGCCGCCAGGCCGCAGGTACTGAGGTGCGAGGAGCGCCAGCCGCCGGGCCGAGCAAGCGACGAAGGAGCGCGTCGAGGTCGACGAGCCTCGAAGGGTCACGGCAGACGCCACTCCACCGGTTCGGCCCCGAGGTCCATCAGTTCCTCGTTGGCCCGGCTGAAGGGTCGGGACCCGAAGAACCCGCGCGAGGCCGACAACGGTGACGGATGCGCCGACACGATGGTCGGGACGTCGGGCAGCCACTTCTCCAGTCCCGCGGCGTCCCGGCCCCACAGGATCGCGACGAGCGGCTCGTCGCGGGCGGCAAGCGCCTTGATCGCGCACTCGGTCACCTCTTCCCAGCCCTTCCCCCGGTGAGAGGCCGGCTCGCCGGGGGCCACCGTGAGCACGCGGTTCAGCAGCAGCACGCCGTTGTCCGCCCACGGCGTGAGATCCCCGGTGGTCGGCATGGGGTAACCGAGATCGGCGCAGTACTCGGTGTAGATGTTCGTCAGGGAACGCGGGATCGGGCGCACGTCGGGCGCCACCGAGAAGCTCAGTCCGACGGCGTGTCCGGGCGTCGGGTATGGATCCTGCCCGACGATCAGCACGCGCACGCCGTCGAGGGGGCGCGTGAATGCCCGCAGGACATGTTGTCCCGCAGGCAGATAGCGCCGCCCCTCGGCGATCTCGGTGCGCAGGAACCGGCCCATCTCGGTGATGAGCGGCTCGACCGGGGCGAGCGCCTGCGCCCAGCCCGGGTCGATCAGTTCGGCAAGGGGTTTGGGTGGTGCGGTCACTCGATTGCCTCCGTCGTGGGCGGTCGTCAGTCCAGTCGTTTCAGGGCGGTGCGATAGTGCTGCGCGTTCTGGAAGTACATCTCGCAGTTGAGTTCGGTGTGCCCCTCCGGTACCTCGTAGCCGTCGCGGAGCCGGGCCGGTACACCGAGCGCCATCCGTCGCGAGGGGACGTCGAACTTGAACGGGACCACCGCGCCGGCTCCGACGATCGCGCCGTCGCCGACCGTGGACCCGTTCAGGACCACCGATCCCGAGGCGATGAGGCAGTCGTTTCCGATCGTCGCGCCCTCGATGTGCGCGTTGTGTCCGACGACGCACCGTTCGCCGATCACGGTCGGGTCGAGAACCGTGCAGTGGATGACGGTGCCGTCCTGGATGTTGCTGCGGGCGCCGACGGTGATGGTCCCGTAGTCGCCGCGGAGTACCGCGCCCGGCCACACCGAGACACCGTCGCCCAGGGTGACCGCGCCGATCACCACCGCGTCCGGGTGCACGTAGGTGTCCTGTCCCAGGACCGGTTCTCGGTCGTCGAGTGCGTAGATCGCCATGAGGCGACTCTAATGGTGCGTCCCGGGGACCTCAGTCACCAGTCGGGTCGGCGAAGGACTGCCACCCGTGCAGTTCGAGACCGTCGGGCCCGCCGACCCGGCGGTCGTCGACCCAGACCTCGGGCGCCGACGAGGACTTCTCCCCCACCGAGCCGATGACGGTCCACCCCGGCGGCACCGTGGGCCCGCCGAACGCCGCGAGCAGGTGATGGTCCTCGCCGCCGGCCAGTACCCAGCGGTCGACGTCCGCCCCGAGTTCGCTTGCCGCGGCAGCCAGATCCGGGCGCCGCGGTACGGCGTCGCCATGCACGGTCATGGCGACCTGGGCAGCCCTCGACATCGTGAGCAGTTCCTCGACCAGACCGTCGGAAATGTCGGTCATGGCGTGCGCACCTGCCGCCGCGGCGACCGGCCCCTGGGCTAGGTCGGGTTTCGGAACTCGGTGCAGTGCAACCAGTTCCGACCAATCGCTGACCACCGGACGCGGATCGGACAGCACCGCGAGTCCCGCGGCGCTGGCCCCCAGCGGACCGCTCACCGCGAGGACGTCACCAGGCCGGGCACCGCCCAGCGAGACCGGGGGCCGGCCCTCGAGCGCGCCGACCGCGGTGACACTCACCACCACCTGACCGGCCGCGACGAGGTCGCCGCCCAGCACCCGGGCCCCCTGTCCGTGTGCCGCGCGGACCACGCCGTCGTTGAGGTCGAGGACGACGCCGACCGGCGTGTCCGACGGACACGCGATGGACACGACGAGACCCGTTGTGCGGCCGCCCATCGCGGCGACGTCGGCGGCACTCTGCACCACCGCGCGGGCGCCGACCTGCTCCGGCGTCGACCAGTCGAATCGGAAGTGGCGCCCCTCGACGACGGTGTCGGTGCTGATCACCGCCGATCCCCCGATGTCGAGAACGGCTGCGTCGTCACCGGATCCGATCACGATGTCGTCGGCGGGCTCACCAGAGGTCGCGGACGCGGTCAACGCGGCGATCACGGCACGCTCACCGATCGCCCCGACCGTGTCGGTCCGGTCGATCGCGCGGTCCTGCCGACCTGTCTCGTCGAAGGTCACTCGTCGGGGCCTTTCCTCTTCCGGTCGCGCGCGCACGGGGTTGTCGGTGACAATGTGTGCCACAGTGTATGGGGCCGCCGGGCGAGAGCGATCCGCAACAGTCCGGCCGCCCGCGGCAGTCGTGCACTGCCCGACGACCGCGCATGCGCCGAGCCGCCGGTACGACAGCCCGTGTCGACGATGTGCCCCATACGATGTGGCCCGGGAACGACACAGACGGAGAGGATGTCCGTGGTTCAGGCATACATACTGATCCAGACCGAGGTCGGCAGGGCCGCCCTCGCAGCCGCGACCATCGCCGAGATCGCCGGGGTCGCCTCGTCGGAAGAGGTCAGTGGGCCGTACGACGTGATCGTCCGGGTCGACGCCTCCGATGCCACCCACCTGACCGAGAACGTGGTTCCGCAGATCCAGAAGGTGGACGGGATCACCCGCACCCTGACCTGCCCGGTGGTCCCCACGACGCGCTGAGGGGCGTCGGCCGGCCGCCGACGACGGGTGATCCTGACGGGTCCCCGTGCGCGGGTTCGGCAGACCGACTCCTACTGTTGTGGGGTGACGTCAGCAGGTTCGGATGACACCCAGCAGGATCCCGTCGACGGCGAATCCGCCGAGGACTCCGCGCGGTATGGCGGCGGCGGACGTCTCAGCCCCGCACTCGTCGCGACCCTGGTAGCCATTCCCGTGATGGTGCTCGCCGGCTTCATCGTGTTCGCCGCGCTGCGCCCCGATCCGGTGACCCCGATCGAGTCCTACGACTCCGTCGGCCCGGTCGCCGCGGAGTGCACCCGCTTGCTCACCGAAGCACCGGACACCTTCGAGGGTTTCGGCACCAAAGAGGTCTCCGGCGACCGCGCGACGTGGCCGTCGACCGGCCCGGGCGACGACATGACACTTCGGTGCGGGGTGACCCGACCTGCCGAGCTGTCTCCCACCAGCAATCTCCAGGAGATCCACGCCGCCGGCCAGGCCGGGGTCCAGTGGTTCATCACGGACACGGTCGACGGCTCGGGCCAGGCCTATGTGTGCGTCGACCACCGACCCTATGTCGCGATGTGGATTCCGACGAACGCCGGCAACGGACCCATCACCGACATCTCGGGACTGATCGACCGCACCCTCGAACGGGGACCGCTCGACTTCGGCTGATCGGCGGCGGGCGCTCAGTCCCGGTAGATCTCCGGCTTGGTGCTGCGGCCCAACAGCGAATTGACCGCGTCGGCCACCGACATGCCGTCGTGACAGACCTGGTGGACCGCGTCGGTGAGCGGCATCGGCACCTGGTGTCGCTCGGCCAGCGCACGCACCGACGAGCACGACTTGACGCCCTCGGCGACCTGCCCGTTGGTGGCCTCCTGAGCCTGCGCCATGGTGGCACCCTCCCCCAGCCGCGCGCCGAACGTGCGGTTGCGCGACAACGGCGACGAACACGTCGCGACGAGATCCCCGATCCCGGCGAGACCCGCCAGCGTCTCGATCTGCGCGCCCACCGCGACACCCAACCGGATCGTCTCGGCGAGCCCACGAGTGATGATCGTCGCCAGGGTGTTCTGACCGAACCCGATGCCGCTGGCCATCCCGCAGGCCAGCGCGATGACGTTCTTCGCAGAGCCGCCGATCTCACATCCGACGACGTCGGTGTTGGTGTACGGCCGGAAGTATCGCGTACTGAACGCGCTCTGCAGCGTCACCGCCCGCGCCTCGTCGGCACAGGCGATCACGGTCGCCGCCGGTTGACCCTCCGCGATCTCGCGTGCCAGGTTCGGCCCGGTCAGCACCGCGATCCGGTCGTCGGCGACACCGGTCACCTCGGCGATGACCTCACTCATCCGTAGCAGGGTGTTGGATTCGATGCCCTTGGCGAGCGACACCAGCGACGCATCCGACCCGATGTAGGGCGTCCACTGCGTCAGGTTGGGGCGCAACGACTGCGACGGGACACCGCAGACGACGACGTCGGCGCCGAGCAGCGCATCGACCGCCGAACTCGTCGCGGTGAGCGCGGCGGGCAGCGCGATGCCGGGTAGATAGTCGGCGTTGACGTGCTCGGTGTTGATCGCCTCGGCGAGTTCGGGTCGCCGCGCCCAGATCACGGTGTCGGTACCGGCATCGACCAGCACCTTCGCCACCGAGGTTCCCCAAGAACCCGCACCCATCACCGCCGCGCGCACCGCAACCTCCCACCGGGCAAGCCCAATTCCGTATTCCCACCGCCGGCGCCGGCCGGACGGCCGACCCTGCTCACCCTAGTGCCCTGCCGGGTATGGCCGACCCGGAATGTCACCGACCAGGGGTCGGTGCATCATGATGGTCGGCATGGAACACAGCACCGTCGGCGCGGGCGCCGACTCGACGATCGTCGACGCGGGGGGCAACGAGCCCGTCGCGACGTCGGTCGCGGCCGTGCTGGCGGTCAAGAATCTGCACCGCGCGAAGTCACGACTGGCGGCGACGCTGTCCACCGCATTCGAGGGTGACGACCCCGTCGCCCGGGGTTCCCTCGTCCTGGCGATGTTCCTCGACACCGTCGACGCCCTGCGCGGCGCCGGGATCTCTCGGCTCGTCGTCGTCAGCCCCGACGACGAGGTACTCGCCGCGGCGCGGCGCTCGGGCATGCGCGGCCTGCGGGAGTCGCCGCACCGGTCACCGACTGACGCCGGTCTCAACTCCGCGTTCGTCGACGGTGCGCGCTGGGCGCGCGAGGCGTGGCCCGAGTCGACGGGCCTGATGTACGTGCAGGCCGATCTGCCGGCGGCGACGAGCACGTCCGTCGCCGCCGTGTTGCGCGCCGCCGGTGAACACCGCTCGAGCTTCGTCACCGACCGGGACGGATCCGGGACGGTGCTGCTGCACGGCACCGGTACCGACGTCCCCGCTCCCCGCTTCGGGCCCGGTTCGGCGGCCGCCCACCGGGCCGCCGGCGCCGTCGAACTCGACCCGGCCGGCCGGGAGTGGGCCGACCTGCGCACCGACGTCGACACCGCGGCGGACCTGGGCGTCGCCCGCGAGCTCGGCCTCGGACCGCACACCGTCGCTGCGCTGCGTCATCTCTGACCCCGACCCGCACTCGACAAGCGTCCGACCGGCGGGCGTGTACGCCGGGGACGGCGATGGGTCATCATTGGGGGGTGAGCCCCGCCGACGATGACGTATCGCAGACCGCCACGGTCACCACGACACCGATCCCGCACGCCCCGCCGGCCGCCACCCTGGTGCCCGACGAATCCGCCGACCTGCCCGAGGACCGTTACCTCAACCGGGAATTGAGCTGGCTGGACTTCAACTCCCGGGTGCTCGCGCTCGCCGAGGACATCTCCCTGCCGCTCCTCGATCGTGCGAAGTTCCTCGCCATCTTCGCCTCGAACCTCGACGAGTTCTTCATGGTGCGGGTGGCCGGACTCAAGCGGCGCGACGAGACCGGCCTGTCGGTCCGGTCCGCCGACGGCCTGTCGCCGCGAGAACAACTCATGCGCATCGCCGGACGCGCGCAGACCGTCGCCGACCGGCACGCGCGCGTCTTCCTCGATTCGGTCCGACCGGCGTTCGCCGACAACGACATCTACGTGGTGTCCTGGTCGCAGCTCACCGCCGAGCAGCAGGCGCGGATGACCGATTATTTCCAGGACGAGGTATTTCCGGTCCTGACGCCCCTGGCGGTCGACCCCGCTCATCCGTTCCCGTACATCAGCGGGTTGTCGCTGAACCTCGCGGTCACGGTCCGCGACGTCAACGAGAGCGGCGAGCACTTCGCGCGGGTCAAGGTACCGGACAACGTGAACCGCTTCATCCGCGTCGACCGGCTGTCGCCCGCTCGGGCGCCCGACGACGACAAGGCCGCCAGGAGCGCGGTGTTCCTACCGTTGGAGAGTCTGATCGCGGCTAACCTCGGGACGTTGTTCCCGGGTATGGAAATCGTTGAGCACCACGTCTTCCGGATCACCCGCAACGCCGACTTCGAGGTCGAAGAGGACCGCGACGAGGACCTCCTCCAGGCGCTCGAGCGGGAACTCGCGCGCCGTCGGTTCGGCTCGCCGGTGCGGCTCGAGGTCGCCGACGACATGAGCGAGCACATGCTCGAGTTGTTGCTGCGCGAGCTCGAGGTGGACCCCGCCGACGTCATCCAGGTGCCCGGACTCCTCGATCTGTCATCACTTTTCGAGATCTACGCGCTCGACCGCCCGCATCTCAAGGACCGTCCGTTCGTCCCCGCCACCCACCCCGCGTTCGGCGAGCGAGAGACACCCAAGAGCGTGTTCTCTACTCTTCGCGACGGTGACGTACTCGTCCACCATCCGTACGACTCGTTCTCGACGAGCGTGCAGCGGTTCATCGAGCAGGCCGCGGCCGACCCGCAGGTCCTGGCCATCAAGCAGACGCTGTACCGCACCTCCGGCGACTCCCCGATCGTCAACGCGCTCATCGACGCCGCCGAGGCCGGGAAGCAGGTCGTCGCGCTGGTGGAGATCAAGGCCCGCTTCGACGAGCAGGCGAACATCAAGTGGGCCCGCAAACTGGAACAGGCCGGCGTCCACGTCGTCTACGGCCTCGTCGGTTTGAAGACCCACTGCAAGACCTGCCTGGTGGTGCGTCGCGAGGGCTCGACGATCAAGCGGTACTGCCACATCGGGACCGGCAACTACAACCCGAAGACCGCGCGGCTCTACGAGGACGTGGGCCTGCTGACCGCCGCCCCCGACATCGGCGCCGACCTGACCGACCTGTTCAACACCTTGACCGGTTACTCCCGCAAGCAGGAGTACCGCAACATCCTCGTTGCGCCGCACGGCATCCGGGCGGGCATCATCAAACGGATCCATCGCGAGATCGAGCTGTTCCGCGACGGCGACACGCGCGCGAGAATCCAGCTCAAGGCGAATGCACTGGTCGACGAGCAGGTGATCGATGCGCTGTACCGGGCCTCGCAGAGCGGGGTACCCGTCGATGTCGTGGTCCGTGGCATCAGCGCGCTGCGGCCCGGGGTCGAGGGTTACAGCGACAACATCCACGTGCGGTCGATCCTGGGGCAGTTCCTCGAGCACTCCCGAATCCTGTATTTCGGTGCGCAGAACGAGTACTGGTTCGGCAGCGCGGACATGATGCACCGCAATCTCGATCGGCGCGTGGAGGTCATGGTGAACGTCCGTGACGAGCGTCTGGCCGGTGAACTCGGTGACATCTTCGCCTCCGCCCTCGATCCGCGGACCCGCTGCTGGGTCCTGCAGTCCGACGGGAGCTGGGTGGCCTCACCCGCCGAGGGCGAAGAGGTGCGCGACCATCAGCGACAGATGATGCGGCGCAATCGTCGTCGGCCGGAGACCAGTTCGTGACCGGCACCGACGCGTAACCTTCGACCTCTACGATCACCATCGACATGGCGAAGAAGACTAATGAGGTGTGGGCCGCCGGCGGTGTGGTCTGGCGACCGGTTGTCCCCGGTCCGACCGGGAACGATGCCGCCGAGATCGACGATGTCGAGATCGCGGTCGTCCACCGCCCCGAGTACGACGACTGGACGCTGCCCAAGGGAAAGGCCGAGCCGGGCGAGACCCTCATCGACACGGCGGTGCGCGAGATCGCCGAGGAGACGGGCCAACACGTCGTTCTCGGCCGGCACCTGGACGACGTCCACTACGACCTCGGCAGTACCCGCAAGCATGTGCGCTACTGGTCGGCGCGAGCGTCCGACGGAGAGTTCGTCGCCGGGCACGAGGTCGACGAGCTGCGGTGGCTCTCCGTCGACGAGGCCCGGGAGATGTTGAGCTATCCGCTCGATCGCACGATCCTCGAGGAGTTCGTGCGGCTACCCGCGGACCTGCACACGTTCCTGTTGGTACGGCACGCCAAGGCCGGCCGGCGCTCGACCTACAAGGGCGACGACCGGTTGCGGCCCCTCGACAAACTCGGCCGGGCGCAAGCCGCCGCCCTCGCCCCATTGCTGATTGCGTTCGGGGCGAGCCGGGTGCACTCGGCCGATCGCGTCCGCTGTGAGCAGACCCTGGAACCGCTACGCGACCGGCTGGGGGTCGAGTTGCACAGCGAGCCGGATCTGTCGGAGGAGACGTATCGGACCAATCCGGCAGCGGCGCAACGCCGGATCCTCGAACTCGCCGCCGACACGACGTCGACCCTGGCGGTCTGCAGTCAGGGCAAGGTGATCCCGCCCCTCATGGACTGGTGGTCCGAGCGCGACTCGATCCCGCTTCCCAAGGCCTCCAACCGCAAGGGCAGTGTGTGGGTTCTGTCCCTGTTCGACGGCCGGCTGGTGGCGGCCGATCACATCGCCGGGCCGCTCCCGACAGCCTGAGTCCCGCGCCCCCCGCCGGTTGACCCCGAACACGATTCAGCCCCCGGCGGGGGAAGTACGCCGGGGGCTGAATTGTGGTCGTCGACCGCGGTTGTCCCGCAGGTCAGCGACGGGTGGTCTTCTTCGCCGCGGTCTTCTTCGCGGCAGTCTTCTTGGCCGGAGCCTTCTTCGCCGCGGTGGCCTTCTTCGCCGGCGCCGCCTTCTTGGCCGGAGCCTTCTTCGCCGCAGTGGTGGTCTTCTTGGCCGCCGTGGTCTTCGCCGGAGCCTTCTTGGCCGCGGTGGTCTTCTTGGCCGCCGTGGTCTTCGCCGGAGCCTTCTTGGCCGCCGTGGTCTTCTTGGCGGCGGCGGTCGTCTTCTTGGCGGCCGTCTTCTTCGCCGGCGCAGCCTTCTTGGCTGCCGTGGTGGTGGCCCCGCTTCCGCGCTTCACCGCCGGACCGGTCGCGGACAGCTTCTGCTTGCCCGCCACAACGGCTTTGAACTGAGCGCCCGGACGGAACGCCGGCACCGAGGTCGCGCGGACCTTGACGGTCTCGCCGGTGCGCGGGTTACGGGCGACGCGCGGTGCGCGCTTCCGCTTCTCGAATACGCCGAAGCCGGTGATCGTCACGCTCTCGCCCTTGTTGACTGCGCGCACGATCGTGTCGACGACGAGCTCGACGGCTTCAGTCGCAGTCTTGCGATCCGCGTCGAGCTTCTTGGTCAGCTCATCAATGAGCTCCGCCTTGTTCATGAGTACCTCCGCAAGCTGATCTG
Source organism: Gordonia sp. SGD-V-85 (assembly GCF_001456905.1). Classification (NCBI taxonomy): domain Bacteria; kingdom Bacillati; phylum Actinomycetota; class Actinomycetes; order Mycobacteriales; family Gordoniaceae; genus Gordonia; species Gordonia sp. SGD-V-85. The sequence continues at coordinate 105,749 of NZ_LNQO01000010.1, forward strand.
ACCGAGTTTCGGCCAGCTACCAACACACGGTAAACGTCGGATGTGAAAACGTCCATCTTCCACGCCAATTAGGACGCCGTGTTGCGAAATGGCATGGCAGCTCACGACGGTGCCGCCGCGGCGAGATGACCCCGCCGCGGCGGTGCGGAATCAGTCCGCGAGGGTGCGCGGTTTGAATGCCGGACGCGCCGACTCGTACTCGGAAATCGCCTCTACCTGGCGCAACGTGAGTCCGATGTCATCGAGACCCTCCATCAGACGCCACCGCGTGTAGTCATCAATTGCCAACGGCACCACGAGGTCTCCGGCGGTGACCGTCTTATCGACAAGGCTCACCGTCACTTCGAGGCCAGGATTCTCCTCGAGGCGCTTCCACAGCAGTTCGACGTCGGACTGCTCGACCTGTGCGGCCACCAGACCCGCCTTGCCCGAGTTGCCGCGGAAGATGTCGGCGAAACGCGACGAGATCACCACGCGGAAGCCGAAATCGGACAGCGCCCAGACCGCGTGTTCACGCGACGACCCGGTGCCGAAGTCGGGACCGGCGACCAGGACCGACCCGCGGCTCCAGGGCTCGTTGTTGAGGATGAAGTCGGGATCGGTCCGCCAACCGGCGAACAGACCGTCCTCAAAGCCGGTGCGCGTCACCCGCTTCAGATAGACGGCCGGGATGATCTGGTCGGTGTCGACGTTGCTGCGACGCAGCGGGACACCGATACCGGTGTGTTCGGTGAACGGTTCCATGAGAAAAGCCCCTGTTCGAATGATGTGGCTGGGATATGGGTCGGACCGTGACTCAACCGAGATCGGCGGGCGCCGGCTGCGAGTCCAGGTCGGCGGGCGCGGACAAGGTGCCGCGCAGCGCGGTGGCCGCTGCCACTCCCGGAGACACGAGGTGCGTTCGGCCACCCTTGCCCTGGCGCCCTTCGAAATTGCGGTTGGAGGTCGACGCACACCGCTCGCCCGGGGCGAGCTGGTCGGGGTTCATGCCGAGGCACATCGAGCACCCGGCCTGCCGCCATTCGGCGCCGGCCGCGAGGAAGATCTCGCCGAGACCTTCGTCCTCGGCCTGTGCACGCACCCGCATCGAACCGGGCACGATGAGCATCCGCATCCCGTCCGCGACCCTGCGCCCCTTGAGGATGCCGGCGACCTCGCGCAGGTCCTCGATCCGCCCGTTGGTGCAGGAGCCGACGAAGACCGTGTCGACCTTGATGTCGCGCAGCGGCGTTCCGGGCTCGAGGCCCATGTACTCCAGCGCCTTGGCCGCGGCACTAGCCTTGACCTCGTCGCCGTACTCCGCCGGGTCGGGTACCGCGGCGCCGAGCGGTGCACCCTGTCCCGGATTGGTCCCCCACGTGACGAACGGGGTCAGCGAGGCGGCGTCGATGTGCACCTCGGCGTCGAAGGTGGCACCGGGATCGGTGCACAGACTGTCCCAATAGGCAACGGCAGCATCCCAATCGGCACCCGACGGGGCATGCGGGCGGCCCTTGAGGAACTCGTAGGTGACCTCATCGGGTGCGATCATCCCCGCCCGGGCGCCTGCCTCGATCGACATGTTGCACACCGTCATCCGCGCTTCCATGGAGAGCTTGCGGATCGCCTCCCCGCGGTACTCCAGCACGTAACCCTGTCCGCCGCCGGTGCCGATCTTCGCGATGATCGCGAGGATCAGGTCCTTGCTCGTCACACCGGGCGGGAGCTCGCCGTCGACATTGATCGCCATCGTCTTGAACGGGCGCAGCGAGAGGGTCTGCGTCGCCAGGACGTGCTCGACCTCACTGGTACCGATACCCATCGCGATCGCTCCGAAGGCACCGTGCGTCGAGGTGTGGCTGTCACCGCACACGACGGTCATGCCGGGTTGGGTCAGGCCCAACTGCGGCCCGACCACGTGGACGATGCCCTGCTCGGCGTCACCCATGGGATGAAGGCGGACGCCGAATTCCTCGCAGTTGCTGCGCAGCGTGTCGACCTGGGTCCGCGACACGGGATCGGCGATGGGCTTGTCGATGTCCACCGTCGGGACGTTGTGGTCCTCGGTCGCGATGGTCAGATCCGGTCGGCGGACCGGACGACCGGCGAGGCGCAGACCCTCGAAGGCCTGGGGGCTGGTGACCTCGTGGACGAGGTGGAGATCGATGTAGATCAGGTCGGGATTGGTGTTGCCGGACGCATCGACGTCACCGGGGACGACGACATGGTCGCGCCACACCTTCTCGGCGAGAGTCAGCGGCTGGGCTGGGCTGTTGCTCATGGCTTCACTCGTTATCTGCTCGGGTTCTTCGGACTCTGCACGCGGTGTTGACGTTCTGGCTGTGTTTCGAACGTGCATCTCACTATTTGGACAGCTAGTATCGTCCTATGGGAAAGGATACCGCATCCGCGGTCAGCAGCGGAATCGGAGTGCTCGACAAGTCCGTGGCGGTGCTGCACGCGATCGCCGAGGCGCCGTGCAATCTCTCCGAACTCTGCGAACGCACCGGTCTGCCCCGGGCGACGGCACATCGACTCGCCGTGGGACTCGAGACGCACCGCTTTCTGACCAGGGATGTCACCGGCCGTTGGCAGCCCGGCCCCGTCCTCGGCGAACTCGCCTCCTCGGCACACGATCCCGTCACCGAGTCGGCTCTCATGGTCCTCCCCCGGCTCCGCGACATCACCGGCGAATCGGTTCAGGTCTATCGCCGCGAAGGTGCCGAACGCGTCTGCGTCGCCGCGATGGAACCACCGACCGGCCTGCGTGACACCGTGCCGGTGGGCACCCGCTTCCCCATGAGCGCAGGGTCCGCGGCGAAAGTCCTCCTCGCCTGGGCCGACCCTGCCACCCAGCGCGCGCTCGTGCCGGACAGCGTCTTCAGCGAGCGCGCACTGCACGAGATCCGCCGGCGCGGGTGGGCCCAGAGTGCCGGTGAACGCGCCGCCGGAGTCGCGAGTGTGTCGGCTCCCGTGCGCGACGGCAACGGTGACGTGGTCGCCGCGATCTCGGTGTCCGGGCCGATCGACCGGATGGGCCGACGACCCGGTGCACGCTGGGCCGCCGATCTGCTCGCCGCCGCCGACGCCATCCACAAACGCCTCCAGGCCGCACGTCCCTGACCCAGAGCCGTTGCACCCGGAGCGGTTCCGATGGACCCGCCGGTGGGCTAGCGTCGGGGAATGGGAGTCAACCAACGCAATCAGATCGTCATGTCCGAGGCCGAGATCGCGGAGTTCGTGGCGCGCAGCCGGACCGCGACCCTCGCCACCACCGGAGCGGACGGGAGCATCCACCTCGTGGCGATGTGGTACGGGATCATCGACGGCGAGATCTGGTTCGAGACCAAATCCAAGTCGCAGAAGGCGGTCAACATCCGTCGCAACAACCGGTGCTCGGTGATGATCGAGGACGGTGACACCTACGACACACTGCGCGGCGTCACCTTCGAGGGCACTGCCGAGATCCTCGACGACCCGGACTCGTGCCTGAAGGTCGGCATCAGCGTCTGGGAACGCTACACAGCGCCCTACACCGAAGAGTCGCGACCATTCGTCGAGCAGATGATGAACAAGCGCGTCGCCGTCCGGATCCGTCCGTCCCGCACCCGTTCCTGGGACCACCGCAAGCTCGGCATCCCCGAGATGCCGGCCTCGGGCACCACCGCCGAATTCCTCTGACCGCAGTCCCGGCGCGACACCTTCCGACCCTCGTCCGTGTTTCGGTGTGATCATCGCAACACGGACGAGATGGTCTGTCGCGCAAGGAAAAACACCCTCCCCCTGCATCGCAGAGGAAGGGTGTTTCTCGTAGCCCCGACGGGATTCGAACCCGCGCTACCGCCTTGAGAGGGCGGCGTCCTAGGCCGCTAGACGACGGGGCCATGGGAACTTCCGGCGATCAAGACCTTAGCACGGTCTCGATCTCTTTCTGTCCGCTGGGGTACCAGGACTCGAACCTAGAATGGCGGTACCAGAAACCGCTGTGTTGCCAATTACACCATACCCCATTGGCTTGGTTCTCCTTGCGGAAAACTGCCGAGAAAGAGAGTATCAAAGGGTTACCGTAAGTCCACAAACGTGCAGCTCAGCGGCACTATTTGGCTGCGATCTCCCGTGCCGAGGCCAGCCGCGCGAGCGTCTTGTCGCGACCCAGGATCTCCATCGATTCGAAGAGCGGCGGACTGACCTGGGAGCCGGTCACCGCCACGCGTACGGGACCGAACGCCTTGCGCGGTTTGAGCCCCAGATCGTCCACCAGCGCAGCATTCAGTGCGTCCTGCAGTGCGGCGGTGGTGAAGGAGTCCAGCGACTCGACCGCGGCGATGGTGGCGTCCAGGACCGGCACCGCGTCGGCGCCCAGGTTCTTGCTCGCCGCCTTCCCGTCGATCGTGAACTCGTCGTCGGAGACGTAGGCGAAGGAGATGAGGTCCCAGGCGTCGCCGAGGACCTGGATACGCGTCTGCACGAGTTCGGCCAGAGCCGCGAAGGTCTCGTCGTCGGCGCTCTCGGGGAGCTTGCCCTGCGCGACGAGATACGACCGCAGCCGCGCCGTGAAGTCGGCGACCTCGAGCATCCGGATGTGCTCGGCGTTGATGGCGTCGGCCTTCTTCTGATCGAACCGTGCGGGGTTCGAGTTGACCTGTCGCACATCGAAAGCCGCGATCATCTCGGCCAGGCTGAAGACGTCGACATCACTCTTGTAACCCCAGCCGAGCAGCGCGAGGTAGTTGAGCAGACCCTCTGGGATGAAACCGCGGTCGCGATGGTGGAAGAGGTTCGACTGGGGGTCGCGCTTGGAGAGCTTCTTGTTGCCCTCACCCATCACGAAGGGCAGGTGCCCGAAGGCCGGCACGGCGTCGGCGACGCCGATTCGGATCAGCGCGTCGTACAGCGCGAGCTGCCGCGGAGTCGACGACAGGAGATCCTCGCCGCGCAGCACATGGGTGATCTTCATCATCGCGTCGTCGACCGGGTTGACCAGCGTGTAGAGCGGATCGCCGGTCGCACGGGTCAGCGCGAAGTCGGGAACGGTACCCGCCTTGATCGTCGTCGTGCCGCGCACGAGGTCGTCCCAGGTGAGGTCGGTGTCCGGCATCCGCAGGCGGACAACGGGTTTACGTCCTTCGGCGAGGTAGGCCGCACGTTGCTCGGGCGTCAGGTCACGATCGAAGTTGTCGTACCCGAGCTTCGGGTCGCGTCCGGCGGCGCGGTGCCGGGCCTCCACCTCTTCCGGGGTCGAGAACGCCTCGTAGGCCTCGCCGGCCTCGAGAAGGCGGGCGACGACGTCGGCATGGAGTTCCCGCCGCTCGGACTGCCGGTAGGGACCGTAGGGTCCGCCCACCTCCGGCCCCTCGTCCCAGTCGAGACCGAGCCAGCGCAAGGCGTCGAGGATGGCCTCGTAGGATTCTTCGCTGTCTCGCGACGAGTCGGTGTCCTCGATGCGGAAGACGAAGGTGCCACCGTCGTGCCGGGCCTGCGCGAAATTGAACAGCGCGGTCCGCACGAGTCCCACGTGGGGAGTGCCGGTCGGGGATGGACAGAATCGGACGCGAACGGCCTCACTACTGGTCATGAGGCTCAGCGTATCGAAGCCGACCGCCGCCCCCGCACGCCCGCCGTCAGGCCCGGTGGCGCTCGCAGAACTCCACCAGGACCCGGTTCACCTCGGCCGGCTGTTCGAGATAACCGAAATGACCGGCCCGCTCGATCTCGACGTACCCCGCGCCTGGAATGGCCTCGGCGACTTCGCGCGCCAGCTTCGCCGGCAGGGTCCGGTCGTCGGCGAATCCGACGACCAGCGCGGGCCGGGTGATGCCGCGGTACGCCGCGAGACGGTTGGACTCCTTGTTGTGGAGTTCGAGCTGTGCGCGGACGCCCGGGGTGATCGTCTGCGGGGAGAACCCGATGATGTCGAGCCAGTCTCGCGCGGTGCGGTCGTCGTCGAGCGTGTGCGGCGACAGGTTGAGATGCGCGGTGATGGCGGCCTCGTACTCCGGTGGCAGCTTGATCTTGTTGTCGTAGAGGGCCCGCTCACCGGCCGAGATCGCTTCCTGCAGTGGGGTGTTGCGGCCGTACGTCGCAACCATCACCGCCGCCTTGACCACGTCGGGGCGGGCCAGCGCCAGCTCCTGGGTGATCCGGGCACCCAACGAGGTGCCGATCACGATCGCCGGACCGCGGCCGAGGTGCTCGATCAGAGCCGCGGTGTCGGCGACCATGTCGTCGAGCGTGAAACCCTCGGCGCACTCCGACGACGGTGCGACTCCGCGGTTGTCGAACGTCACGACGGTGAAGCCGGCTTTCACCAGCGCGGGTTCCTGATGCGCCTTCCAGACGCGGCCGGGACTTCCGGTTCCCATGACCATGACCACGAGCGGGCCCGACCCGGCGAGGCTGTAGGAGATGTCGATCCCGTTGACACGGGCCGTGCTGGGAGCTGTCACTTGTCCACCACCGGGTTGGAGAGCGTACCGATACCGTCGACGGTCACCGAGATACGTTGACCGGCGACCATGGGCCCGACCCCTTCCGGGGTGCCCGTGAGGATCACGTCGCCGGGCAGCAGGGTCATCACGCGCGAGATCCACTCGACGATCTCACCGACGTCGTGGAGCATCAGCGATGTCCGGGTCCGCTGCTTGACCTCGCCGTCGAGCTCCGTCACGAGTTCGACGTCCGACGGATCGAGCGAGGTGTCGATCCACGGGCCGAGCGGACAGAAGGTGTCGTACCCCTTGCCGCGGGTCCACTGACCGTCGGCCTGCTGGTGGTCGCGGGCGGTCACGTCGTTGGCGACCGTGTATCCGAGGATCACGTCCTTGGCCTGCGCGGCCTTCACGTCCTTGCACGGGCGTCCGATGACGGCCGCGAGCTCCCCCTCGTAGTCGACCCGTTGCGACGACGGCGGACGCACGATGGGCACCTCGGGGCCGATGATCGAAGTGTTGGGCTTGAGGAAGATCACCGGGTCGGCCGGCGCCTCGCCGCCCATCTCCGCCGCGTGTGCGGCGTAGTTCTTGCCGATGCAGATCACCTTGCTGGCGAGGATCGGCGCCAACACCCGGACATCCGCCAGCTTCCACGACCGGCCGGTGAACGTCGGCGTACCGAAGGGATGTTCGGCGATCTCCTTGACGACGGCGTCGTCTCCGTCGCCCTCGACGGACACGAAGGCCACGCCGTCAGGACTCGCAATTCGACCTAAGCGCATGTCCAGACCCTATCGCACCGCCGATCCCACCCGTTGGGAGACGAATTGGCGGACGTCGGTGCCGGTTTTACAATGTGGTCACACTGTTTCATATATTGAGATATCCAACCCCGGTTCACCGGGTCCGTACAGACAGCGAGGTGAGTAGACCATGACCGATGTCGACGACATCACCACTGCCCGAAGGTGGATCATCCTCGGGTGCTCGCTGCTCGCCGCGCTCACCACGACTTGTGTGGTCAGCGGAGTCGCCTACCTGATCCCCACGCTGCACACCGACGCCGGACTCACCCTCACCCAGGCCTCGGCGCTTGCCGCGATCCCGACGGTCGGACTGATGGCGGCGACGATCCCGTGGGGAATCCTGTTGGACCGCTACGGCGAACGACGGATCCTGTTGCTGTCGCTGTCGATCTCGCTCGCCGGCGCGACCGGGGCGGCCGTCGCCGCGTCAGCCGATGCGTCCTATGCCGTCGTGGGTGCCGCGCTCTTCGTGGGTGGTCTCGGCTCGGGTGCGGCGAACGGGGCCAGCGGCCGCATCGTCGTCGGCTGGTTTCCCGCACACCAGCGTGGGACTGCGATGGGCATCCGGCAGATGGCACAACCGCTGGGGATCGGCGTCTGCGCTCTCACCATGCCGGTTGTCGCGGCAAGTTCGGGACCCGCTGCGGCACTGGCGATCCCAGCCGTGGTGACTGCTGCAGGACTCGTCGCGGTGGTCGTCGGCATCACCGATCCGCCGCGTCGGCCGGCTCCCGCGTCGACGGTCGGCAACCCTCCCCCGCGCACGAATCCCTACCGCGACAACTCTTTCCTCGCACGCATCCACATCGTCAGCATGCTGCTGGTCATCCCCCAGTCCATGCTGTGGACCTTCGTACCGACCTGGCTGATCGTCGCGCACGGGTGGTCACCGGCCGGCGCCGGAACCCTGATCACCGTGACCCAGATCATCGGTGCACTGGGCCGGATCGTCGCCGGACGGTGGTCGGACGCCTGGATGTCGCGGATGCGACCGGTCCGCGTGATCGCGGTGGCCGGTGTCGCCGCCATGTCCGCGCTCGCGATCGCCGACTGGTTCGACAGCCCACTCGCGCCCGCACTCATGGCGGTGGCGAGCGTCATCTCGGTGGCCGACAACGGCTTGGCGTTCACCGCCATCGCCGAGTACGTCGGACCGGAATGGAGCGGCCGCGGACTCGCCGTACAGAACACCGGACAGTATCTGGTGACCGCGGCGACCACACCGCTTCTCGGAGCACTCATCGCGACCGTCGGTTTCCCGATCGCCTTCGCCGCGACCGCCCTGGCACCGCTCGTCTCGACGCCCCTGGTCCCGCGCGACCGGATGCGAGAACCCGATGAGCTGGTCGACGCCTGAACCCACCACCAACGGACGAACCCGCCACCGAATTGGTGGCGGGTTCGTCCCTTGCTGGTGAATATGCCTGCGAACTACAGCCGTTCGCGGATACGCGCACCGATCTCTGAGGTGCTGAACGTACCGCTGCGCTCGGCGAGGTCGTCGGCGACGGCCTTCTCGATCCGGGCCGCGGCGTCGTCGTCGCCGAGATGCTGGAGCAGGAGCGCGACCGACAGGATCGCGGCCGTCGGATCGGCCTTGCCCTGCCCGGCGATGTCGGGTGCCGAGCCGTGCACCGGCTCGAACATCGACGGGTTCACGCCGGTGGCGTCGATGTTGCCCGACGCAGCCAGCCCGATACCACCGCTCACCGCGGCGGCGATGTCGGTGATGATGTCGCCGAACAGGTTGTCGGTGACGATCACGTCGAAGCGGCCGGGGTCGGTGACCAGGTAGATGGTCGCCGCGTCCACGTGGCAGTAGTCGGTGGTGACGTCGGGGAACTCGGCACCCACCTCCTCGACCGCGCGACTCCACATCGACCCGGCGAAGGTCAACACGTTGGTCTTGTGGACCAGCGTCAGCTTCTTGCGACGCTGCTGGGCACGCTGAAATGCGTTGCGCACGACGCGTTCCACACCGAATCGGGTGTTGACGCTGACCTCGGTGGCGACCTCGTTCGGGGTTCCGACACGGATGGCGCCACCGTTGCCGGTGTAGGGCCCCTCGGTCCCCTCCCGCACGACCACGAAGTCGATGTCGGGGTCGCCCGCGAGGGGCGAGGAGACACCGGGGAAGCGGCGCGACGGCCGCAGGTTGACGTGGTGGTCGAGTGCGAATCGCATCGTCAGGAGCAGACCGCGCTCCAGCACGCCCGAAGGCACGGACGGATCGCCGATGGCGCCCAACAGGATCGCGTCGTGACGACGAAGCGACTCGAGGTCGTCCTCGGTGAGCAGCTCGCCGTTGCGGTGGTAGCGGCGTGCGCCGAGGTCGAACTCGGTGGTGCTGACCGACGGTACGACCGAGTCGAGGACGCCCAGCGCCTCGCCGATGACCTCGGGACCGATGCCGTCGCCGGCGATGACTGCGAGTTTCATGCGAGGTCGACCTGTTCGATGAGGGTTGCGCTGACCGCGTCACCGATCGCGGCGACGACCTCGTCGTCGAGGACGCTGCTGACGCGCAGCATCATGGTCGCGCCGCCACCCTCGGCGTCCTGCGACAAACCGGCCGCCAGGATGTCGATGCCGGCGTTCCCGAGCAGCGTTCCGATCTTGCCGAGGGAACCCGGCTGGTCGGCGTAGCTGACGATGAGGTTGTGCCCTTCGGCACGCAGGTCGAAGTTGCGGCCGTTGATGTTGACGATCTTCTCCACCAGGCGCGGACCCGACAGGGTGCCCGAGACATTGTGGGTCGAGCCGTCGGCGAACACGGCCTTCACGTCGACCACGCTGCGGTGGTTGGGACTCTCCGGCGCGGTGGTGACCTCGCTGGTCACGCCGCGTCCCTCGGCGACCGCGGGGGCGTTGACGAAGGTGACCGGCTCGTCGAGCACTGCGGAGAACAGGCCGCGCAGCGCGGACAGGCCGAGCACGTCGACGTTGTTCGCGGCGAGTTCACCCCGTACGTCGACGACGATGGAGGTCGGCGGCTCCTTGCTGATGGCCCCGACGAGCACGCCCGCCTTGCGAGCGACCTCGAGCCACGGTGCGACCTCTTCGTCGACGGCGCCCCCGGTGATGTTGACGGCGTCGGGGACGAAGTGACCGGCCAGCGCCAGCCGGACGCTCTTGGCGACGTCGGTGCCCGCGCGATCCTGCGCCTCGCTGGTCGATGCGCCGAGGTGGGGCGTCACGACGACCTGCGGCAGCTCGAAGAGCGGCGAGTCGGTGCAGGGCTCGGTGGCGAAGACGTCCAGGCCGGCCGCGCGGACCTGACCGGAGTTGATCGCGTCGGCCAGTGCCTGCTCGTCGATGAGACCACCGCGGGCGGCGTTGACGATGACGACGCCCTTCTTGGTCCGGGCGAGCTGCTCGGCGCCGATGAGGCCCAGGGTCTCCGGGGTCTTCGGCAGGTGGACGGTGATGAAGTCGGCGCGCTCGAGGAGTTCGTCGAGGCTGACGAGCTCGATCCCGAGCTGGGCCGCACGAGCCGGCGACACGTAGGGGTCGTAGGCGATGATGTGGGTTTCGAAAGCGGCCAGCCGCGCGGCCACCAGCTGGCCGATGCGGCCGAGTCCGACGACACCGACCGTCTTGTCGAAGATCTCGACGCCGTTGAACGACGAACGCTTCCAGGTCTTCTCGCGCAAGGTGGCGTCCGCGGCCGGGATCTGGCGCGACGCGGCCATCAGCAGCGCGACGGCGTGTTCGGCCGCGGTGTGGATGTTCGAGGTCGGGGCGTTGACGACCATGACGCCGCGCTCGGTCGCGGCAGGCACGTCGACGTTGTCCAGACCGACACCCGCCCGGGCGATGATCTTCAGCTTCTTGCCCGCGTCGAGGACCTCGGCGTCCACGGTCGTCGCGGAGCGGACCAGGATGGCGTCGGCGTCGACGACCGCCTCGAGCAGCTTGGGACGATCCGGGCCGTCGACCCATCGCACCTCGACACCGTCACCGAGTGCTTCCACGGTGGACGGCGCCAGCTTGTCGGCGATGAGTACAACCGGGCGGCCAGCAGAGCTCACAGTCATTTCTCCAGGTTCGGGGAGTGCGGTTTCACGAACGTCGGTATGGAGTGTCGGTGACGACTCCGTACGACAGCTTAAAGGTGTGGTAGGTGCCGTCGAGCATGCGGTCTACCCCGAAACGAGAGCCCTGTCCCCCGGCACGAGTAGAGTGTGACGCGCATTACGGCAAACTCGCGCGGCGCATCACAGAACTGTTGCAAACCGACCGCGGCTCGATCCCACGCCGCCGTGCGCGCGTGGGGCGCCCGGTACGGTGTGCTTGCCGCCCATCGCGAAGTTCCCGACGGGCGGCAATGCCCGTGATCGAGAACTGGTTGACCCGAGAAGTGGAGTGCGGATGACGAAGAAGCTGACAGTACTGTTGGCGGTTTTGGCTGCGACGGTGCTGGCCGGCTGGGGAGGGGGCGTCGCGGTCGCCGCACCGGCGAAGATCTTCATGGGAGGCGGGTCCGGGATCCTGGTGCTCAAGGGCGGCAACTCGGCCGCGGCCTGCACCCTGACCACCATCGGCCGCTCGAAGACCAACAAGCTCATCGGCGTCACCGCGGGACACTGTGGCACTCCCGGCCAGAAGGTCTACTCCGAGACGTTCCAGGACCGCGGCCAGGCAGGCACCATCACCTACACTGCGCCGGATCTCGACATGGCGATCATCGAACTCGACGCCTCGCGAGTCGTGCCGCTGCGCACGGTCCGCGGCGTGACGATCCGCTCGGTCGACCAGGCGCCGCTCGCCTTCCCGACCATCGCCTGCAAAGAAGGCCGGACCACCGGCAACACCTGCGGCATCGCCTGGTTCTCCGACGGCGACGTGCACGTCAGCCAGATGTGCGTCATCGAAGGTGACTCCGGTAGCCCCGTGGTCGTCGGCGACCGGCTGGTGGGCATGGTGAACGCCTACTACTTCCTCGGTTGCCTCGGCCCCGAGACCGGCACCAACATCCAGCCGATCCTGAAGCGGATCGCTTCGCTCGACGCGTACAAGGGATTCCGGGTCGCCTGACGACTCTGGGTCCCACCCCCACCGACGCCCCGGATGGTTTCCCTCCGGGGCGTCGTCGTGTCCGGGGTGACGTACGCGACGCCGCTGCATGTGGTGTTCGCCCGTCAGGCCTCGACGGATGACGGGTCGCCCGCCTGCTCGCTCACGGAGGTGCTGCTCGATCGGATGATCAGCTCGGGCTCGAGCACGACCGACTCGGGCGCCCGGCCGCCGATGACCTCGAGCAGCAAGCCAACCGCTCGTCTGCCCATCTCGTGCATGGGCGACCGGATCGTGGTCAGTGGGACGGCCCCGCCCGCTGCGATGGGCGTGTCGTTGTAACCGACGAGTGCAACGTCATCGGGTACCCGAATCCCGCGATCGCGCAGGGCCCCGAAGGCTCCGATGGCAGCGAAGTCGTTCGTCGCGAAGATGGCATCCGGCACCGACCCGGTCTCCAGCAGCTGCTCGACCGCGGCACGACCGCCGGCCGGGTCGAAACCCGAATAGACGATACGGTCGTCCGGGATCTCGACGCCCTGTTCGGCGAACGCGGTCACGATGCCGTTGGTGCGGTCACGTGCGGTGGACGCGAACTCCCAGCCGGCGAGGACCGCGACATCTCGCCGCCCGGTGTCGTACAGATGCCCACCGACCAGCCGTCCGCCCTTGACGTCGTCGACCGTCGCCGAGGGATAGTCCCCCGCCGTTCGTGACACGAGCGCGAATTTGACTCCCTCCGAATAGATCTCGTCGAGGAAGTGGTGATCGAGATGAGCGTCCCCATAGATCAGGCCATCGACACGGCGGTCGATCATCATGCGGGTCCGCGAGCGTTGATTATCGGGCTTGTCCAGTGAGTTGGTGACGAAGGTCGAGAGTCCCGACTCGTAGGCCGCCTCCTCGACTCCCTCGTAGATGGTGGCGAGTACGTAGTCCTGTAGCCGGGGTACGAGTACGCCTATCAGTCCGGAGCGACGGGTCCGCAGGCTCGATGCCTGGGGGTTCGGCGAATAGCCGTGTTCAGAGGCGAAGGCGCGTATCCGGGCGACAGTGTCGGAGGACCCCCAGCGGAGCGCGGCGTCGCCGGGCGTGTTGAGCACCCGGGACACGGTTGACGGGCTGACCCCCAGTTCGGTGGCGATCATGCGGAGTGTCAGCGGCCCCCTCGCCGTCCCCTGTACTGGCTTTCTCAACCCGGCCCTCTCTCGTCGATGGCCCACAGCGTACCCAACGACTTCTGTTACGTCGCGATTTACACAAACGTTTGGCGGAAGTTACACAAACGATTGCGTCAAACGTTTGGGTTGTGCTTCACTTCACGTCATGCACGTCACAGTCATCCGAATCGCTCCCGCCATCGGGGGCCTCACCACACCTTCGAGCCGCAACCGATGACGCGGATCGCCATCGTCGCCACGGGCGGCACCATTGCCTCCGAGGCCACCGACGCCGGGGTCGTGGCGACCAAGACCGCCGCGCAACTAGTCGAACGGGCGGGCCTCGACGACATCGAGATCGAGACGGTCGATCTGATGACGGTGGGCTCCTACCGGCTGACACTCGGACATCTGCGGCAGATCAGTGACGCGGTCGGCGCACTTCTCACCCGGTCCACGGAACGGGTCGACGGCGTGGTGATCACGCACGGAACCGACACCATGGAGGAAACTGCGATCCTCCTCGACCTCGTCCACGACGATCCCCGTCCCGTCGTCCTGACGGGTGCCCAACGGGCCGGCGACAACGCCGACGGTGACGGTCCGGGCAACCTCACCGACGCCGTCCGCGTCGCCGCGACGCCGACCGCCCGCGACCGTGGCGTCATGATCGTCTTCGCCGGACAGATCATCCCCGCCCGGGGGGCACGAAAGATCCACACGACCGCACTCGATGCATTCCGCTCCGTCGTCTCTGCCTCGTCGGGGAAGGTGACGAATGGGCAGGTCTGCTTCGGGCCCACGGCGCCGCGACCCGACCCGTTGCCACGCCCAGATGCTGGATTCGACGACACGCGTGTCGATCTCGTCGACGTCTATCCCGGTGCGGACGACGCGCTGCTGCGCGCGGCTGCGGCCTGCGGCGCCGCCGGAATCGTGCTGGCGGGAACCGGTATCGGCAACGGCAACCCGGCGATCGTCGAAGCCGCGGCCGACCTCGTCGATGACGGCCTGGCGCTCGTCCTGTCCACCCGTGTACCGGCCGGACCCGTCCGCGGCGTCTACGGCAACGGCGGCGGTGCGGATCTGGTCGGCGCCGGCGTCCCACCCGTCTCCGGCCTGCCTGCGACGCAGGCACGGATTCTGTTGGCGCTGTTGCTGTCCACCGGCCGGACGCGCGACCAGCCCCTCGCCCACTTGATCGAGACATATGCAGATGTGTCGCCGAACCGGGCATCGAATTCCGACGTTTCCACCGACATCCACACGACCCTCATCCACGACAACGAGCTCCCGAACACCAAGGAGGACTGAAACAATGGCCAAGGAAATCTTCGTAGCTTTCGGCATCGACGTCGACGCGGTCGGCGGCTGGCTCGGCTCATACGGCGGCGAGAACTCTCCCGGGGACATTTCTCGCGGAGTGTTCGCGGGTGAGGTCGGCGTCCCCCGCCTCAACAACCTGCTCGCGAAATACGATCTCCCGGCAACCTGGTTCTGGCCGGGGCACTCCGTCGAGACATTCCCCGAACAGTTCGATCAGGTCGTCGCCGCGGGACACGAGATCGGTTTGCACGGATACAGTCACGAGAACCCGATCGCGATGACACGTGAGCAGGAATCGGAGATCCTCGATCACTGCATCGATCTGATCAGCACTCGGACCGGCAAGCGGCCCACCGGATACGTCGCGCCATGGTGGGAGTTCAGCAAGGTCACCAACGAGTTGCTCGTCGAGCGCGGGATCACCTACGACCACTCGCTGATGCATCGTGACTTCGAGCCGTACTACGTCCGGGTGGGTGACTCATGGACCCCGATCGATTACGACAAGCCGGCCGCGGAATGGATGAAACCGCTCGTCCGCGGTGAGGAGACCGACCTGGTCGAGATCCCGGCGAGCTGGTACCTCGACGATCTCCCCCCGATGATGTTCATCAAGGGCAGCCCGAACAGCCACGGATTCGTCAATCCGCGACACATCGAGGAGATGTGGCGTGACCAGTTCGACTGGGTCTATCGCGAAAGCGACTACGCCGTCTTCACATTCACCATCCACCCGGACGTCTCCGGCCGGCCGCAGGTGTTGCTCATGCTCGAGCGCCTGATCGAGCACATCAATTCGCACGACGGTATCCGTTGGGCGGATTTCGACACCATCGCCGAAGACTTCAAGAAGCGCTCGCCGCGCCGCTGACTTCCGGGCCGCCGACTGCCGCACCGCCCATTCCCCTATGCCGACCCGATGACGCGCCGGCTTCGCACATCCCACTGAGCAAGAGAGCACAACCATGTCTCAATCCACCACCCCACCCCCGGGGCTGCGTCGTGTCACCGGCAAGGAGACCCGACGCGCGTCCGGAATCGCGTTCTTCGCCTGGACGATCGCGGTGTACGACTTCATCCTGTTCGGCACGTTGCTCCCGCGGATCGAGGAGTCGTTCGGCTGGTCGACCAGTCACGCACTCCTGGTCTCCACCCTGGTGAGCGTCGGCACCGCGATCGTGGTCCTCCTCGTGGGTCCCATGGTCGACAAGCTCGGACGTCGCAAGGGCATGATCATCTCGGTCGGCGGTACCGCGGCGTCGTCGGCGGCCACGGCGGCGACGTTCGGCGCGACCTCGCTGATCGGTGTCCGCGCGATCAGTGGCCTCGGCCTCGCCGAGCAGTCGGTCAACGCCACGTATCTCAACGAGCTCTACGAGCTGACCGAGGACGAGAAGATCAAGAAGCGTCGTGGGTTCGTCTACTCGATGGTCCAGACCGGTTGGCCGGCCGGCGCATTGCTCGCGGCCGGATTCGTCGCCATCGTGACGGCCATCTTCGGCGCGGACTCCTGGCGGATCGCGTTCCTGCTGGCCACCATTCCCGCGGTCATCGTCGCCCTCGTGTGCCGCACCCTCAAGGAGAGCCCGCAATTCGAGGCGCAGCACGCGGTCAAGCAACTCCGCAAGGCCGGAAAGCACGACGAGGCGGAGGCCCTCGCGGCCGCGACCGCCACGGTCGAGCAGACCTCGGCACCCTTCAAACGGATCTTCACCGGCAAGCACCTGCGCAACACCGTCGTGTTGTCCCTGGCCTGGCTGCTCAACTGGTTCGCGATCCAGACCTTCTCGGTCCTGGGTACCACGGTGCTGGAGAAGGGTAAGGGGATCGACGCCTCGAGCACCCTCATCCTCGTGGTGCTGTCGAATCTGGTCGCGGTCGCGGGTTACCTCGCGCACGGCTGGGCCGGCGACCGATTCGGGCGGCGCAACACCATTGCCGTCGGCTGGTTGCTCTCGGGTCTGTTCTTCGGCGCGATGCTGCTCGGACCGTCGAGTCAGATCTTCGTGCTCGTGACCTACATGATGGGCCTGTTCTTCCTCCTCGGCCCGTATGCCGCCATCATGTTCTTCCAGGCGGAGTGCTTCGACACCGATTGTCGCGCAACGGGAAGTGCCTTCATCGGCGCGATGTCGCAACCCGGAGCGATCATCTCGGGCTTCATCCTGACCGGTCTCACCGCGGCATCGGTCGGTTACTCGACCGCCGCGCTCTGGGTCGGTGCGCTCGGCGCCATCGCGTCGGCGGTGATCGTGCTCGGCGCACGCAAGGTCGCCGACACGCCGCCGCAGGCCGGTGTGCCCGCGGGCCCCACGACGACGGCAGGAGCACAGGCATGACCGACCCGGCCGTCGCCATGATCACCGGCGCCGCTTCGGGCATCGGCGCCGCCACCGCGGTCTGCCTGGCCGAACGAGGCGTGCGCGTGGGGATCGGGACATTCCCGGGCGACCCGCACGATCCGGAGACGACGCTGCGGGACGTCAGCGACGCCGGTGGACAGGGGCGGATCGTCGAGGTCGACGTGCGCTCGACCGAGTCGGTGGACGCCTTCGCCGCGGACCTCGTGTCGGCGTGGGGACGGCTCGACATCGCGGTCGCAAACGCGGGAATCCTCCGCGAGGCCTCGTTCGATTCCATCACCGACGAACAATGGCACGACATGATGGCCGTCGACCTGCATGGCGTCATGCGGACGGCTCGCGCCGGACTGCGCCACATGACCGAAGGCGGATCGGTGACCGTGATCTCGTCGATCGCCGGCGGTGTCTACGGCTGGCAGAACCACGCCCACTACGCGACGGCCAAAGCCGGGATCATCGGTCTGGCTCGAAGTCTCGCCGTCGAATACGGGCCCCGGGGCATCCGCGCGAACGCCATCATCCCCGGCCTCATCCGAACTCCGCAGTCGAGTGACGCCGTCAATTCGCTCGGCCCCGAGGGCTTGGACCGGGCAGGGGGTTACATCCCCTGGGGTCGGGTCGGCCATCCACGGGAGGTAGCCGAGGTGATCGCCTTCCTCTCGAGTCCGCAGGCCTCCTATGTCAGCGGTCAGGCGATCGTCGTCGACGGCGCACTGACCACCGCTATGCGCGACTGAACAACGGGCTGAAAGAGAGGATCTGACATGACCGGAATTCTCCGGGACCGGCGCGCTCTGGTCACCGGCGCGGCGTCGGGAATCGGGCGTGCGATCGCGTCGGCCTATCTCGCCGAGGGCGCCACTGTGACGCTTGCGGATCGCGATCATCGGGTGACCGCAGTCGCCGACGAGGTCGGCGCCCGGCGCGGGGTCGTTCTGGATGCGACATCCGAGCCCGAGGTCGATGCGCTGGTCGCGCGGATGGTCGACGAGGACGGTGGACTCGACATCCTCGTCTGCTCACACGGCATCCTCACCCAGTCGCCGACCGTGGACATGTCCACCGAGATGTGGCGCGAGACCATCGACATCGATCTCACCAGCGTCTTCTTGTGCAACCGGGCGGCGCTGCGGCCGATGTTGGCCCAGGGCGCCGGGCGCATCATCAACGTGGCCTCGCAGCTGGGTATCAAAGGCGGTGTCTCGCTGGCGCATTACGCCGCGGCGAAGGCTGGCGTGATCGCGATGACGAAGTCGATCTCGCTCGAGACCGCGGGACGTGGCGTGCTCGTGAACGCCATCGCACCCGGTCCGATCGACACCCCCATGGTCGAGGGCATCGACGACGAGTGGAAGCGAGACAAGCGCGCCGAACTCCCCCTCGGACGGTTCGGCCGGCCCGAGGAGATCGCACCGGCAGCCGTGCTCCTCGCCTCCGATCCGGGTGGCAACCTGTTCGTCGGGCAAGTACTCGGCCCCAATTCCGGCGACGTGATGCCCTGATGTGCGGAGGTTGCGCAGGCGCACCGCCGGATTGGGCCGCGGAGTTCGTGTCCGGGCCTCGCCGGCGTGCGGACGTGGCCCGGCGGATGTCGGAGCTGCTGCGCCGCGACCATGTTCGGGCCATCCCCTCGGGATGGGTGGTCAGCGCCCCCACCGGTTCCGCGGTGGTGTGTCGCACCTACGACGAACTCGTCGACATCGTCTCCCGGCGGTCCGGACTCGAGACTGCCCACGTACGGGAACGGGGTCTGTCTGCACACGCCATGTGACAATCACGATCACCGCCGCGGCTACCGGAGAACCTCCGGCAGCCGCGGCGTCGTCGGTGAGGTCACCGCGGTCACGTCACCGCCCCGAGCCAGTCCTCGATCGCCCGGGTGACCGCTGCCCTCGCCTCCAGCGGTGCGAGATGTCCGACACCGTCGAGGATCACGGGGTCGCGGCGGTCGGGCAGGAGGTCTCGTAGCTGCGTGGCCTGCTCGACGGGAATCCACGGATCGTCGGCGCCCCAGCCGATCCGTGTCGGGCACCGGACCTGCGCCAGGCGTTCCGCGACGGGTCTGGTGTGCTCCGGCCGCAATGCCGCGATCTGACGATAGAACCCACCTTTGCCGGCCCCGCCGAGCCACGGACGAGTCAGCGCGTCGAGGTCATCGTCGGTCGGCCGATGCCGCGCGGCACCGGCGATGTACTCGCGCACCAACGCCGCGTGCAAGGGGTCGGGAAGTTGCTCGAAGACCTCGGTGTTGTCGGCGACCAGTCGAAAGAAGGGTGACCCCCACGGATCCAGAGTCACGATGTCCCAGAGGAACAACGACGCGTACTCGCGACCGTGGAGCAGATGCGCACCCAGTGCCACCGCGCCCCCGATGTCGTGTGCGATCACGTGCGGCCGCGTCAGACCCCACTGTGACTGCAGCACAGCGAATCTCGACATCTGGGTCGCCAGATCCACCGGTGCGTCCCTGACCATCGACTGCCCGTATCCGGGCATGTCCCACAGGAAGACCCGGCGACCGAGGCCGATCTGTTGCGCCACGCCGGCCCACACGTACGCCGACCACGGGGTCCCGTGGCACATCACCACATCGATGTCGGTGTGCCCCGCCGGCTCGAGAACATATGTCGCAACACGCTCCCCGTCGACGTCGACATAGACCGGCGGCGGCAGAACGATCCCTTGGCTGTCCACCAGGTCGACACTAAACCCGTCGAGCCGAACCCACCCTTTTTCGGTATTTCCTCACCCCGCGACCCCGGTGGGTTTACCGAAAAGGGGTGGGTGTGCGGAGACGCAAGCGGGTCCGCACCACATCGGTGCGGACCCGCTGTCGGCGCTGCGTTCAGCGCAAACCGCTGCGACTCAGGCGGTCTCGGTGATCGGACGATCAACCCAGCTCATCAGGTCGCGCAGCTTCTTGCCGGTGACCTCGATCGGGTGCTCGGCGTTCTCCTTGCGCAGGCCCTCGAGCTCCTTGTTGCCGCCCTCGACGTTGGCGACGAGGCGCTTCACGAAGGTGCCGTCCTGGATGTCGGTGAGGATGCCGCGCATGCGCTCCTTGGTGTCGGCGTCGATGACCCGCGGGCCCGACACGTAACCGCCGAACTCGGCGGTGTCCGAGACCGAGTAGTTCATGCGCGCGATGCCGCCCTCGTACATGAGGTCGACGATCAGCTTGAGCTCGTGCAGCACCTCGAAGTAGGCCATCTCGGGGGCGTAACCCGCCTCGACCATCACCTCGAAGCCGGTCTTGACCAGTTCCTCGGTGCCGCCGCACAGCACCGCCTGCTCGCCGAAGAGGTCGGTCTCGGTCTCTTCCTTGAACGTGGTCTTGATGATTCCGGCACGACCACCGCCGATGGCGCTGGCGTAGCTCAGTGCGAGCGCCTGGCCCTCGCCCTTGGGGTCCTGGTGGACGGCGATGAGCGCGGGAACGCCCTTGCCGTCGACGAACTGGCGGCGCACGAGGTGGCCGGGGCCCTTCGGGGCGACCATCGCGACGGTCACGTTCTCCGGCGCCTTGATCAGACCGAAGTGGATGTTGAGACCGTGGCCGAAGAACAGCGCGTTGCCGTCCTGCAGGTTCGGCTCGATGTCCTCGGTGAAGATCTTCGCCTGCGAGGTGTCGGGCGCCAGCACCATGATGACGTCGGCCCAGGCGGCGGCCTCGGATGCGGTGAGCACCTTGAGGCCCTGCTCCTCGGCCTTGGCCTTCGACTTGGAGCCCTCACGCAGACCGATCACAACGTCGACGCCGGAATCGCGCAGCGACAGCGAATGCGCATGGCCCTGGCTGCCGTAGCCGATCACCGCGACCTTGCGACCCTGGATGATCGACAGATCCGCGTCGTCGTCGTAGAACAGTTCGATGGCCACTATGTTTCCCTTCGATATGTGGTGTCCCTGGCGGATTCTCGAGAATCCGTCGGGATTCGTAATTCCCTTGTCGCTCCTCGCCGATGCTCAGATGAGCGCGACGACAGCGGGATTCTCTGTCAGCGGTTGGCCGACATGCTCTTCGGTCCCCGACCGAGGGTCACCGCGCCCGATTGCGCGATCTCCCGGATTCCATACGGATCGAGCATCCGCAGAAGTGCTTCGAGTTTTTCCGACGTGCCGGTGGCCTCGATCGTCAGCGACTCGGGCGAGACGTCGATCACCTTGGCGCGGAACAGGTTCACCACCTCGATGACCTCGGTGCGCACCGTCGAATCCGACCGCACCTTGACCATCATCAGCTCGCGCGAGACCGAGCTCGCCGGGTCCTGCTCGACGATCTTGATCACGTTGATCAACTTGTTGAGCTGCTTGGTGACCTGCTCGAGGGGGAAGTCCTCCACCGAGACCATGATGGTCATCCGCGAGATGCCCTTGAGCTCGGTGGGGCCCACGGCGAGTGACTCGATGTTGAATCCGCGCCGCGAGAACAGCGCCGAGATCCGCGCGAGGACGCCGGGTCGGTCTTCGACCAGGACACTGAGGGTATGGGTGGTGCTCACTGCTCGTCCTTCTGGTTTGCGCGATCGGCCGGCGCGTTGTCGACCGTTTGATGGCCATCCATCGCCTGGTGGATCTCCACCGGACCCGACGCCGACTCGTCGTCGTCGAACAGCGGCCGGATGTCGCGGGCGGCCATGATCTCGTCGTTGCCGGTACCGGCGGCGACCATCGGCCACACCTGGGCGTCCTTGCCGACGATGAAGTCGATGACCACCGGGCGGTCGTTGATCTCCCGCGCCTTCGCGATCACCTCGTCGACGTCTTCCTCGCGCTCGACGCGGAAAGCCACGCAGCCCAGCGCCTCCGAGAGCTTGACGAAGTCCGGGATCATCCGCGAGTGCGTCGACAGATCGGTGTTCGAGTAACGCTCTTCGTAGAACAGCGTCTGCCACTGACGGACCATGCCCAGGTTGCCGTTGTTGATCAGAGCCACCTTGATCGGGATGCCCTCGATCGCGCAGGTGGCGAGTTCCTGGTTGGTCATCTGGAAACAGCCGTCACCGTCGATCGCCCAGACCTCGGCGTCGGGGTCGGCGGCCTTGGCGCCCATGGCGGCGGGCACCGCGTAGCCCATCGTGCCCAGACCACCGGAGTTGAGCCAGGTGCGCGGCTTCTCGTAGGAGATGAACTGTGCGGCCCACATCTGGTGCTGGCCGACACCTGCGCAGTACACCGCGTCCGGACCGGCGGCCTTGCCGAGGGCCTGGATGACGAACTCCGGCGACATCGAGCCGTCGGTCTGACGGTCGTAGCTCAGCGGATAGGTCCGACGCAGGTTGTCGAGGTAGGACCACCACTGCGAGATGTCGGGAGTCGAGCCGCTGGTCGCCCGCTCCTCGCGCAGCGCCTCGGTGAGCTCGGCGATGACCGCCTTGCAGTCACCGACGATCGGCACGTCGACGGGCCGGTTCTTGCCGATCTCGGCGGGGTCGATGTCGGCATGGATGACCTTGGCGTTCGGCGCGAACGACGACAACTGTCCGGTGACCCGGTCGTCGAAGCGTGCTCCGAGGGTGATCAGCAGATCGCTGCGCTGCAGGCCCGCGACCGCCGCCACCGTGCCGTGCATGCCGGGCATGCCCAGGTGCAGCTGGTGGCTGTCGGGGAACGCGCCGCGTGCCATCAGCGTGGTGACCACCGGGATGCCGGTCAGCTCGGCCAGTTCCAGCAGCTCGGCCGACGCGTTCGCCTTGATGACACCGCCGCCGACGTAGAGCACCGGCGACTTCGCGGCGTTGATCATGCGGGCCGCCTCGCGAACCTGCTTGCCGTGGGGCTTGGTCACCGGGCGGTAACCGGGGAGGTCGATCTGCGGCGGCCAGGAGAACGTGGTCTGCGCCTGCAAGATGTCTTTGGGGATGTCGACCAGGACCGCGCCGGGACGACCGCTCTCGGCGATGTGGAACGCCTCGGCGATGGTCTTCGGGATGTCGATCGCCCGGCTGACCAGGAAGTTGTGCTTGGTGACGGGCATCGTGATACCCGAGATGTCGGCTTCCTGGAACGCATCGGTGCCGATGAGCGCGCGACCGACCTGGCCGGTGATCGCGACGACCGGCACCGAGTCCATCTGGGCGTCGGCCAGCGGGGTCACCAGGTTGGTGGCACCGGGACCGGAGGTGGCCATCATGACGCCGGCGCGTCCGGCGACCTGGGCGTACCCGGTCGCGGCGTGACCTGCGCCCTGCTCGTGACGGACGAGGACGTGGCGGACCTTCTGCGAGTCCAGCAGCGGGTCGTAGACCGGCAGGACCGCGCCACCCGGAATGCCGAAGACGACCTCGACACCGAGCTCCTCGAGGGAACGAACCACAGACTGGGCGCCGCTGACACGCTCGGGAGCAACGGTGTGCTGGGTTACCGCACGGAGGTTGCCCGCCGCCGGAGACTGCTGCCGCAGTCCTGCGTTGCGCGTCGGCTCGTTGCGGCCGGCGTCGGTGCGTGCTGTTGGTGCGCTCACTGCACGATCCTCATCTTGGTTGTGGAATCCGATATCCGTGATGGAAGTACCTGGCATGAAAAAACCCCCGACAGCTTCCGCTGTTCGAGGGTGGCGCGTCGATGCCGGTTGGGGGTCTGCGAGGTGACCGGTCAGGCGAAGACGCGCCAGCCGATTACTACGAGGATCCCGTTCTGCATCACGCGTTCACGGTAGGACTGTGTTCGGTTCCGAGTCAAACTCCGGACCACGCCGTCTCACCATCTGGGAAAGCACTGGTCGAGTCGGTTGTCTGCGCACCTCGATTTTCGGTGCGGCGCGACGAACCCGTCGGCGAGGGACCTCGGGGCCGGTTGGCACAATGGAACGGTGCCGACTGATTCCACCGACCCCGCAGACCCGAAGACCAGCGCGACCCCTGCCGACGATGACGTCGCATTCGACTATCCGGTGACGTTCCGTATCAATCGGACCGCCTACTTCACGGTCCCGATGGCCGCTCTGGTGGTCGTGCTCCTGGTCGGCGCCTCCCCGTGGTTCGCCTTCGCCCTGATCGTCCCGGTCCTGGTCTGGCTGTGGATTCGCCGGTTGCGGACGGTGGTCACCGAGAACGGACTCACCTCGGTGCGGATGTTCTCGACCACCGAGATCGCCTGGTCCGACATCGCCGGACTGCAGTTCCCGAAGTGGAGTTCGGTGCGTGCGGTCCTCACAGATGGCAATCGAGTTCGTCTGCCCGCCATCGGTTTCCGTGATCTTCCCGCGTTGTCGCTCGTCAGTGGTGGTCGCATTCCGGACCCCTTCGAGGCGGCCCGGTCCGCCGAATAGGCGTCGCGCCCGGACGGCACCCGTCTGGTGACCCCTCGCCTCGCGTCCCGGCGATAGAGTGCGGCCGTGGCGCACACCCGAACATTCGACGCCGGTGAACTCGACGAACTGATCTCGGCAGGTCGCCTCGCAGACGTCGGGACGACGCTGTCCGGGATGCCCGCGGGCGACATCGCCGCCCTGCTCGACCGGCTCCCCCACAAGTCCCGTGGCGTCGCGTTCCGTCTGCTGGCCAAGGACCTCGCGGTGGAGGTGTTCGACGATCTGTCGGCCGGCTCGCAGCGCCGCCTCATCGACGATCTGGGCACCGCGGACGTGGCCGCCGCCTTCGACCACCTCGACCCCGACGATCGCGCCGAGTTGCTGGACGAGTTGCCCGCGGGAGTCGCCAAGTCGCTGATCCAGCAGCTCACCCCGGCCGAACGCGACATGACCGCGGTGGTTCTCGGCTACCCGCGCGGTTCGGTGGGGCGTCGGATGAGTCCCGAGTTCGTCCACGCCCGAGAGGACGAACCGGCCGGCGACGCGTTGGCCCGCGTGCGAGAACGCGGACACGCCGCGGAGACGATCTACACGGTGCCCGTCCTCGACGGCGCTCGCTCGCTGTGCGGTGTGGTCAGCCTGCGCGACCTCCTCCTGGCCGACCCGGCCCAACCCGTCCACGACCTGATGAACAAGCCGATGTTCGCTCAAGCCGAGGATGACGCCGAGGCCACCGCGCAGAGGTGTGTGGACCGGGGAATCCTCGCCATGCCCGTCGTCGACAGCGACAGCCGCCTGGTCGGCGTCCTGACCATCGACGATGCCGTCGACGTCGTCGAGCAGGCCCGGGACACCGACGAGGCCCGTGCGGGCGCGCGTGAACCCCTCCGCGACCCGTACCTGTT
Source organism: Gordonia sp. SGD-V-85 (assembly GCF_001456905.1). Classification (NCBI taxonomy): domain Bacteria; kingdom Bacillati; phylum Actinomycetota; class Actinomycetes; order Mycobacteriales; family Gordoniaceae; genus Gordonia; species Gordonia sp. SGD-V-85. The sequence goes on from NZ_LNQO01000010.1 coordinate 130,987, forward strand.
CTCGTCCATCCTGTCGATCACGCGCGCCCGGATCGTGTGGCTGTTCGTGCTCGCGGTGTCGGCGATCCTCACCGTCAACGTGCTGGAGATCTTCGAGGGCACCCTCGAGCAGCGGGTCGCGCTGGCACTGTTCATCCCGCTGCTCACCGGGATCGGCGGGAACACCGGTTCGCAGGCGGCGACGACCGTGACCCGCGCACTCGCCACCGACGAGGTCGCCCCGCGCGACGTCGCCCGCGTCGCCGCCAAGGAGGTCCGCGTCGGACTGACCATGGGCGCGCTACTCGGACTCGCCGGGTTCACCGTCGCCGCACTCGTCTACGGCCTCGAGATCGGTGTGGTGATCGGCCTGACGATCCTGTCGGTGTGCACCCTGGCCGCGACCGTGGGCGGCGTGATGCCGCTGATCGCGAAGTCGATCCGCGTCGACCCCGCGGTGTTCTCCACGCCGTTCATCTCGACGTTCTGCGACGCCACCGGCCTTCTCCTCTACTTCTCGATCGCCAAGACGGTGCTGGGGATCTGACCCCGACCGAGGACTGCACCGGCGCGGCCCGGCCCGCACGCCCGAATGGTTTTGTTACCCATCGTCGCAGCGGAGTAGCCTGCTTCTCGGTGCTCCCTCACGCCCACCCTCAGCGAGGCGGCGCCCGTCAACACAGTTCGCCCCGGCCACAGCCCGTGGGAACACACCCGGGGTCGCGGTGTTGAGCCGAAGAGTCCGGCGCCGGTCCGTCACCGCACGTCCGATCGCGCCGGGCCCGCCTGAGCCACACGATCGATTCGAGGAACCCATGCCTGCTCTGAGGTCACGTACCACCACCGTCGGCCGCGAAGCCGCCGGCGCCCGCTCCCTGTGGCGCGCCACCGGGATGACCGACGACGACTTCGGCAAGCCGATCGTGGCCATCGCCAACTCCTACACCCAGTTCGTGCCGGGGCATGTGCACCTGAAGGACGTCGGCGACATCGTGGCCGAGGCCGTGCGGGCCGCCGGTGGCGTGCCGCGGGAGTTCCACACCATCGCCGTCGACGACGGCATCGCGATGGGTCACGGCGGCATGCTCTACTCGCTGCCCAGTCGCGAGATCATCGCCGACTCGGTCGAATACATGGTCAACGCCCACACCGCGGACGCGCTGGTGTGTATCTCCAACTGCGACAAGATCACTCCCGGGATGCTCAACGCCGCGATGCGCCTGAACATCCCGACGGTGTTCGTCTCCGGCGGGCCGATGGAAGCCGGCAAGGCAGTCGTCGTCGGCGATGTCGCACATCCGTCGTCGGACCTGATCACCACGATCTCGGCGTCGGCGAACAGTGCTGTCGACGACGCCGGACTCGACGAGGTCGAGCGGTCGGCGTGCCCCACGTGCGGTTCGTGCTCGGGCATGTTCACGGCCAACTCGATGAACTGTCTGACCGAGGCGCTGGGACTCGCGCTGCCCGGCAACGGCTCGACGCTGGCCACCCACGAGGCCCGCCGCGCCCTGTTCGCGCGCGCGGGCACGGTCGTCGTCGATGCGGCGACACGTTGGTATCGCGACGACGACGCATCGGTGCTGCCGCGGAACATCGCCACGCCGACCGCGTTTCGCAACGCGATGGCCCTCGACGTCGCGATGGGCGGTTCGACCAACACCGTCCTGCACATCCTCGCCGCCGCGCAGGAGGGAGAGGTCGCCGATTTCGACCTCGGGGTCATCGACGAGATCAGCCGCAACGTGCCGTGTCTGTCGAAGGTCTCGCCGAATTCGGACTACCACATGGAGGACGTCCACCGGGCCGGCGGAATCCCGGCGATCCTCGGGGAACTGCGCCGCGCGGGCCTGCTCGACGCCACCGCGTCGACCGTGCACACCCCGACAATGGCCCAGGCGCTCGACGACTGGGACATCCGCGGCGGCAAGGCGATCGACGAGGCCGTCGAACTCTTCCACGCCGCACCGGGCGGCGTCCGCACCACCACTCCGTTCTCGACGTCGAACCGGTGGAGTTCGCTCGACACCGATGCCGCGGGCGGTTGCATCCGCGACCTCGAGCACGCCTACACCGTCGAGGGCGGTCTGTGCGTGCTGCGCGGCAACCTCGCCCCCGACGGCGCTGTCCTGAAGACCGCGGGCATCGACGAGGACCTGTGGCACTTCGAGGGTCCGGCCCGTGTCGTCGAGAGCCAGGAAGACGCCGTCCAGGTCATCCTCTCCAAGACCATCCAGGCCGGCGAGGTCCTCGTCGTGCGGTACGAGGGTCCCGCGGGCGGCCCCGGCATGCAGGAGATGCTGCATCCGACGGCCTTCATGAAGGGCACCGGGATGGGCAAGAAGTGCGCCCTCATCACCGACGGCCGGTTCTCCGGCGGATCGTCGGGCCTGTCGGTCGGTCACATGTCCCCCGAAGCCGCGTCGGGTGGTGCCATCGGACTCGTCGAGGACGGCGACCCGATCGTCATCGACGTCAAGACCCGCCGCCTCGAGGTCCTGGTCGACGACGAGGTGCTCGCCGAGCGGCGCGCCAAGATGGAGGCCTCCGAACGGCCATGGCAGCCGAAGGATCGTCAGCGCACGGTGACCACCGCACTGCGCGCGTACGCCAAGCTCGCGACGTCTGCCGACCGCGGCGCGGTGCGTCAGGTCGACTGACTACTCAGCACAGAGTGCGGGGACGTATCGGATTCCGATACGTCCCCGCGTTCTGTGTCGGTGCCGACTCAGATGAGCGGGTTGCTCCCGTTGGCCAGGACCCAGACGGCGACAGCTGCCGCCACGCCGACGATGAGCCAGAGGAACGAGCCGACGAACGGCCGTCGCGCCCAACCCCGTGGATAGTCGAGTGAGTACAGACCCGGGCCGGTCAGGATGACGACCGCCGCGGCCACCGCGAGGAAGAGCTCGAACTCGACCCCGCCGGCGGCGGCGAAGAACGAGAAGCCATCGGCCATCGACATCTTGTAGGCCGCGGCGACGAGCATGGTGCCGAGGATCGCCGACGCCCCGATCGGGGTCAGCAGCCCGAGGATCACCATCAGTCCACCGATCGTCTCCGACAGCGCACCGACGATGGCGAGGATCTGGGCGTAGTCGGCGGTGAAGCCGGCGTCGACGAGCATGGACTCGAAGCCGCTCAACCGCGGACCGTTCCACAACCCGAAGAGCTTCTGCAGGCCGTGCGCACCGACCAGGCCGCCGAGTGCAACACGCAACAGCAGCAAACCCAGGTCGATGGTGCCGCGCCGCGATTTCGCGAGCGCGTCCTCGAGGTCGTCGTCGGCCCCGGCACCGCGACGATCATCGGTGTCGTCGTCGGTTCGGCGCCGCCCGAACCGACGTCGACCGCGCGGCTCGTCGTCAAGTACTTCGGTGTCGGACGCGGCGTCGTGCGCTCGGGCGCGGGAGATCAGATCGTCGTCGTCATCGACGAAGTCATAGCGCGCGGTGCCGACCGGCGGCAGGGCGGGCTCCGGGGTGGTGACCGCGTCGTCGGCGGTCTGCACGCGCACGGGGCCGGGCTGTTTGGCGAACTGCACGGTCTCGAAGTCGTCATCGGACGATGCACCCGTTCCGGCGCCGGGCCCCGCGGTCGTCGCGGCCGGTCGCGTCGACGCCGGACCGGACCGAGGAGCCGCGGGCGGACCAGCGGCGACCGAACGGGTCTCGACGTCGCCGGGATCGAGGTCGTCGAGATCGTCCACCCGGGAGTAGGGGGCCGGCGACCGCCGGGCGTGCCGGTTGTAGAAGTCGTCGCGGTCGGTCACCGCGGGTGGCGTCGGCGGGCCGGCGTCGGGACGCGAACTGCCCGCCCCGGGTCCCGTGCCGGGTGCGCCGGGTGCGCCGGCTGCGCCGCCCGGGACCGGGATCTGTCCGGTCGGTTCGTCGTAGGGGCTCGTCGCCGGTGTGTCGCGCTCGCTGGTGCCCGACGTGTCGCGTTCGCTCACACGCCCGACTCTAGAGGCTCGCGGACTGCGGCCACCGGACCCCGACGGGGTGAGTCGGGGCACCACGCTCGGGGCACCGTCACCCGGAGCACCATTACTGTGGACGCCATGTGGAAGGGGCGCCCGACGGGCACGCGCGACGATGCCCGGACGAGTTCAGCCGCGACGGCGGACCGCCGGGTGTGGGCCCGGTGGCGAGTGCTGGTGACGGTGCTGACGGCGGTCGTGGTGCTGGTCGGCGGCTGCGCGGACTTCAGCGCCCAGGACAATCAACGCGAGGCGGGTGCGTTCAGCCCGAACAACCGGCCGAGCGGCCAGCCCGAGCCGACGCCACCGCCGGAGACCCCGCGCGAGACGCAACCGCCGCCGACCGGCCCGTGCGTCGACCCCGACCCCGCGGTGATCGCGACGTGTCTCGCGTCCACCGGCGGTGTGATGCCCGGCGACGAGCAGGGCGAGGTCACCGTCGTCGCCGAACGCACGACCGGCAAGATCATCACAACCAAACGCTACGGTCCTGCCCGAACGCTGGGAGAGACGCCGGTCGATGCGTCCGGTGACGGCGGTCTGATCGATTTCGCCTACTCCCCCACCTATTCTCAGGACCGGTTGATCTACGCCTACATCACGACCCCGTCGGACAACCGCATCGTCCGCCTGGCACCGGGAGACGTGCCCAAGCCGATCCTGACCGGCATCCCCAAGGGCGCCACCGGGAACATGGGCGCGATGTACTTCCGGTCCCCGACCGAACTCGTCGTCGCCACCGGCAATGCCGGGAATCCCGCGGCCGCCGACGATCCGTCGTCCCTCGCCGGCAAGGTGCTGCTGGTGACCTCGTTCACCTCTGGCGACGGCCCGCGGCCGGCGATCCTCGCATCCGGCTTCGGGTCGTCGGTGGCGTTGTGTCCCAACGCTTCCACCGGGACGGTCTACGTCGCCGACCAGACGGCCACCGAGGATCGCGTGCAGGTGCTCGAAGAAGGCGGACCCAAGGTGCTGTGGACGTGGCCGGACCGACCACAGATCGCGGGTTGCGGGGTCGCCGGGGGCAGCATCTTCGTCTCGACGACGCGCACCCAACGCATCGAGGCCATCAACGAGCCCACTCGCGAGGAGCCGACGATCACCGCCCCGGCCGTCGTGCTCGACCGGCGGTACGGCGCCCTCGGCCGGATGGCCGCGCTCCCCAACGGGCTGCTGCAGGTGGCGACCGTCAACAAGGAGGTGGGTTCAGCGAAGCCCACCGACGATCGCGTGTTCCGCTTCCTGCCCTCCGGCGGTGGCAACGACCGGACGTGACCGGGACGCGCCCTTCAAGGCTCGTCGACCTCGACGCGCTCCTTCGTCGCTTGCTCGGCCCGGCGGCGTGCGCTCCCCGCACCTCAGTAACTGCGGCCGGGCGGCCGTCGTGGATCGTGAAAGAACACTCTTGAGCGTCCACATCTCTGCTCCCTGAGGTGCGAGCGAAGCGAGCCACGAAGGGCTCCGCAACCTGTCTCACCAGGCCCTTCGTGGCTCGTCGCTGGCGCTCCTCGCACCTCAGGGAGCAATGGTTATGTCGTCTTTCGGATCAGGGAGCAGAGGGGCTGCGCCCTCAGGAACAGGCCGCGATGACGAGTTCCTTGACGCGGGCCGGGTCAGCTTGTCCGCGAGTCGCTTTCATGACGTCTCCGACGATCTTGCCGGCGGCCTGGACCTTCCCGCCGCGGATCTTGTCGGCGATGTCGGGGTTGGCGGCGAGCGCGTCGTCGACGGCCTTCTGGAGCGCGGAATCGTCCCGAACCACCTCGAGGCCGCGGTCGGCGACGATCTGAGCGGGCTCACCCTCACCGTCGAGGACGGCGGTCGCGACCTGCTGCGCCAGCTTGGTCGTGAGTTTGCCCTCGTCGACCAGTCCGATGATCTCGGCGACCTGCGCCGGCGTGATGGACAGGTCGGCGAGTTCGACTCCGCGAGAATTGGCCTGCTGCGCAAGGAAGGACACCCACCAGCCACGGGCCGCCTCGGGTGCTGCCCCGGCGTCGACGGTGGCGATGATGAGATCGACCGCGCCGACGTTTACGAGGTCACGCATGACCTCGTCGGAGACTCCCCAGTCCTCCTGGATGCGGGCGCGACGTAGCCACGGCAGCTCGGGCAGGTCCGCCCGCAACTCCTCGATCCACGCCGAATCCGGCTGCACCGGAGGCAGATCCGGCTCCGGGAAGTAGCGGTAGTCCTCGGCGGTCTCCTTGCGGCGCCCGGCCGACGTGGTGCCGTCGGTCTCGTGGAAGTGCCGCGTCTCCTGGACGATCTCGCCGCCGGCCTCCAGGATGGCGGCCTGACGGCGCATCTCGTAGCGAACCGCCACCTCGACGCTCTTGAGCGAGTTGACGTTCTTGGTCTCGGTGCGCGTACCGAATTCGGTGGCGTCCTTCGTCTTCAGCGACAGGTTCACATCGCAGCGCATCGACCCCTGGTCCATACGCACGTCCGACACGTCCAGCGACTTGAGCAGGTCGCGCAGCGCCGACACGTAGGCCCGGGCGACCTCGGGCGCGCGTTCCCCCGCGCCCTCGATGGGCCGCGTCACGATCTCGACGAGCGGCACACCGGCGCGGTTGTAGTCGAGCAGCGAATGACTCGCGCCGTGGATTCGACCCGTCGAGCCGCCGATGTGCAGCGACTTGCCGGTGTCCTCCTCCATGTGGGCGCGCTCGATCTCGACCCGCCAGGTGGTGCCGTCGCCGAGCACGACGTCGAGGAAACCGTCGTAGGCGATCGGCTCGTCGTACTGCGAGATCTGGTAGTTCTTCGGCTGATCCGGGTAGAAGTAGTTCTTTCGCGCGAAGACGCTCGACGGCCGGATGGAGCAGTTCAGCGCGAGGCCGATGCGGATCGCGGACTCGATGGCCTTGGCGTTGGCGACCGGGAGCGAACCCGGCAGTCCGATACACACCGGGCACACCTGGGTGTTCGGGTCGGCGCCGAACTCGGTGGGGCACCCGCAGAACATCTTGGTCGCGGTGCCCAGCTCGACGTGCACCTCGAGACCCATCACCGGATCGAATGCGGCAAGCACCTCGTCGTAGTCCAACAGGTCGACGGCTGCGGAAGTCATAGCGGCCAGTTTATGCGGCGATATCCCAGGGGCACGTTCAGGGTGATCACCGATGCCGGGAGCCGGACCCGCTCGTAGCGTGGATGTCACCGGCGAACGACGCCGGACCACAATCCACACAGGAGGACGAGATGACCACCCCGCAACCCGCCTACAGCGGCCCCCGCCTGATGCGTTCGCGCAGCAACTCGTGGCTGGGCGGTGTCTGCGGTGGTATCGCGCAACGTTGGGGCTGGGATCCGACGCTCATCCGCGTGCTGTTCATCCTGTCGATGCTGCTGCCCGGACCCCAGGTCCTGATCTACCTGGCGCTCTGGATCATCATCCCGCGCGAGCCGGCCGCGACGGTCACCCCGGTGGCCTGACGGCCCGGAGTCGCTCAGCCGAAGATGACCCGGATCTCCTTGTACTGATCCAACGGCACCGTCTTCAGTTCACCGAGTGCCTCGTCGAAGGTGATCCGGGCGATGTCGGTGCCGTGAAGCGCGACCATCTGCCCCCAGCCCTTCTCGGCGACGAGGTCGGCGGTCGCCATCCCCATGCGGGTCGCGAGCACCCGGTCGTAGGCCGACGGCACGCCGCCGCGCTGGATGTGGCCGAGGATGGTGGCCCGGGTCTCGATCCCGGTCCGCTCCTCGATGAGCGGGGCGAGCACCTCGGCCACACCACCGAGTCGGGGGCGGTTGAAACCGTCGAGGCCTTTGGTGGAGTACGCCTCCTTCATCTCCGGGAGCTTGAACCCCTCGGCGACGACGACCATCGGCGAACGCCCGCGCGACTTGACGCTGGTGACCCAGGCACAGATCTGGTCGAGACTCTCGGGGTTCTCCGGGATCAGGATGACGTGGGCGCCGCCCGCGATCCCGGAGTGCAGGGCGATCCAGCCCGCGTGGCGACCCATGACCTCGAGAACCATGCACCGTTTGTGCGAGTTGCCGGTGGTGCGGAGGCGGTCGATCGCCTCGGTCGCGATCTCCACCGCGGTGTTGAACCCGAAGGTGTAGTCGGTGGCGGCGATGTCGTTGTCGATGGTCTTGGGAACCCCGACGATGTTGATGCCGTCGTCGAACAGCCGCTTCGACGCCGCCGCCGTGCCCTCGCCGCCGATCGCGATCACGCCGTCGATCTCGAGGTTCTTCAACACCTTCTTGATGTTCTCGGGACCGCCGTCGGGTTCGGAGTAGGGACCGAACCGGCTCGTGCCGAGAATGGTGCCGCCCTGGTTCGACAGGCCGCGGACCGTCGACCGGTTCAATTCGACGATGTCGCCGTAGACCAGTCCGGCCCAGCCGTCCCGGAAGCCGACGAACTCGTGGCCGTACACGGTCTCACCCTTGAGCACTGCGCCGCGGATGACCGCGTTCAGTCCGGGGCAGTCTCCCCCGGACGTCAGAATGCCGAACCTCTTGGCCACTGGTGAGACCACCCTCCCTGTCGTCATCGGTCAACCTGCCCGAGCAACCCCAATCTAGTGCCCCGACGAGCCCGGCGCTGGTCGCGAAATCACTTGATGCCGTTCTCGTAGGCGAACACGACGGCCTGCGCCCGATCCCGGAGCCGGAGTTTGTTCAGGAGACTGCTCACATGGGTCTTCACCGTCTGCTCGGTCACGAACAGGTCCGCGCCGATCTCCGCGTTGGACTTGCCGTCGGCCACCAGGTCGAGCACCTCGCGCTCCCGCGGGGTGAGCGTGTCGAGCTTCTGATCCCGCGCCGGCCGCCGGCGCCTGGCGGTGACCTCGGTGATCAGCCGCCGTGTGATCGACGGTGCCAGCAACGCCTCACCCGCGGCCACGACGCGGACCGCTCGCACCAGCTCTTCGGCGGGCGCATCCTTCAGCAAGAATCCCGATGCCCCTATGCGCAGCGCCTCGTACACGTAGTCGTCGATGTCGAAGGTCGTCAGCATCAACACGCGCGTGGGCGGTTCGGCAGACGACGCGAGGATCTGCTCCGCGGCCCACAGTCCGTCCTTGCGCGGCATCCGCACATCCATCAGCACGACGTCGGGACGCACCCGACGACACACCTCGACGGCCTCGACCCCGTCGGCGGCATCGCCGAGGACCGAGAGGTCGGGTTGCGCGGCGAGCAGCGCCGAAAAGCCCTGACGCACCATGGCCTGGTCATCTGCGATGACTACGGTGATCGGCACGCCGTCACGCTACCGTCGTCGTGACGACGGCTCACCGGAACCCGTGGAGGTCACGATCGGCTCGGGCACGACGACGTCCCGGCGCGGCGTCGCCGGGATGCGAGCGCGTACCGCGAACCCGCCGGTCGATGTGGGGGCGGCGACCAGCGAACCACCCACCGCCTGAGCGCGATCGATCATCCCGGGGATACCCACTCCGCTCCCGCCGATCTGCAATGGTTCAGCGGTCGCGGCCGTGTTGACCACGGCGACGTCGACGAGATCATCGTCCCCGCGCCTCACCTCGACGTCCACGCGCCCGCCGGGGGCATGCCGGGTGGCATTGGCCAGCGACTCCTGCACGATCCGATAGATCACCAGGGCGGCCGATTCACCGACGTCGTCGGCGTCGATGGCCAGGTTCAGCACGACCTCGGCACCCGCGCGGCGTGTCTCGGTGACCAGCGAATCGAGTTCGGCCAGGCCGGGATTGGGTGCCGCCGAAGCATCCGCACCCTCGACGCGCAGGACCCCGAGCAACTGTCGGACCTCGTCGAGGGACGTACGTGCCGCCTCGGCGATGGCGTCGAATTCCGCTGCGGCAGAGGGGCTCACATCCGGCAGGCGATATCTGGCGGTCTGTGACATCACCACCACCATCGACATCCGGTGAGCGACCACATCGTGCAGGTCCCGGGCGATTCGCGCCCGCTCCTGGAGTACGGCTGCCTCGGCTTCGGCGGCCTCGGTCTGCTCGGTGCGCACCGCCAACTGCCGGCGCGAAGCCATCAGTCCGCGCAGCAACGCGACCACGACCGCGAGCACCGAGATCCCGAAGACCCACCCGACGCGCGCGGTCGGTTGCACGGCGAAGGCGATGACGATCGACGTCGAGACCCAGACCACCGGAATCCATCGCAGCGGGCACTTGAGGAAGGCCATGAACGTGAGGACCAGCAGTTCGATCAGGTGGGTGACCTGGATCGTCAGCTCCCACCCGCCCCGGGTCGGGACGACGATGCCGATGAGTTGGGCGGAGACCACCGAGATCGCCCACCCCAGCAACGGGGCCGACCACGCGAGGGCGATCGGCAGGGCCGCGAAGGCAGCGACCACGGGTAGCACGAACACCGGCATCGAGTGGGTGATCGGGAGCGTCGGCCACGCAACCGAGTACATGACCAGCGCCACGAACAGGAAGAACCAGTTGAGGCGCGACGAGAAGTAGTGGCGCACCGCGGGGTCCTGGGCCACCGGGGCGGTCGAGGCCCATTCGAGTGAGGACGCCCCCACCGCGCGGAGCTTCTTGCGGTATCCGAACATGCCCTCACCCTAGGCTCGGCGACCGCTCGAAGACCTCATACTTCCGAGGGAGACGACCCGATACCGTCGTAGCGTTTCGGCGCCGACGAACCGGCCTGGGGACGACCGCGGCCGGTCCCGCGGAGCGATGTGCCGGCCGGATCCGGACTCATAGCGTCGATGCTCATGACCGGATCAGAGAACATCCGAAAGCTTCCGTCGGACAACGTCTTACACCAGCACCGCGATCTCTCCGCAACCACTCGCCGACGACGGTCGCGGTGGTGGGCGGCGATGCTCACCCTGGCCGTACTCGTCACCGGCCAGTGGATCTCGACCGCACACGCCGTCGCAGGCCCGCTCCTCGCAGCATCGAGCCCGGCGGTGACGGCGCCGGCGGCCGATGCGACCAATCCCTACGCGGCCGTGGTCGTCGCCCTCGTGGGACCGCACCCGGCCACCGCACTGGCGTCCCTTCCGCGGTCCTTCGTCGTGGCGCAGGGGTACTCCCCGCGGATCGTCGACGGATACCCGATCGACCCGGATGGGGACTGCTCGTCGCCGGTTCCGTTGCCACCGCACTTCACCCCGCTGTGCCGCACCCACGATCTCGGCTACGACCTGTTGCGGGCGGCGCAGCGAAACGGCAAACCGCTCGGCGCCTGGGCCCGGATCGCGCTGGACCGCATGCTGATCGACCGGATGTACGCCTCCTGCCGGACAGCTGCCTGCACGACTGCCACGCACGGCGCTCGAATCGGGTTGGCGTGGAACACGTGGCGCCAGTACGGCGGCCCCCCGGCCCGGGGCGAGTCGTTGTCGGCCTTGGTCCACACGACCGTCGAGCGTGCCCTGGTCGATCCCGACGAGCGCGAGGTGCGGCGATGACGAAGCACCGAGACGCCCGTTGCCTGCGTGACGGCCCGTTCCGATCGTGGCCGCATCCCGCGATCAGTGTCGCGGTGACCCTCGGTTACCTCATCGCGGTCTATCCGGGCACCCTGCCCCGGGACGCGACGACGACCGCGATCGTGACCGCGGCATTGAGCGCGCTGGGTGCGATCATCGGGATGATCGCCGCCCGGCGCAGTCGGCGACAGCCGGACGACCAGGCACGGCGCGTCGTGTTCGGCTCCTGCCTGGTGATCCTCGGATGCGCGGTCGGCGTGGCGGTCTGGTGGCAGAACCTCATCCGTGCGGCGGTCGACGTCGCACCCCTCGGGCCCGGATGGGTGGCGGCGGCCACGATCCCGCCCGCCGTCCTCGTCCTGGCGATCGTCGCCGTCCCGCGTAGCTGCGCTCTGCTCGCGGCCGGCGCAGTCGCCCTCACGGCGGGACTGCTGGCACCCGCCGACGCCGGCGCCGACGAACAGCCGGTGCCGGCGTCGTCGACGACGGTGGCGACGCATTCGGACGTCCTGGCCCGCGGGGAGCTGAACACCGATGGATTCGACCGCGCCGCTGCACAACTCGTGCGGACGTGGACGCGTTCGGGCGGACTGTCGACACGGGCGGTCGTGGTCGCGGTGCCGACCGGATCGGGATGGATCGACCCGGCAGCTGTCGACGGTTTCGAGAGCCGGTTCGCCGGCGACGTCCGGGTTCTCGCACTCCCCTACGACGACGTGCCGTCGTGGCAGGCCTTCGTGTCCGACCGCTCCCGATCGGCGGACTCGGCGATCGCGGTGGTGTCAGCACTGGCGGCCGTCCTCGACGGTGTTCCCGACCGCGAACGTCCGCGGGTGATCCTCTACGGGCAGAGTCTCGGTGCCGTGGGCGCCGACGCCGCCCGGGTATGGCTGGAGAACGAGCGCCCCGCTCTGCTCGACGAGACCGTGCTGGTCGCGCCGCCGGCGGGCACCGTCGCCCCGGATTCCCGCACCTCGCGAACGGTTCTCGCCAATTCCAGCGACCCCGTCGTGCGCTGGTCACCCGCCGGACTGTGGAGGCCGCACCGCGCGACCGAGGACACCCACATCCGCGGTCCGCGGGTCCCGTCGGCGCCGTGGCTACCCGTGGTCAGTTTCGTACAGACAAGCATCGACCTTCTCGGCGCACTCGACGGTGCGGCCGGGGTCGGCCACCGGTACGGGTCCGAACAGTCCGGACCGCCGCAGCCGATGCGGAATTGACAGCCCCGCGACGGCGTGCACCGAGGACGGCACGCCGCCCCGGTCGTCAGACGATCGGCCCCCGAGCCGCTTCGTACGACGCTCCCACGCGGTACAGCCGGTCGTCGGCCAGGGCGGGCGCCATGATCTGCAGCCCGACGGGCATGCCGTCGTCGACCGACAGCCCCGACGGCACCGACATCGACCCGATGCCGGCGAGGTTCACCGGCAGCGTGCACAGGTCGAACAGGTACATCGCGAGTGGGTCGTCGACCTTCTCCCCGATCGGGAACGCGGTGGTCGGCGTGGTCGGCGAGATGAGCACGTCGACCTTCTCGAAGGCGGTGGCGAAGTCACGCGCGATCAGGGTGCGCACCTTCTGCGCCTGACCGTAGTAGGCGTCGTAGTAGCCCGAGGACAACGCGTAGGTCCCGATCATGATGCGGCGCTTGACCTCTGGACCGAATCCCTGCTCCCGGGACAGAGCCATGACCTCATCGGCCGAATGCGAGCCGTCGTCGCCGACCCGCAGTCCGTAGCGCATCGCGTCGAACCGCGCGAGGTTCGACGACACCTCCGACGGGAGGATGAGGTAGTAGGCGCCCAGCGCGTAGGTGAAGTGCGGACAGCTGACCTCGACCACCTCGGCGCCGCGCTCCTCGAGGAGCTTGACGGCCTGGTGGAAAGAGTCGAGCACGCCGGACTGGTAGCCCTCGCCCTGCAGTTCGGTGACGACACCGATCCGGACGCCGGCGAGATCCCGCTCGGCCCCTTCGCGGGCGGCCGAGACGACGTCGGGCACCGGCACATCGATCGAGGTCGAGTCCCGCGGGTCGTGCCCGGCGATGATCTCGTGCAGCATCGCGGTGTCGAGGACGGTACGGCCACACGGGCCGCCCTGGTCGAGCGACGAGGCGCACGCCACGAGCCCGTAGCGCGAGACCGTGCCGTACGTGGGCTTGACGCCGACCGTCGCGGTGACCGCGGCCGGCTGCCGGATCGAGCCCCCGGTGTCGGTACCGATCGCCAGCGGGGCCTGGTACGAGGCCAGCGCGGCGGCGCTGCCACCCCCCGAACCACCCGGGATCTTGCTGGGATCCCACGGGTTCCGGGTGAGCTGGTAGGCGGAGTTCTCGGTCGAGCTGCCCATCGCGAACTCGTCCATGTTGGTCTTGCCCAGGATCGGGATGCCCGCGGCGCGCAGGCGTGCGGTGACCGTGGCGTCGTAGGGCGGAACCCAACCCTCGAGAATCTTGGAGCCGCACGTGGTGGGTGCGTCGGTGGTGGTGAAGACGTCCTTGAGGGCGATCGGTACACCCGCGAGGGCCGACGGGGCGTCCCCGGCGGCGATCGCGTCGTCGGCGGCCTTCGCGGCGACCAGCGCTTCGGCGCCACTGACGTGGAGGAACGCGCCGAGTTGGTCGTCGATCTCGGCGATGCGGTCGAGGTGGGCCTGGGTGACCTCCACCGAGCTGACCTCGCGGGCACCGATCCGGGTGGCGAGTTCGGCGGCGGACAATCCGGTCAGATCACCGTCGGGACGCGGCGCGGCGACATGGGATCCGGGGGCGCTGGAATCGGGACTCACTGCTCTTCTCCCAGGATCTGCGGAACCGCGAAACGGTCCTGCTCGACGGCCGGTGCACCGGACAGCGCGGCTTCGGTCGTCAGACCCGGGACGACGACATCGGGGCGCAGCACATTCGCCAGTTCGGCCGGGTGGGCCGTGCCGGGCACGTCGTCGGCGGCCACTTCCGACACCGACGCGACGTGGGTCAGGATCGAGTCCAGCTGCTCGGCGTAGACATCGAGTTCGTCCTCGCTCAACGCCAGGCGCGACAGACGCGCCAGATGCGCGACTTCGTTGCGCGATATGGACTTCGGTTCGCCAGCCACCGCAGCGTCCTTCCTTCCATCACTGTTCGTTCGGGTCTCGTCGTCCCCGCCGTGTCGTCGACCGATGTCGTGTCGGCGTCTGGGCGACGTCTCCAGACTATGGGAACCCGCGACGACCGCTTCCCCCAGCCACCGGTTGGCAGCCGTGCACTGCGCGCCGCCCGCGCGTGGGTGCGAGAATGTCGCACGTGTCCTACCTGTTGCGGGTCTATCTCGAAGACCGGCCGGGCAGCCTCGGCGTGCTCGCCGTGCAGCTCGGCTCGGTCGGCGCAGACATCCTGTCCCTCGAGGTCGTCGAGCGCGGCAACGGTTACGCCGTGGACGACCTCGTCGTCGAGGTGGCGCCCGGGGCGCTGCCCGACAGCCTGATCACCGCGGCCGAGAAGGTCAACGGCGTCCGTGTCGACTCGATCCGCCCCTACTCGGGCGTGCTGGACACCCATCGTGAACTCGAGTTGGTCGATCAGGTGGCCACTGCCGGACGTGACCGGTTGCAGATCCTGGTGGACAACGCGCCCCGCGTCCTGCGCGTCTCCTGGGCGATGGTGGTCACACCGGCCAGCGGCGGCGTGCTGCAGCTCTTCGGCTCGTCCGGCGCCCCGGAGACCCCGCTGACCAGGGCGGACTGGCTACCGCTCGAGAGAGCCGTCGAGCTGGACGCCGACGGCGACTGGGTGCCCGGTGCCTGGCAGGACATGGACACCCGTCTCGCGGCGGCTCCCCTGGGATCGGAGTCGAGGGCGATCCTGCTCGGACGCATCGGCGGACCGGACTTCCGGCCGTCGGAGGTCGCCCGACTCGGTTATCTCGCCGGGATCGTCAGTACCGTGCTGCGCGCCGAGAGTTAGCCACAGCCGGTCGATCCGGAGGCATCATGGTCTGATGACGTCCATCACGTTGATACAGGGCGACATCACGACACAGTCGGTCGACGCGATCGTGAATGCCGCGAACTCCACACTGCTGGGCGGCGGCGGTGTCGACGGCGCGATCCACCGGCGGGGCGGCCCGGCGATCCTCGCCGAGTGCAAGGAGCTGCGGGCGGGCACCTACGAACGTGGACTACCTGTCGGCGAGGCCGTGGCCACCACGGCGGGAGACCTCGACGCACGTTGGGTCATCCACACGGTCGGACCGGTGCACTCCTACGACGAGGACCGCTCATCCCTGCTCGTCTCCTGCTACCGCGAGTCACTGCGCGTCGCAACCGAACTCGGTGCCACCACCATCGCCTTCCCGGCGATCTCGACCGGCGTCTACGGCTGGCCGATGGACGACGGCGCCCGCAAGGCGGTCGACACGGTGCGTGCCACGCTGCCGGAGACCTCGATCGAGGAGGTCCGTTTCGTCCTTTTCGACCAGCGTGCCTTCCGCGCGTTCGAGTCCGCTCTGGACTGATCGACGGTCACTCGGGGCTGCCGGTCTCCAGCAACTTCTTGAACGCGTCCTCGTCGAGCACCGGCACGCCGAGCTGTTCGGCCTTGTCGGCCTTGGTGCCCGGCGAATCCCCCACCACCACGTAGTCGGTCTTCTTCGACACCGAACCCGACGCCTTGCCGCCGCGTTGCAGGATCGCCTCCTTGGCCCCGTCACGGGAGAAGTCCACCAGCGAACCCGTCACGACGATCGTCTTGCCCTCGAGGGTCCGCGGGATCGACTCGTCGCGCTCGTCTTCCATGGAAACGCCTGCGGCGCGCCACTTCTCGACGATGTCTCGATGCCAGTCGACGGTGAACCAGTCGTGGATCGACTGGGCGAGGGTCATTCCCAACCCCTCGACGCCGGCGAGCTGGTCGATGTCGGCGGCCTCGATGGCCTCGAGGGAACCGAATTCGGTGGCGAGGGCGCGGGCGGCGGTGGGCCCGACATGGCGGATCGACAGCCCGACCAGCACGCGCCACAGCGCCACGTCCTTGGCTTTGTCGAGGTTCGCCAGCAACCGCTTGCCGTTGGCCGAGAGCGCCCCCGCCTTGGTGGTGAACAGATCCGTGCGGACCAGGTCCTCGGCCGTCAGCGAGAAGAGGTCACCCTCGTTGGTGAGCACCCCCGCCGACAGCAGGGCCGACGCGGCCTCGTAGCCGAGCGCCTCGATGTCGAAAGAACCCCGTCCGGCCAGGTGGAAGAGCCGCTCGCGCAACTGAGCCGGACAACTCTCCTGGTTCGGACAGCGGAGGTCGGCGTCGCTCTCCTTCTCCGGCCGCAGCGGCGTCTCGCAGGCCGGGCACAGTTCGGGCATCTCGAACTCCACCTCGGTGCCGTCGCGGAGATCGACGACCGGCCCGAGGACTTCGGGGATCACGTCCCCCGCCTTGCGGATCGTGACGGTGTCACCGATCAGCACACCCTTGCGCTTGACCTCCGAACCGTTGTGCAGGGTCGCACGCGAGACCGTGGACCCGGCGACGAGCACGGGTTCGAGAACTGCGAAGGGTGTGACCCGGCCCGTGCGTCCGACGTTGACCTGGATGTCGGAGAGCTTGGTGGTGGCCTCCTCGGGCGGGTACTTGTAGGCGATCGCCCACCGCGGCGCCCGCGAGGTGGAACCGAGGCGGCGCTGCACGGTGACGTCGTCGACCTTGACCACGATGCCGTCGATCTCGTGCTCGACGTCGTGACGGTGCTCGCCCCAGTAGGCGATCTTGTCGATGATCTCGTCGGCGCCGGACACCTTGGTGGTGTGGGTCGACACCGGCAGACCCCAGGCCCCGAGCGCCAGGTAGGCGTCGTGCAACGACTCCGGTCGCCAGCCCTCCGTGTGCCCGATCCCGTGACAGATCATCCGCAGCTTGCGACGGGCCGTGACCTGCGGATTCTTCTGCCGCAGCGAGCCGGCGGCCGAGTTGCGCGGATTCGCGAACGGCGGCTTGCCCTCCGCCACGAGCGAGGCGTTGAGCGCCTCGAAGTCCTCCACCCGGAAGAAGACCTCGCCACGCACCTCGAGGACCTCGGGAATCGGGTACTCCGCGGACTCGGTCAGGCGCATCGGGATGTCATCGATGGTGCGCGCGTTCAGTGAGACGTCCTCCCCGGTGCGTCCGTCGCCACGGGTGACACCTCGCTCGAGAACCCCGTTCCGGTAGACCAGCGCCAGGGCCACGCCGTCGATCTTGAGCTCGCAGAGGAAGTCGGCCCGGGCGCCGGCGTCGGCGACCACGCGGTCGACCCAGGCGCGCATCTCGTCGTGGTCGAAGACGTTGTCCAGCGACATCATTCGCTCGAGGTGGTCCACTGCGGAGAACGCCGTGGAGAAGCCGCCCCCGACGAGCTTGGTGGGTGAGTCGGCGGCCGCGAGTTCGGGATGCGCGCCCTCGAGCGCCTGCAGGCGTCGGAGGAGCAGATCGAACTCGCCGTCGGTGATGACCGGCGCGTCCTTCACGTAGTAGCGGAACTGGTGCTCGCGGATCTCCTCGGCGAGAGCGGTCCACTCCTCACGCAGGTCCGCCTCCGGCCCCGACTGCTCGGTGACCGGCTGACCCGACTCCGTTGTATCTGCCACGTTCCGAGGGTATCGGAGTGGTGGGACAGACCCAGCTCGTCAACCGATGCCTCGTTCGCGCGGTACTGCTTCCCTCCCGCTGATCGGATCCGATCAGCGGGACGGAGACGGGGCCGCGGGAGTTTCCGCGTCGACGATCACAACGGACCGAGCTTGGCCACCGACCGCTTCGGTGCGATCTGGCGGTAACTCGTGTCGAGGAGTTCGGCGACCTCGTCCCAGTCGGTCTCGTCGTCGAGGATCAGCCCCACCCAGCCGGCCGGGCCGAGGTAGGCGGGCAGGAAGAACCGCGGATCGTCCAGCAGCGCGGGCCGTTCGGAGTCGTCGGCGAGGACCAGGATCGATTGATCATGGCGCACCTTGCTGCCCTTGACGCCACCGCCGTAGTTGCCGAACATCTTGCCGCAGCGAAAGGTCGGGCGACCGTGCGCGACGACCTCGGTTGCGTCGGGCAGCGCGAGCGCGATCTCCCGTATGCGGCCCAGATAGGGATCCGCGTCGTCGAACATGATCGGGTGCGGCATACCGACGAGAATAGGTCTACGACGTCGGACCCGCAGGGGTTTTCAGAGCGCGGAGGGATCGCTGCCGAGCAGCTGACCGGCCTCCGCGGTGATCGCCAAGGCCGTCTTGGCCCACTTCGCCGACGCGCCGGCCAGACCACAGGTCGGCGTCACGATCACGTTGTCCGACAACACTTTGCGGTCCAGTCCGATGCGGTCGGTCAACGCGGCGAGTTCGGTCGCCACGTGTTCGGCGGCCAGCGGACGATCGGGTGCGGTCGACGGCACACGACCCGCGAGCAGGACGCCGCCGCGGTCGACGAGCATCCCGATCCCGTCGAGATCGGTCGCCGACGGTGTGGTGATGTCGATCGAATACGCAACCCCGGGAAGATGTTCGAGGAGATCCCACCGCGGTGTGCCGCAATCGTGCAAGACCACCGGGACGCCGACGTGGTCGACGAGTTCGGTGAGTGCGCGAGCCACCTCGACCGCCGGTATCGCCCGGATGGGGTCGAAGCGGGTCAGCGGCTTCACCGTGCCGTCGATGACCTGGCCGACCATCGGCTCGTCGAGCTGGACCACCACGCGCGCACCGAGCCGGCGTTCCACCTCGGCGACGTGCTCGCGCACACCCTCCGCCGTCGACTCGACGATGTCGCGGACGGCACCGTGGTCTTTCAGGACTCGTTGCCCGTTCGTCAGCTCGACAGATGCCGAGGTGGTGAACGGACCGGCCACCTGCACCTTGAAGGCGCGGCCGGTACCGATGAAACCCGCTGTCTCCCACAGCTCCTCGACGACGTCGAGGTCCTCGGCAAGCAGGTCCGCGGCGCGTCGGGCCAGACGGGAGTGGCGTTGCGCCAGCCGGTAACCCCATGTCGCGGTGTCCATCGGCAGGTCGACGAGGATCGCCGCCATCCGGCCGATCAGATCCGCACCGATACCTCGCGCGGGCAGTTCGACGAGGTGGGCGAGATCGAGTTCGCCGTTCACCACCGCGGCGGCGGCACGTGCGTCGGTGCCGGGCATCGACCCCACGCCGGTGCCCACTCCGGTGGGCAGTGCCGCTCCGGTCACCGAGACGCGACGACGGTCGGCTGCGACGAGGTGGTGGCGATGCGTCCGCACCCGACGACCTGGTCGCCGCGTCGGGCATCGGGCAGGTACAGCACCGCGGCCTGACCGCGGGCGACGCCGGTGAGCGGCTCCTGCAGCGCGATGTCGATACCGGGTTCACCGTCGATCGTGGTGGCGGTCGCGCGCACCGGCGCGAGCCCGCCGTGGGCTCGGACCTGCACCATCGCGTCGAAGGGCTCGTCCGGAGTGACCCCGGAGGTCCACACCGCACGCGTCGCGGTGATGCCCCAGACCTGCAGATCGGCTGCCGTCCCGACCGTCACCGTTCCCGAATCCGGGTCGATCTCGGTGACATAGCGGGGCTTGCCGTCGGCGGCCGGCGCCTCGACCCCCAGGCCCTTGCGCTGCCCGATGGTGAAGCCGTGGACCCCGTCGTGCTCGGCGAGGCGCTCGCCCGACGTCGCGTCCACGATCGCGCCCGGCCGGACACCGATGCGGGCTCCGAGGAACGCGCGGGTGTCTCCGCTCGGGATGAAGCAGATGTCGTGGGAGTCCGGCTTGTCCGCGACGGCCAGGCCGCGCCGGGCCGCCTCGGCCCGGATCTCGGACTTCGGGGTGTCACCGATCGGGAACATCGCCCGCGACAACTGATCACGCGTCAGCACGGCCAGCACATACGACTGGTCCTTGTCGGCGTCGACCGCTCGTCGTAACTCGCCGTCGGTCAGCTGCGCGTAGTGACCGGTGGCCAGCGCGTCGAAGCCGAGCGCCATCGCCTTGTCGGCGAGGGCCGCGAACTTGATCTTCTCGTTGCATGTAAGGCACGGGTTCGGGGTGCGTCCGGCCGCGTAGGCCTCGACGAACTCGTCGATCACATCGTCCTTGAACCGGTCGGCGAAATCCCAGACGTAGAACGGGATTCCGAGGACATCGGCGGCCCGGCGGGCGTCGGAGGCGTCCTCGCGCGAGCAGCATCCACGCGAGCCGGTGCGCAGCGCACCCGGAGCCGTCGACAATGCCAGATGAACTCCGACCACCTCGTGACCGGCCTCGACCGCCCGGGCCGCGGCGACCGCCGAGTCGACGCCGCCGCTCATCGCTGCCAGTACGCGCATCAGGAGATCCTTCCGCCGGGGACCGAGACCAGGCCGGCCGCCCGCGCCCGGTCGACGACCTCGTCGATGACCGCGGCGACCGCGTCGATGTCGGCCTCGGTGGTGGTGTGGCCGAGGGAGAACCGCAGCGACGACCGCGCGTCGGCCATGTCCAGACCCATCGCCAGGAGGACATGGCTGGCCTGGGCGACCCCGGCGGTGCAGGCCGATCCGGTGGAACACTCGACGCCCTTGGCGTCGAGAAGCATGAGCAGCGAGTCACCCTCGCAACCGGCGAACGACACGTGCACGTTCCCCGGGAGGCGACGATCGCCGTCGGCACCGTTGCGCACCGTTCCGTCGACGCCGAGGAGGACGTCGGTCAGCCGGGTCTGCAGGGCGCGGACGTGCGCGGTGTTCTCGTCGAGGTGCTCGACGCACCACGACAGTGCCGCGGCCATCCCGGCCGCACCGGCGACGTCCTGCGTTCCCGAGCGCACGTCGCGTTCGTGGCCGCCGCCGTGCAGCAGCGGCACGCATCCGACGTCCCGACCGAGCAGCAGGGCCCCGACGCCCTGCGGGCCGCCGAACTTGTGGGCGGTCAGGCTGAGCGCCGAGAGGCCGCTCGCGGCGAAATCGACCGGCAGATGGCCGACGGCCTGGATCGCGTCGGAATGCACCGGGACGCCGAATTCGGACCCGACCGCGGCGAGCTCGGCGATCGGCTGGATCGTGCCGACCTCGTTGTTGGCCCACATCAGCGAGATGAGAGCGGTCTCGGCAGCGTGCTCCTCGAGCTCCGCGCGCAGGTCGGCGGGCGAGACGACACCGTCGGCGTCGACCGGGAGCAGGACGAGCTCGGCGCCGGCCTGCTCGGCCAGCCACTGCGCGGGGTCGAGGACGGCGTGATGTTCGATCGCCGAGGTGATGATCCGGCGACGGCGGGGGTCGGCGTTCTGCTGTGCCCAGTAGATCCCCTTGACCGCCAGGTTGTCGGCCTCGGTGCCGCCGCCGGTGAAGACGACCTCGGAGGGCCGGGCGCCGACCGCCGCGGCGATGGCCTCGCGCGCCTCCTCGAGCCGACGACGTGCGGTGCGACCGGATCCGTGCAGCGACGAGGCGTTACCCGGCTGCGCGAAGACGGCCGTCATCGCCTCGACGGCTTCGGGCAGCATCTGCGTCGAAGCGGCGTGGTCGAGGTAGACAGGCGCCTTCACGGGCGGTCGGCTTGGCACGGGCATCGCTAGCAAGGATAAACGCGCGTAGGTCGCCGACAAATTCCGCGATCGGACGCGGAACGACAGCCCGCCTCAGACCCGCTCGAGGTAGAAGTACAAGTGACGGCCGTCGATGACTCCGCCTTTGCCGTTCATGATCCCCATCACCGTGGTGTCGTCGACGCGCTTGAAGTGGTCGATGACCGGCTGACCGTCGTAGACCATCGACGCGGTGATCTCGCCGCGGAACTCGATCGCCCACAGGCTGGCCTCGCCCTTGCCGAGCTTGGTGTTGGAGTAGAGGTTGCCGTTCTCGTCGCGGCACACCAGCGGTTGGACGTCGCTGCGTGAGGTGAACGTCTTGCCGAACCAGTTGGCCTTGGCGAGCGCGCCGTTGATGGCGTGCCCGGTGGTGAACTCGCCGCCCTTCCATGCGCCGAGCATCTCCTCGGGCCGCAGCGGCGACAGTCCCGCCCACACGGTGTCGAGGTCGGCGTCGTCGACCCGGCCGTCGACGTCCCGGAGTTCGAAGAACTTGGCGCGCGCGGCTTCTCGGGTCTGAGTGGACGTCATCGTCGGCCTCCTGGAGGTACGCGGTTGATCGTCCGCAGAGCTGCGGACGGCTACCGGAAAAACCTATATCAGGGAACGGTTGATGTCACTTTCCGCGGCCGGGAACCGCCCCGCCACGACGCGCTCACACCGACGCGCCAGCTCGCGACGATCTGCGCCGGGTTCCTCGGGCGGGTGGATGACCATCGTCACGACGAGACCACGCGCCCGCATGACCCGCCGCAGCGTGTCGGCCGGGGTGTCGGCGCCGATGAAACTCGGTGCCGTCGCCGTGGTCCCGTCGCTGCCGACGAAACGCAACCTCACCGGCACGACCGGCACGTCCGCATCGATCGCGGCCTGGAAGAACGCAGGTCGGAATGCACCGGCCGAGCGGCCGCAGTACGTGGTGCCCTCGGGGAACACGATCACCGACGAGTCGCAGTGCAGCCGCCCGGCCACGTCGCCGACCGTCCCCGGCAGACCGCGGAGTGTGCCGCGGTCGACGGCGATGACGCCGAACCGGCGCGCGAGGGACGACACCACCGGCATCCCGACGACATCGGATTTGGCCACCACGTCAGCAGGGCTGATCAGCGCGAGCGCCAAGACGTCGAGGAACGAGATGTGATTGGCGACCACGAGTCCGGCGCGGGTCGGGCCACAGCGCCGGTCCTCGACGCGGACGGCGATACCCAGGGCCGCCAGCAGTGCACCCGACGCGGATCGACGCAGGGGACGCGGCGGACGACGACGCAGCCGCGCCACCGCCCCGGTGGTCAGCGCCGCCCAGAAGATCCACACCACGACCACCACGAGTCGGCACAGACGCCACGCGACGATCGTCGCGCCGGTGACCGCGTCGAACCGCCCGGCCCGCGGTGCACCGATGCAACCGTCACCACAGGTGCTGATCGGGAACCACGGGTGCGCGAGCGCGCCGGCCGGGCGGGCAGGCGGACAGGCGGCGTGTTCGCGTCGGAAACGCTCGGAGCGAGGTCCGACCGGACCGACCAGCAGGGCGGTCATCGTGCCGCGCCCCCGGGCTCCGGCGTGGCATCCGTGCGGGCCGAACCCAGCCGTCGGGCACTCGATCGCAGCCGGTCGAGGTATCGCTTGTTGGCACCTTCGCGGTCGAGCAGGGTCAGGAAGTCCGCGACGTCGAAGACGTCGTCGACCGCCGGCTCGCCACAGATGCGGGCGCCGAGGCGGAGGTATCCACGCATCAGTGCCGGCATCGCGACCGTGTCGGACGGCACGATGTCGTCGAGCAGGCGTCCGCCGATGCGGGCCGGCGCCAGCGGGTGGGCGCGGCGCTCGGGGTCCTGGTGGTCGTCGCGCAGACGATCGCGCAGGGCGCGCAGCGACGAACCCGGCAGCCATTCACCCGGCGTGTGCAGGGGCACCGACACACAACCCATCAGGTATCGCAGGTCGGCGTCGTCCATGTACTGCAGCAGCGCCGCCCACATCAGCGCGGTCACCGACCCGTCGCGGTACTCGGAGTGGACACACGCTCGACCCAATTCGACGGTGGCGGAGACGATGTCGTTCATCTCGCGGAGGTCGAACTCGGTGGCCGAGTACCAGCCGCCGGCGGCGATCGCCCGCGCCGGGGAGAGCAGGCGCGCACACCCGACGACCCCGTCGTCGGCGTGGCGGACGATGAGGTGCTCGCAGAAGGCGTCGAACCGGTCGGCATCCCGTCCGGTGACCGCGTCACCGATGCGGTTGGAGAAGCCGGGTTCGTCGGCGAAGACGCGATACCGCAGTTCCTGGGCGGCGACGATGTCGGCGGGATCGTCGGACACGAGGACCCGGATGGGCCCCGCGGTGAGCAGGGTCGTCGGCACGGCCCGCGAGAACCGAGCGCGCGCGACATGGCTGGTGCGGACTGGCGACTGCATGGCGTTCATGACTCGAATGGAAACGAGACCGGGCATCGGCAGGACCACCGCAGCGTGTCGTGTCGGTGCGGGTTCGATGAACTCGGGCCGCCACCGGATGAACAGGCCTCGCCACGGCCACCTGCGGGTGAACGACCCCCGAACGCACGGTGACCCCCGACGGGGAGTCGGGGGTCACCGGGTTCTGCAGTTGATCAGCTCATGATCACTTGCGCTTCTTGACCTCTTCGGTCAGCTGCGGCGCGACGTTGAACAGATCGCCGACGACGCCGTAGTCGGCGATCTCGAAGATCGGGGCCTCTTCGTCCTTGTTGACGGCCACGATCGTCTTCGAGGTCTGCATGCCGGCGCGGTGCTGGATGGCGCCCGAGATGCCCAGTGCGACGTACAGCTGCGGCGACACGGTCTTACCGGTCTGACCGACCTGGAACTGACCGGGGTAGTAACCGGAGTCGACGGCCGCGCGCGAAGCGCCCACGGCGGCACCGAGCACGTCGGCGAGTTCTTCGACGACGGAGAACTTCTCGGCGCTGCCGACACCGCGACCACCCGAGACGACGATCGACGCCTCGGTCAGTTCGGGACGATCGCCGCCGACGTTCGGCTCGACCTTGGTGATCTTGACCGCGCCCTCGTCCTGAGCCGGGACCTCGACGTCGACACGCTCGCCGGCGCCGGCCTGCGGAGCGGCCTCGACGCCACCGGGGCGGATCGAGAAGACCGGGACCTCACCCTTGGCCTGGGCGTCGACGGTGTAGGCGCCACCGAAGATGGAGTGGATGCCCACGCCGCCTTCCTTGACGTCGACGATGTCGGCGAGGACGCCCGAGCCGAGGCGCACGGCCAAGCGGCCGGCGATCTCCTTGCCGTCGGCGGTGGCCGCGACGAGGATGCCGGCCGGCGAGGCGGTCTCGGCGATCGAGGCCAGCACGTCGACCTGCGGGGTGATGAGGTAGCTACCCGCATCGTCGGACTCGGCGACGTAGATCTTCTCCGCGCCGGCCTCCTTGAGTCCGTCGAGGATGCCGTCGGCCGAGCCGGGCTTGCCGACGACGACCGCCGACGGGGTGCCGAGTGCGCGGGCGGCGGTGATGAGCTCGCTGGTGACCTTCTTCAGGGCGCCTTCGGCGTCCTGTTCCACGAGAACGAGTACTTCTGCCATGGTGGTTTTCTCCTGAATGTCTGGGGGTTCGCCGGTGGTCTGCGTGGAGAAGGTCAGATGATCTTCTGGCCGACCAGGTACTCGGCGACCTTGGTGCCGCCGTCGCCTTCGTCGGTGACGCGCTCGCCCGCGGTCTTCGGCGGCTTCGGGGTGTTCGCCGTCACGACCGAGCCGGCGTTCTCCAGGCCCACATCGCTTGCCTCGACGTCGATCTCGGCGAGGGTCAGGACGGTGACCTCCTTCTTCTTGGCGGCCATGATGCCCTTGAAGGAGGGGAAGCGCGGTTCGTTGATCTTCTCGTTCACGCTGACGATGGCCGGCAGGCTGGCCTCGACGTGGAAGATGCCGTCGTCGGTCTCCCGCTCGCCCTTGAGGGTCTCGCCCTCCAGGGTCAGCTTGCGCAGGTGGGTCAGGTGCGGGAGCTCGAGGTACTCGGCGATCATGGCCGGGATGGCGCCGACGCGACCGTCGGTGGCCTCGTTGCCGGCGATGACCAGCTCGACACCCTCGACCGTGCCGAGCGCCCGGGCCAGCACGTAGGCGGTCTGGACCGCGTCTGAGCCGTGCATGAGGTCGTCCTTGATGTGGATCGCCTTGTCGGCGCCCATGGACAGGGCCTTGCGGATGGCGTCGGTGGCGCGCTCGGGACCCGCCGTCAGGATGGTGACCTCACCGCCGTCGGCCTCCTTGATCTTCAGCGCTTCCTCGACGGCGCGCTCGTTGATCTCGTCCAGGACGGCGTCGGCGGCCTCACGGTCCAGGGTGTAGTCGTCGTCGGACAACTTGCGCTCGGACCATGTGTCGGGAACCTGCTTGATCAGTACGACAATGTTTGTCATGGGTCTACGTCGACCTCCTGCATCGGGTTCGGCAACTTACCGGCGGGTAAGGCCATGGGTCCCCACCACTTTAGCGTCTCCTATGTTTCCACTAAACATCGACTACCTCACACAATGCACGCTACCGTTCGCTCGCTCGGTACGACGGCCCCGGCGGTCCCCGGGGCATGCCCTACTCTCTGTCAGATGACTGACGCAGACCTCGGATCGTCGCGCGGGACGGCAACCACTGGTCTCGAGGCGCTCGACACCGACCAGCAATTGGCGCTGACCGGCGAGCGGACGGTCCCGGGGATTCCCGCCGAGAACTACTGGTTCCGGCGCCACGAGATCGCCTACCGCCACATCGCCGACCGGTGCGCGGGCCACGACGTCCTCGAAGCCGGCTCCGGTGAGGGGTACGGCGCCGCGATGATCGCCGACGCCGGGGCGTCGTCGGTGGTCTGCGTCGACTACGACGCCGCCGCGGTCGAACACACCCGACGCCGCTATCCCCAGCTCGTCGTCCACCAGGGCAACCTCGTCGACCTCCCCCTCGCCGACGCCTCGGTCGACATCGTGGTCAACTTCCAGGTCATCGAACACCTCTGGGATCAGCCGCGATTCGTCGCCGAATGCCACCGCGTGCTGCGTCCGGGCGGGGTCCTGGTCATGTCGACGCCCAACCGCATCACCTTCTCCCCCGGTCGCGACACACCGCTCAACCCGTTCCACACCCGTGAGCTCGACGCGGCCGAACTCACCGAACTGCTTCTCGACGGCGGCTTCGTGATCGACGCGATGTGGGGAGTCGTGCACGGACCGCGACTTCGCGCCCTGGACACCAGATGGGGCGGTTCGCTCATCGACGCCCAGATCGAGCGTGCGCTCGCCGGCGTGCCCTGGCCGGACGAGCTGGCCGCGGATGTCGCCGGCGTGGTCGCCGCAGATTTCGACGTCGTCGATTCCGGCGTGTACGACATCGATGCCTCGCTCGACCTGTTCGCCGTCGCGTTGCGGGGCTGAGGGTGACCACCCGCACCGAACCCGTCGCGGGCCAGTTCACGCTGGTCCTGCACTCGCATCTGCCGTGGCTGGCCAATCACGGACGTTGGCCGGTCGGCGAGGAATGGCTGTATCAGTCGTGGGCCGCGTCGTACCTGCCGCTGTTCGACATGCTCGAGCGGCTGGCCGCCGACGGTTTCACCGACCAGCTCTCCCTCGGGATCACGCCGGTGCTGGCCGCGCAGCTCGACGATCCGCACTGTACGTCGTCGATGTACGAGTGGCTCGCCGACTGGCAGCTCCGGGCCACGCAAGCGGCGATGTCCCGCGACGCCGACCGAGCCGCGGCGGGCCGCCGTGAGTACCTCGACGCCCAGCGCGCGCTGGACACCTTTGCCTCCCGATGGCGTCACGGCGCGTCGCCACTGATCCGCGGACTGGCCTCGAGCGGTGTCGTCGAGATCCTGGGCGGCCCCCTGGCCCACCCGTTCGCACCGCTGCTCGACCCGCGACTGCGCCGGTTCTCGCTGACCGAGGGGCTCGCGGACGCCCATGCCCGGTGGGGTGTCGACCCGACCGGGATCTGGGCACCCGAGTGCGCCTTCGCGCCGGGGATGGAAACGGAGTACGACCGCGCGGGCGTGCGCCACTTCATGGTCGACGGGCCCGCCTTGCACGGCGACACCGCGCTGGGACGCCCCGTCGGCGACAGCGCCGTCGTCGCCTACGGACGTGACCTGACGGTGAGCTATCGCGTCTGGTCGCCGAAGTCGGGCTATCCGGGTCATGGCGCCTATCGGGATTTCCACACCTACGACCACGAGACCGGGCTCAAGCGATTCCGGGTCACCGGCCGGACCGTGTCCGGGCAGGACAAGAAGCCCTACGACCCGGCTCGCGTCGACGCGGTTGTCGACCGGCACGTCGAGGACTTCGTCGCGCATGTGCGGCAGCGTCTGGTCGACGAGTCCGCGCGGATCGGCCGGCCTGCGCTGGTGGTCGCCGCGTTCGACACCGAATTGTTCGGGCACTGGTGGCATGAGGGCCCGGTCTGGCTGGAACGGGTGCTGCGACGTCTGCCCGAGGTCGGGGTCACCGTCGGGACACTCGCGGGCGCAACGCAGGCCGGGCTCGTCGGCGCTCCCATCGACCTCCCCAGGTCGTCGTGGGGGTCGGGTAAGGACTGGCGGGTGTGGAACGGCCCGGCCGTGCAGCACCTGGTCGACCTGAACGCCGAGGTCACCGAGACGGCGCTCGACGCGGTCGCCAAGCTGCGGCAACACGGGAGTGCACGCAGCCGGGTCGCCGATCAGATCGTGCGCGAGGCGCTGCTGACCGTGTCCTCGGACTGGCCGTTCATGGTGTCGAAGGACACCGCGGCGCAGTACGCTGTGTCGCGAGCTCACACGCATGCGCATGCCACCCGCGAGATCAGCGACGCGGCGATGCGGGGCCGCGACGACGCAGCCGAGACGCTCGCCGCCGCCTGGGCGCGTGCCGACAATCTCTTTCCCGCACTCGATGCGCGCCGGCTGCACACGGCTCTGACCGCCGACCGGGTCGGCGTCGAGGGGGGAATCCGATGAAGGTGTTGTTCGTGTCGTGGGAGTACCCGCCGGTGGTGGTGGGCGGACTCGGCCGGCATGTCCATCACCTCGCCACCGAGATGGCCGCCGCCGGACACGACGTGGTGGTGCTGACCCGGCGTCCGTCGGGGACCGATGCGGTGACTCATCCGACGACGGACACCGTCGTCGAAGGTGTCCGGGTTCTGGCCGTCGCCGAGGACCCGCCGGAGTTCGAGTTCGGGCAGGACATGATGGCCTGGACGCTGGCCATGGGGCATGCGTTCGTGCGGGCGGGACTTCGGATTCTGCACGGCGGCGCCGGGAGCGGAACGAGCGGGTCGCGATGGGTGCCGGAGGTCGTGCACGCGCATGATTGGCTGGTCGCCCACCCGGCCATCGCGCTGGCCGAATTCTTCGATGTGCCACTGGTTTCCACGATCCACGCGACGGAGGCCGGGCGGCACAGCGGCTGGGTGAGCGGTCGGACGAACCGGCAGGTGCATTCGGTCGAGTGGTGGCTGGTGTCCGAATCCGACGCTCTCATCACGTGTTCGGCGTCGATGCGCGACGAGGTGAACCGACTGTTCGGCTACGACGCCACCGACATCACGGTGATCCACAACGGCATCGACATCCGTACGTGGCCGTTCGCCGAACGCGCTCGGACGAGCGGTCCGGCCGAGCTGCTGTTCGCCGGTCGGCTCGAATACGAGAAGGGCGTGCAGGATCTGCTCGCGGCGCTCCCCCGGATCCGCCGCAGCCATCCGGGTACGACGCTGACGATCGCCGGTGACGGCACCCAGCGGGACTGGCTGATGGAGCAGGCGCGCAAGCATCGGGTCGGCAAGGCGGTGCGGTTCGTCGGCCCGGTCGACCACACCGAGCTGGTGACGCTGATGCACCGCTGCGACGCCATCGTGCTACCGAGTCGATACGAGCCGTTCGGGATCGTGGCGCTGGAGGCGGCGGCGACCGGCGTGCCCTTGATCGTGTCCACGGCCGGGGGTCTGGGTGAGGCGGTTCGCGAGCCGGGCACCGGGCTGACGTTCGAGCCCGCGGATGTCGCCGGACTGGCCGCGGCGGTCCGGGCCACGCTGTCCGATCCGGGCGCGGCCGCGCAGCGAGCACTGCGGGCCCGGGCGCGGCTCACCGCGGAGTTCTCCTGGGCCGAGGTCGCCGAGCGCACCGCGAGCGTGCACCTCGCCGCGAAGCGTCGAGTCCGGCACGCGATCGGACGGCCCGACATCCCGGAACGCCCGCTGCCCGAACGGGACCCGGGGCAGGCATAGCCCCTGCTCCCTGAGGAGCCCGGAGCCTGCGGAACGCCTCCACCCCCTGCTCTCTGAGGAGCCCGGAGCCTGCGGAACGCCTCCACCTCCTGCTCCCTGAGGAGCCCGGAGCCTTCGGAACGCCTCCACCCCTGCTCCCTGAGGAGCCCGGAGCCTGCGGAGGGCGTCACGAAGGGTCACTCCCGCTCGGCCGCGGCCTTCTTCCGTTCGATGTCGGCGAGGGCGCGTTCGAGTTCGGCGCGTTCGGCGGCGTTCGAGGCCCAGTCGTCCATCCGGTTCTTGACCACCCGGGCGGGGGCGCCGACCGCGATGGCGTAGTCGGGGATGACGCCCTTGACCACCGCGTGCGAGCCCAGCACGCATCCTCGCCCGACGATGGTGTTGCGCAGCACCGACACCTTGGCCGCGACCCACGTGTCCGGCCCGATGCGCACCGGGCCCTTCACGATGCCCTGGTCTTTGATCGGCAGCGTGATGTCGTCCATCTTGTGGTCGAAGTCGCAGATGTAGCACCAGTCGGCGATGAGGGTGGAACCGCCGATCTCGAGGTCGAGGTAGGAGTTCACCACGTTGTTGCAGCCGAAGACGGTCTTGTCGCCGATGCGGAGGCTGCCCTCGTGGCAGCGGATGGAGTTGCCGTCGCCGATGTGGACCCAGCGACCGATCTCCATGCGCGCGAGTTCCGGCGTCGCGTGGATCTCGACGTTGCGCCCGAGGAACACCATGCCCCGCAGCACGATGTGCGGATTGGCCAGGCGGAACCGCGCCAGGCGGTAGTAGCGCACGAGGTACCACGGTGTGTACGCCCGGTTGCGTCTGATCCATCGCAGCGAGTCCAGCGTGAGAAAACGCGCCTGGTCGGGGTCGCGGCGTCGGCCCGCGCGCCGGCGGGACCGGTACGACGCATTCCACATGGTGGTCATGACCAGAAACCCTAATCGACGCGATTTTCGCGCACGATAGGCTCACTGCTGGCGCGGAGGGTGCCGTTCGATGGCATGCCCGGCGCCTGCACACGACGCAGAACAGGGCACGACGACGAGGAGCAGGATGGCTTTGGCACGACCGCAGGTGTCTCGACGCCGCCGATCCGCGCTGACCCGCCTGCTCGTCGCGCTGACGGCCGTGTGCTCGATGGCGCTCGCCGCCTGCTCGGACGGTCACATCGACGTCCGCTCCGTACCGAGCGTCGGATGGCCCAGCTACGGGGGTGTCCCGGGCAACGCCAACTTCGCGTATGCCGATGTGCCGGAGGACCTCACGCTGAGCTGGACACGGCCGACCGGCGGCCCGGTCACCGCGCCGGTGACGATCTCCGGCAAGGGGAACGTGGGCGTGACGTCGAATGCGGCGCAGGGATGCAACGTGCTCGTGCTCGACAGCCGCTCCGGACGCAAGAACTTCTGCAAGGACATGCGGGCCGGTGTCGAGATCAACGCGATGCTCGTCGATCAGTACGACCAGCCCTATCTCGGCGAGGAGACGACCTTCCTCGCCTTCAATGCCGGCGGCGCCATCCGCTGGCGGGCCGGCGTGATCGGGGTACCGCTGTCGGCGAAGTTCGCGGCCCCGAACGAGGTGCTGGTCGCCACCACACAGGGTCAGATCCTGCTGATCGACACCCAGCGCAACGAACTCCTCGCGCCTGAGGTGAGACTGCGCGACGACGCCGACCCCGCGCAACCGCTCCGCGGCTTCGGCGACTGCGTGAGCAACGGGCCGCAGTGCGCGATCCCCGCCCCCGCTGCCGTCGACACCGAACGAGAACGCTTCTTCCTCAACTTCTTTCCCCAGGGCGCAGCGACGTCGCAGATCCGCGCGATGAAGTACGGCGCCGTTGCCGGGAACCGCGAAGTCCGGACCGCGTGGCAGGCCGACGTCCCCAGCGGCGTCATCGGGACCCCGACGCTCTCGGCCGACGGCGCGACCGTCTATGCGTTCTCGCGCGACGGCAAGATCGTCGCCCTGAACGCCGAGGACGGATCGACGCGGTGGACCTACGACATCGGCGGCCACGGATTCGCGACGATGACCGTCTCCCCGGACGGTCTGATCATCCCGACCGGTTCGCTCGGCGCCCCGCTGACCCTGCTGCGTGATCGGGGCGATCGCGCCGAACAGGTCTGGCAGCGCACCGATCTGGCGACGGTGAGCCTGTCCACGCTGACCCAGCAGCAGACCGCGTGGACGGTCGCCCGCGATCCCGGCAAGGACTCCCTGTCCCTGGTCGAGGTGTCCACGACCGACGGCGCGACGAAACGGACTCTGCCGCTGCCGAATTCGCGCGGTTTCGCGACCGGCGTCTCGGTGTCCTACGCCGGACAGATCGCGACCGCGACCAATCTCGGCGAGGTGTACTTCTTCGACAGCAAGGCCGATCTCGAGTAGGTGTTCGGAGAGTGCGGGATTCGTACTGGAAACCGATACAGATCCCGCACTCTGCGTGGTCGGGTTCGTTTCAGAACCGGACACCCGGCTCACAGATGAACGCGACACCCTTGCGCCCGATCCGGGTCAGCACCACCGACAACGGCCGGGAGCCCTTGAGCTTGAGCTTCTTCCGCAGCCGGTCGGGGTCGACGTCGAGTCCGCGGACGAGGATCTCGAGGGGGCCGCAGTCGAGCGCCGAGAGCGCCTTCCGGAGCGCCTTCTCGGTCACCCCCGTCCGCTCGATCACCCGGAATCCGCGGGCGCCGTCGGGGACGGAATCACCCGTGAGATAGGCGATCTGCGGATCGAGTTGCCAGAGCCCGGACCGGTGGGCGTAGTGCTTGACCAGCGCGGCGCGCACGATCGCCCCGTCCGGGTCGACGATCCACTCCCCCGCCTCACCGGCCGGCACGTCGTCGTCTTCGCGGTCGGTGACCTCGACCTCGGCGATGGTTCCGTCGGCGCGGGTGCGGAGCACGGTGGCCCGCCGGCCGGGCTCCACACCTGGGCCCGTCCACAGGCACGCCTCGCGCACGCCGCCGTCGAGTGAGGTGACCTGAACCTCGCCGTCGAAGCCATAGCGGTTTCGCAGCATCTGATGGTCCAGTCCGGGAGCGCATTTCACGATGAGCGTGCGACCGGGATAGGTCGTCAGCAGCTCGAAGAGCGGTGGGGTCAGCTGATCGAGCCGGAAGATGCGGCCCGCATCCGATCGCCGCGCGGGATCGGCGAGGAGCACGTCTGCGGTCGAGGTCGGGGTGAGCGCGTCCGCGACCAGCAGCGTCGCCTCCGGCACGTTGGAACGCGCCATCGCGAGCCGGACCCGGTCGATGTCGCTGCCGATGACACCCGAGATACCGTTGGCGCGCACCAGCTCCCGTAGCTCCGCCCCGATCGAACAGGTCAGGTCGTGCACCACCGATTCCGGAAACCGCGCCGCGATTTCGGCCGCACGGTGCGCGGCGACCACCGACGCGGTCGCCTGCTGCAGGGCGTCGTCGGTGAGCAGGAGCGCCTCGGCATCGCGCAGCTTCGGGCGGGCGCGCCTACGACACTGCACCGTCTCGATCAGCGCGGCGTCGTGGGGCGCGTATCGGCTGCGTACCTCGGTGATGTCGGCCAGCATCGTCGACGGGGTGAACTCGAGGCGGGACACCGTGTCGAGCGCCTTCTCGCCGTGCCGCGACCGCAGGAACGCGACGTCGTCGAGATCGAAGGAGTAGCCCATGGCCTGACGGCGGAACCGCCTACTGCGGCTTCGTCCCCGTCACCACGACGTTGTAGAAGAACTTCGGCGGCACGACCTTCCGCAGCACGTTCTCGTCGAGCCAGGTGAGGCGCTTCCATCCGCCGAAGGCAAAGCGGGCCCAGCCCCACCCCAGCTTCTCCGGCGGGACCGCGGCCTCGAAGGTGCGGACCGGCCAGCCGAGCATCGCGGCGGCCAGTTCCTCGGTGGCGGTGGACACCTTCTGCGCGCCGGCAGCGCGGGCGATCCCGGCGAGCTCGTCGGGATCGAACGTGTGGATGTCGACGACGGCCTCGAGCGCGGCCGCACGCGAGGACTCGTCGAGTTCCTCCTGCGGGCGCCGCCATCCCTGCAGCGGACCGAGCTTCGTGACATTGGTCGTGGCGAACCACGTCGCCCGACTCATCCAGCGCGCGTAGAAGTCACCGATCGTCGACGGCTCACCCGCGAAGATGAAGCGTCCGCCCGGCTTGAGTACCCGCAGCACCTCGCGCAGCGCCTGCTCGACATCGGGAATGTGGTGCAGCACAGCATGTCCGACGACGAGGTCGAAGGTGTCGTCGTCGTACGGGATCTTCTCCGCGTCGGCGACCCGGCCGTCGACATCGAGACCGAGGTTCTCCGCGTTGCGCAGGGCGACCTTGACCATGCCCGGCGAGAGGTCGGTGACCGACCCCTTCGACGCAACACCCGACTGCATCAGGTTCAGCAGGAAGAACCCGGTGCCACAACCGAGTTCCATCGCGCGGCCGTACGGCAGGGGCTCCTCGGTGGCCGCGGCGTCGAAACGGCCACGCGCGTAGTCGATGCAGCGTTCGTCGAAGCTGATCGACCACTTCTCGTCGTAGGTCTCGGCCTCCCAGTCGTGGTAGAGCACCTGGGCGAGTTTGGTGTCAATGAGGGCAGCCTTGACCTGTTCCTCGGTGGCGTGCGGATTGGGAGCGGGATCGGTGCCCGGTGTGGCGTCGGTGGTCATGATCGCTTCCTGTGTGCGTGGTGATGGGGTGCTGTGGTCGAGGGGTACGCGGCGACGACGGCTCAGCGGCCGACGAATTCCGCCTTCCCGGGGCCGTTCTCGAGGAACGAAGTCAGACCGATGGCGCGGTCCTCGGTCGCGAACAGCGGGGCGAACAGCTGCTCCTCGATCTTGAGCCCGGTGTCGAGGTCGACGCCGAGGCCCTGGTCGACGGCCTTCTTGATCGCGGCGAGCGCCACCGAGGCGGCGCCGTCGAACTGTCCGGCCCAGGCGAGCGCGGCGTTGTAGACCTCGTCCGGCGCGACGACCTCGTCGACGAGTCCGATCGCCAGCGCCTCCGCGGCGTCGACGAAGCGGCCGGTGAACATCAGGTCCTTGGCCTTCGACGGCCCGATGAGGCGTGCCAGCCGCTGCGTGCCGCCGCCGCCGGGGATGAGACCGAGCAGGACCTCGGGCAGCCCGAGCTTCGCGTTGTCGCCCGCGATCCGTCGGTCGGCACCCAACGCGACTTCGAGGCCACCGCCGAGCGCGTACCCGGTGATGGCCGCGACGGTCGGCTTCGGGATGGCGGCGATCGCGCCGAGATCGCTCTGCAGGCGACCCGCCACCCGGCTCATCTCGGCGTAGCCGACGTCCCGCATCTCCTTGACGTCCGCGCCGGCCGCCAGGATCTTCGGGCCGCCGTAGACGACGACGGCCTTGATGTCGGCGCGCACCGTGGCCTCCTCGGCCGCGGCGGCCAGTTCGGCCTGCACCTGCCGGCTCAACGCGTTCATCGGAGGCCGGTGCAGCAGGATGGTGCCGACCCCCGGATGAGCGTCGGAGCACTCGAGGGTCACGAACTCAGGCATGGTCGAAGGCTACCGGTAGGTAAGTCCGGTCGGTGCCCCAGCCCGGCGACCCAGGCCGACGACCCGGCACGCACGACGCGGCCCGGAGTCCGCCGCTCGCCGGCATCGGAGCCATACAGTGGCGGTCATGGCGAAAACGTCGGGTTCCGCAGGTGATCCCATCGAACTCGAGGTCGGCGACCGCACCGTCCGGCTGTCGAGTCCCGACCGCGTCTACTTTCCCGAGCGCGGTGAGACCAAGCTCCATCTCGCCGAGTACTACCTGTCCGTCGGCGACGGGATCGTCCGTGCGCTGCGCGACCGTCCGTGCATGCTGCACCGGTTCCCCAAGGGCGTCAGCGGCAACAAGGTCCACCAGAAGCGCGTCCCCGCCGGCGCGCCGGACTGGCTGGAGACCACCGAGATCTACTTCCCGCGGTACGGCCGCACCGCCGACGAACTGTGTGTCACCGAACTGGCATCGGTGATCTGGGCGGTGCAGATGTCGACCGTCGAGTTCCACCCCTGGAACTCACGGCGCGACGACCCCGAGTCGCCCGACGAGTGGCGTATCGACCTCGACCCGATGCCCGACTGCACGTTCCCCCGGATCCGGCGGGTGGCGCACGTCGTCGAAGAGGTTCTCGACGAACTGGGTATGCGCGGGTTCCCCAAGACCTCGGGCGGTCGCGGGCTGCACATCTACGTCCGCATCGCGCCGGAGTGGGGCTTCCCACAGGTCCGGCGTGCGGCTCTCGCGTTCGCTCGGGAGGTCGAACGTCGGGCGCCCGACGACGTGACGACGACCTGGTGGCGCAAGGACCGCGACCCGGCGGCGGTCTTCGTCGACTACAACCAGAACACCCGCGACCACACCATGGCGTCGGCCTACTCCGTGCGCGGCAACGAGCGGGCCACCGTGTCGACGCCGATCACCTGGGCCGAGATCGACGACATCGAACCCGACGATTTCACCATCGCCACCGTGCCGGCCCGGTTCGCCGAACTCGGAGACCTGCACGCGGAGATCGACGACGTCGCGCACCGACTCGACACCCTCATCGACTGGGCCGACCGCGACGACATCGGCACCGACGAGGACGCCGAGATCATCGATATGGATCGGTGACGTCGCGTAACGACCGCAATGCCTTTTCCAGGGCGGCGAACTGGGCGTCGCCGAGATGCTCGCGCCACTCCTGCTGCTGCGCCTCGACCTCTCGCGCGGCGACCTCGCACAGGTGAACGCCCCGCTCACTCAGCGTCACCAGCCGGGCGCGACGGTCGGACGGGTCCGGCACCCGGGTCAGGTAGCCCGCCGCCTCGAGTTGGTCGACGATGCCGCCCGCGGTCTGCTTGGTGACACCCGCCTGCTCGGCGAGATCGGTCAGCCGCATGGGTTCGGGTGCCAGCCGCTGTAGCACCCGGGACTGCGCCGGAGTGATGTCGTCGGCCCCTTCCTCGGCGATCCGTGCCAACACCCGGCGCTCGGTCGCGCGGTGGGCGATGAACATCAGGACGGCGATCTGCGGGTCGGACACGTCGTTGACTTTAGTACGAAAACCTGACTAATATCAGTCAGGAAACCTGACTATCCGTGTGGCGGGAGCGACCGATGGACACCGACCTCATCTGGCAGCGCATCGACGAGCAACGACTCGAACTCGCCGCACTGATCGAGACCCTCACGCCCGAGCAACTCGCCACCCCGTCGCTGTGCGACGCGTGGACGGTGCGCGACGTCGCGGTCCACCTCACCCACTCCCACACCTCACCGGCACGAGCGATGATCGCCGCGTGCCGATACGGTTTCCGGTTCAACACGATGATCCGCGAACTCGCGCTGCGCGACGACACCACGGCGGGCGATGCCGCCTCGAAGTTGCGCGCCATGGTCGGTTCGCGTCGGCATCCGATCGGGACGACTCCCATGGCGCCGCTGCTGGATTCGCTCCTGCACGGGCAGGACATCGCGGTCCCGCTCGGACTCGACCGGCCGATGCCGACCGACGCCGCGACGGCGTGCGCCGACTACCTGTGGTCGACGGGTTTCCCGTTCCATGCACGTCGCCGAAACGAGGGACGACGCTATGTGGCCACCGACAGCGACTTCGCGGCCGGGACGGGTGAGGTCGTCGAGGCGCCGATCCGCGACATCGTCATGCTGTTCGGCGGACGGACGAACGCCGCCGGGGCTCTGGCGCCCTCAACCTGACAGCGCGTCCGGTCAGAGCGTGATCTCGGGCGGCTGTTGGTCGCCGAGAGTCCGGAAGTACTCGTCGGAGCCGGGGAAACCGAGGCCGGCCAGCCCGGCGCCGGGTGTCACGTTCGGCAGGATCGGTTCGATGACA
Source organism: Gordonia sp. SGD-V-85 (assembly GCF_001456905.1). Lineage (NCBI taxonomy): Bacteria > Bacillati > Actinomycetota > Actinomycetes > Mycobacteriales > Gordoniaceae > Gordonia > Gordonia sp. SGD-V-85. Next base: position 168,987 of record NZ_LNQO01000010.1, read on the forward strand.
CGCTCGGCGTCGAGCAGTTCGTCGATGGTCGAGAACTGCGAGACGTAGTTGAGCTGCGACCACGTGGGCGGCATGAGGAAGTGCTGGCCCGCGGCCCAGGAATCGATCGCGACCCGGGCGTTCACCCACCGGGCGACCTCGGCTTCGGTGGTCTCGGCGTCGGCGTGCTGTCCGTCGGGCATCGCGGCCAGGAAGAACCGGGTGTCGTAGCGTCGCTTCTCGTTCACCGGGGTGATCCAGTGCGCGAGCGGACGCAGCAGATCGGCACGCAGCGTCAGTCCGCGCGCGGTGAGGAACTGCGCGAACGACAACGACTTCTCGACGAGGCGTTGCCGATCCTCGGCCAGTCCCTCCGGGTCGGCGAAGGCGCCGTCGGCATCGGTCGCGAGCAGGACGCCGCACTCTTCGAACGTCTCGCGGACGGCCGCGCACACCAGGGCCTGGGCGATCTCGGCGTCGCTGCCGAATTGCCCGGCCCACCAGGTGGCCTCGGGACCCGTCCACGCCAGGTCGGCGTCGGCGTCCCGCTTGTCGACGCCGCCGCCCGGGAACACCGTCATTCCCCCCGCGAAGGCCATCTGCTTGACGCGGCGTTGCAGGAAGACCTCGATGCCGTCCGCGGCGTCGCGGACGAGTACGACGGTCGCCGCATCCCGCAACGGTGCGGACACGATGTCCGGGCCCTGTTCCTGTGTCGACGTCATTCAGTTACCTCCTGCTGCTCGACGGTGGCCACCCGCGCGGCGCCGGCGCCGCGCGAAGTACCGGCCGTCGACTTTGTCCAGAACGATCTGCTGGCGGAAGGCGGCGGTGAGGTTCTCACTCGTGAGTACCTCCTCGAGCAGCCCCTGGGCCACCACGCCACCCTCGGACAGGATCATCGCATGTGTGAAACCTTCGGGGATCTCCTCGACGTGGTGGGTGATCAGCACGATGGCCGGGGCGTCGGGGTCGGCGGCCAGACGCGCGAGACGATCGACGAGTTCTTCGCGGCCACCCAGGTCGAGCCCGGCGGCCGGTTCGTCGAGCAAGAGCAGTTCGGGGTCGGTCATCAGCGCGCGCGAGATCACGACACGCTTGCGCTCGCCCTCGGACAGCGTGCCGAAGCGACGGTCCGCGAGGTGCTCGGCGCCCATCGATTCCAGCGATTCGACGGCCTGCGCACGGTCCATGGCGTCGTAGCTCTCGCGCCACCGCCCCAGGACCGCATATCCCGCCGAGATGACGACGTCGCTGACGATCTCCTCCGGCGGCACTCGATCGACCAGCGACGGGCTCGAGACCCCGATCCGGGTCGACAGCTCGCGGATCTCGACCCGGCCGAGCTTCTCGTTGAGCACGAAGGCGGTGCCCGACGTCGGGTGGATCTCCGCCCCGGCCAGTCGGATCAGTGTCGTCTTGCCCGCGCCGTTGGGTCCGATGATCACCCAGCGTTCGTCCAGTTCCACCTGCCACGACAGCGGGCCGACGAGAGTCTTGCCGCCTCGAACGACGGCGACGTCGCGAAAATCGATCAAGAGGTCGGGATCGGATTCGGTCACTCCCCCATCCTGCACCACGAGGGAATGGTCGACCCGTTCGACTCACGGCAGACCGGACGGCGGGAATAGTCCGGGGCGTCGGCCGCATTGAACATCGTCGTGACCCCTTCGAACCTCCCCTTGTCGATCCTGGATCTCGCGCAGATCGGTCGTGACGAGACTGCCGCGCAAAGCCTGTCCGCCAGTGTCGATCTCGCACAGAACGCGGAGAAGTGGGGCTACCGCCGGATCTGGTACGCCGAGCACCACAACATGTCGGCCATCGCGTCGTCGGCGCCGGCGGTGCTCATCGCACACATCGCCGCGCACACCTCGACCATCCGTCTCGGCGCCGGCGGCGTGATGCTGCCGAATCATTCCCCGCTGACCATCGCCGAGCAGTTCGGCACCCTCGCCGAACTCCATCCCGGGCGCATCGACCTCGGGCTCGGGCGCGCGCCCGGCAGCGATCAGCAGACCTTCGCGGCCCTGCGCCGCACCCACGCCTCCGCGGAGCGGTTCCCGCACGACGTCCTGGAGCTGCAGGCCTTCCTCGGCGACGAGTCGCGTGTCGAAGGCGTTCGCGCGACCCCGGGCGCGGGCACCCACGTGCCGCTCTACATCCTCGGCTCGTCGCTGTTCGGCGCGCAGCTCGCCGCGGCCCTCGGACTTCCGTACGCCTTCGCCTCCCACTTCGCGCCGCAGGCGCTCACCGAGGCCGTGGCGTTGTACCGCCGCGAGTTCCGGCCGTCGGAGGTCCTCGCCGAGCCCTACGTCATCGCGGGTGTCGGAGCGATCGCCGACGAGGACGCCGACCGTGCGCAGGCGCAGCTGCAGATCGCGAAACGTCAACGCGTGTCGCTGCTCTACGGCCGCGGCCGGACCTTCACCGACGAGGAAGCCGACGCCATCCTCTCGATGCCGCAGGGACGCCAGATCGACGAGATGCTGACGTACTCGGGTGTCGGGACGCCGGGCGAGGTGCGCGACTACCTCTCGTGGTTCGCCGGGCACGCCGACGCCGACGAGCTGATCGTCGCGTCGCTGGCGCCCGATCGTGACGTGTGGCTGGGCACCTTCGGCCACCTCGCGCCGGTGAACTCACCGGTCGCCGCCGGCTGACCGAGATCCGAGGGCAGACCGTCAGGCCAGCCGGAAGTCCTCGAAGTCGAACCCGGGCACGACGATGCAGCTGACGAGTGACGGCTCGTCCCCGGCGGGCCGGGCACGCTGCCACACGCCCGGCGGCACGAGCGCTTGCGGGTGCTCACCGGATTCGATGTCGGGCCCGACCAGAATCGTGGTGGGGTCACCGGGGGCATCGGCGTCCCCGCCGAGATCGAGTTCGACCGGCGCTCCTCGATGGTGCAGCCACAGTTCGGCGCCGCGTACCGTGTGCCACGCCGACTCGTCGCCCGGCATGAGGACGAAGTAGATCGCCGTGCCGGCGGCACGGTCGCCGGTATAGCCGTCGACAAGCGACGCCGACGGCACGACGACGTCGCTCCGCCACGTCTCCCGGAACCAGCCGCCTTCCGGATGGGGTTGCAGATCAAGAGCTTTCACCCATTCCGGCGGTACCGCAGCGCTCACGTGTCCTCCTGGGCCCGGATGACCTCGGCGATGACGGTCACCGAACCGGGCGCGATCTCGGTGAACCCGGCGTCTCGAACGGCCACCGCCCTCCCGGCGGCATCGGCGGAGAGCAGTTCTCGCCACCGCCCGGGCGTGGCCTGACGGACCGCGAGCGGGCAGTCGTCCCGACGCCACTCGATCGCGTCGTCCGCGGCGAGGAGCTTGGCCGCCAGCATCGACGCGTGACCGACCTGCGCGGCCAGTTTGCCGACAGTCATCGGCAGGTCGGGATTGGTCCACAGCACGACGCCCGAGACCGGCGGCTGATCGGGCAGCTCTCCCTCGACCTCGGTCCCACCGATCTGCAGCTTCGCCACACGCCGGTCGAGGTCACCGACGCGGCCGGGCACGAACGCCCGTGCCGACGCCCCGCCCTCGGTCGCGGTCACACCCCAGACCTCCTGCGCGGCAGCCCATTGCGCGCCACGCGCGCGCCGGGCGATCTTCCGGATCCGTGCGTCGCACCAGGCGTCCATCGCCGCCGCCCACGGACCGTCGCCCGCACTTCGTTCGTCGAGGCACAATAACGCCACCGCTCGCGCCGCCGCGGTCAGCAGTTCGGTGCGGTCGGGCGGATCGTTCTTCTCGATGCGGAGCACCATCGCCATCGCCAGGACGTCGGCGGGGTCCGACGGGTCGTCGCCGCCTCCGACGTAGGCGACCAGCCGCCGATGATCGGCCGCGATCGCTTCCGGATCGACCTGCGAAGAGCCCGTGCGCTCAGATTCCATGGAGCGGTGCGAGGTCAGCCCAGGGGTACCCGGCGATAGACGCCGTCGGCGGCGTCGGCCGCCTCGATCTCGTCGCGGGAGACGCCCAGGATGAACAGGACCCCGTCGAGAAACGGGTGATTCAGCGTGGCGTCGGCGACCTCGCGCAGCGCAGGCTTCGCGTTGAAGGCGATTCCCAGCCCGGCGACGCTGAGCATGTCGATGTCGTTGGCGCCGTCGCCCACCGCGATCGTCTGCTCCATCGGCACCCCGACCTGATCGGCGAACGACCGCAGCGCGTGCGCCTTGCCCATCCGGTCGACGACCTCGCCGACGACCCGGCCGGTCAGCTTCCCGTCGACGATCTCCAGGGTGTTGGCCCGGACGAAATCGAGTTCGAGTTCGTGCGCGAGTCCGTCGATGACCTGACGGAAACCGCCGGACACGAGACCGCAGTGGAATCCGAGACGGTGCAGCGTACGGATCGTCGTCCGGGCACCGGGGGTCAGTTCGAGTGACTTGGCGACATCGTCGAGAACACTCGCGTCGAGTCCGGCCAGGGCCTTGACGCGTTCGTGAAGGGACTGCGCGAAATCGAGTTCACCTCGCATCGCCGCCTCGGTCACCGCGGCGACCTCGGCTTCGCGGCCGGCGTGCGCGGCGAGCATCTCGATCACCTCGCCCTGGATGAGGGTCGAGTCGACGTCGAAGACGATCAGGCGCTTGGCGCGCCGAGCGAGTCCGCCGCGCTCCACGGCGATGTCCACCGCATGCTTCGCGGCCACCTCGGCGAGGCCTTTGCGGAGGGCGGCGTCGGCGGCGACACCGCCCCGGCCGGCAACGCTGACCATGAGTTCGAGGCCGGTGAGCGGGTAGTCGGCGATCCCGCGGATCGAGTCGATGTTGCCGCCCTGGCTCGCCAGCTTCGCCGCGACGGCGCTGAACGCGGTGGCGGTGACCGGACTGCCGAGGATGACGACGGCATGCGACGACGGCGAACGGCTACCGGGATCGACCCCGATCTCCACCCGGACGTCGAAACCGATGGACGCCATCGCCTGTTCGACGACTTCCTGCAGCGCCTCGGGGTCGCCGGTGGAGGACACCAGCACTCCGAGGGTCAGCTGTCCGCGGATGACCACCTGCTCGACGTCGAGCAGTGCAACGGCCTGACCGGCCAGGGCACCCATGAGAACAGAGGTGACACCTGGCCGGTCGGGACCGGTGACAGTGACCAGGACGGTCGTACCGGAACTGGCTGTCGAGTCCTTGCTCACCGGGTCAGCGCGGGTCGGGATCCGGGGATCCCTCGTGCGTTCCCACGGTGAACGGCTCGCGACGAGCCTCTTCCATCTGACGGTCCTTGCCCGCGGCGTGACCCGGGCCGACGTGTGCTTCGGCACGCATGCGGTCGATCATGTGCGGGTAGTGCAGTTCGAACGCCGGGCGCTCCGACCGGATGCGGGGCAGTTCGGTGAAGTTGTGGCGCGGCGGCGGGCAGGAGGTGGCCCACTCGAGCGAGTTGCCGAAGCCCCATGGATCGTCGACGGTGACGACCTCGCCGTAGCGGTAGCTGCGGAAGACGTTCCACAGGAACGGCAGTGTCGAGACGCCGAGGACGAACGCGCCGGCGGTGGAGATGATGTTGAGCGTGGTGAAGCCGTCTGAGGGCAGGTAGTCGGCGTATCGGCGGGGCATGCCTTCGGCTCCGAGCCAGTGCTGCACCAAGAAGGTGAGGTGAAAGCCAATGAACGTCAGCCAGAAATGGATTTTGCCCAAGCGTTCGTCGAGCAGTCGTCCGGTCATCTTCGGGAACCAGAAGTAGATGCCGGCGTAGGTGGCGAACACGATCGTGCCGAACAGCACGTAGTGGAAGTGGGCGACCACGAAGTAGCTGTCGGAGAGTTGGAAGTC
>NZ_LNQO01000011.1:0-152201 GCF_001456905.1 Gordonia sp. SGD-V-85
TCCACCGTTTTCGGGCTCGACCCGTTGCGGGCGTTGGGCAGTTGCCGACCGGCCGGATCGCCCTTGGCATAACCGAGGTGATCGGTCAGCTCGGCCTTCAGGCCGCGTTCGAGGGCGAGTTTGATCAGACCCGGGATCAGGCCGCCGTCGCCGGTGATCTGGACCTGGCCGGTATCGATCTGGGCCAACAACTCATCGACCATGCCCGAGGCCTCCAGCGCCTCGGCCACCTCCGCGGTCGAACGCGGCTCAGCCAGCTGCTGACCGTCGTCGTGCTGCTTGTCGTCTAACGCCATGCTCATAGATTGTCCTCTCACTGATGAGCACTGGACTTACACAGACCATCTGACACCCCCCCCGTTCGAGGTGATGCTGGTCAACGCCCACGACGCCAAGAACCTCCCGGGCCGCAAAACCGATGTGTCGGATGCGGCGTGGCTGGCGCAGCTGGCCGCCCACGGGCTGTTGCGTGCCTCGTTCGTGCCGCCCGAACCGATCCGACGGTTACGCGATCTGACCCGCACCCGCACCGCGATCACCCGCGAACGCGGCCGCGAGATTCAACGGTTGGAGAAAGTCCTCGAAGACGCCGGCATCAAACTGTCGGTGGTGGTCTCCGATATCAACGGGGTCTCGTCGCGATTCATGTTGCAGGCGCTGGTCAAGGGTGAACGCGATCCCGCCGTGTTGGCGGAGTTGTCGGTGAAACAACTCCGCCGCAAAATCCCCGCGTTGACCCAGGCGTTGCAGGGCCGCTTCACCGACCACCACGCGTTCCTGGTCGAGTTGCATCTGGATTTCATCACCGAACACACCACCCGGATCGACGCGTTGACCGAGCGCATCGAGAAGGTGATGGCGCCGTTTCAAGCCAAACGCGACCTGATCTGCACGATCCCGGGTATCTCCACCACCACCGCCGATGTGATCATCGCCGAGACCGGCGGCCAGATGGCCCAGTTCCCCACACCAGGCCATTTGGCCTCGTGGGCGGGAGTCTGCCCCGGCCAGCACCAATCCGCCGGACGGGTCAAAAACGTCAAAACCCGCCCCGGTAACCGTCACCTCAAAGGTGCTCTCGGTGCTACGGCGTTATCGATCGCCAGCCACAAAGGCACGTTCCTCAACGCCAAGTACCGGCGCCTGGTCCGCTCTCGCGGCAAACCCAAAGCGATCGTCGCCCTCGAGCACACCCTGCTCACCGTGGTCTGGATCATGCTCACCGACAACGTCGTCTACGACGAACCCGGCCCCGACTACCACCAGCAACGCCACCCCGAACGCACCAAGAACCGCGCCATTTACGACCTACACAAACTCGGATACGACGTCACCATCACACCCCACGGAGCGGCCTGAGCAGCCACCTCACCTAACTCTTCGGATTAGGGAGCAATGGATATGTCGTTCTCTCGGATCAGGGAGCAGGGGTGAGCTCAGTCGTCGAGGTCGTCGAAGTTGTCGATCAGGCCACGGCGCCGGGGGCGATCGTCGGTGTCCTTGACCCGTTCACCGAGGCGGCGGCGGAGCTGCATGGCGATCAGCACGACGTTCACGACGACCACGGCGATCCCGACGACCACCCAGAACCACCGGCCGTCCTGCCACCAGCCGACCGTCAGCCAGCCGATACAGAAGATGAGGATGGTCGCGCCGACGATGGTCAGCGTCATCGAGAACGTCTGCGCGCTCCGCGAGAAGTCGGGGCCGGTGGTCACGATGATCTCCTGCAGTGGTGGACAGCTGATGGTCGCGGCCGCCGACATGGGCAGCGTGCCGTTGTGGAGCGCAGGTCAGGACTGGATCACCATGGCAACCGCGACGAGGACGGCCACCACCACTATCGCAGCGACCACGAGCATGACCTGCGTCGGCCCCGGCATCTCGCCACCGGAGTTCAGCGCGCGCGTGGTCCGTCGCCACCGCCAGGCGCCGAGGACCGCCAGCGAGGCACCGAGTCCGACCATCACGACGCCGAGCGCGACGTCGACCATCGGCGTCGTCTCGTCGGGAGCGAGGTAGACCACCGCGATACCGGCCGCCATGAAGCCGAGTGCGGTCCGCACCCAGGCGAGCAGCGTGCGCTCGGCGGCGAGGGTGAATCGGGCGTCCACTGCGCCGGGCGGTCTGGTCTCCAGCTCGTCGGCGTACGACTGCCCCGGGTTCACCGCATCCGGAGTCGCCGGGTTCGGGGCACCCGCCCCGTCAGCCGGCCCGTTTGCCCGTTCGCTCGTCAGTGCTCTTGCCCTCTCGGATCGCTTCGGCGGCGAAGGCCGCGGTCACCTCGACCGCGTCCAGGGTCTCCGGGTGGCGGGCGCTCAACACCGGGAAGGCGTGCACCTGCCATGCGTAGAGGTGCGCCACGGCCGTGACGCCCGCAGCGTCGAGCGACTCGACGAGGTCGATGACGTCGGGCTCGAGCATCTCACCTTCGGCCGCGACCAGCACGGTCGGCGGGAACGAGGTGAGATCGGCGTCGGCGATGCGGCGCACACCGGTCAGCTGGACGGGCCCCTGATCGAACTGGGGCGCCAACCGGGCCATCTTCGACTTGGGCAGATAGGCGTCGGATCGACTCGAACGGTCCGGGTGGACCCCCAGGTCCATGTCGAGGAGCGGCGAGAACCCGATCAGCGCCGTGGGTGTGGGCAGGCCGCGCGCCGTGGCCGCCTCGACCACCTTCGCGGCCAGGAAACCGCCGGCCGAGTCACCGGCCACGATCACCCGTCGGAAGCCACGCTCGTTGATCAGCTCCGCGTAGGCGTCGACCGCGTCCACGACGGACGTCCCGACACCGGCCTTCGGCAGCTGCCGGTACTCGAGCGCGAACACCGGCACCTCACACGCCCGCGCCATCCGCGCGGCGATCGATCGGTGGGTGCCGAGCCCGCAGACCACGAAGGCGCCGCCGTGCAGGTAGAGCATCGCGGTGTCGCCGTCCCGGCGTGACGGTCCGACCGGCATGATCAGCTCGGCGGGCCGCCCGGCGAGGACCAGCTGCTCACGGACCACTCCGCGGGGTTTGGGTCCAACGGCAAAGATGCGGTCGATGAGGAACAGCCCCGCCAGCCCCTGCTTGTTGACCGGCCACAGCGCCAGGGTCGGTTTCAGGAGCGCACGCGCACCGAACCAGATGGGGAACGACCGCAGGCTCGGCCGACGGTGATGAACGATGGGCATCAGATTCCTCCTGTGCCCGAACGTACACCCCGCGAGCGTCCGTTTCAGTCCGTTCGTCGGGGTCGCCGTTCACGGTGTCGAGGTCGTTCGGTCACCTTCGTCGGCTATATTCTCGGACTCGTGACCAGATCGCGGATGCGCCCGGCAGGTGCCGCTTAGGTGCCCATTCCACCTCAATTCCTCCTGTCTGCACAGGCAGACCCGCCGCGCACCCTGTGCGACGTGCTCACCGCCACCGCGCGTGCACACCCGGATGCCGCGGCCATCGACGACGGCGAGATGACCCTCACCTACGGCCAGTTGCTGGCCGTGGTCCGCCGCACGGTCGCACATCTCGGCGACGTCGGCGTCGGGCGGGGAAGCCGGGTCGGCATCCGGATGCCGTCGGGGTCGCGGGACCTGTACGTCGCGATCCTGGCGACCCTCTATGCCGGCGCGGCGTACGTGCCGGTCGACGCCGACGACCCGGACGAACGCGCCGAGCTCGTCTTCGGCGAGGCCGAGGTCGACGCCATCGTCGACGCCGACGGACCCCGTTCGACGAAATCGGCGTCGACGCCCGCGGAACCCCCTGCCCGCCCCACACCCGACGACGACGCGTGGATCATCTTCACCTCCGGTTCCACCGGCAAGCCGAAGGGCGTCGCGGTCACCCACCGCAACGCGGCGGCGTTCGTCGACGCCGAGGCGGCCATGTTCCTGCCGGACGCCCCGATCGGTCCGCACGACCGTGTCCTGGCCGGACTGTCGGTCGCGTTCGACGCCTCGTGCGAGGAGATGTGGCTGGCGTGGCGCAACGGCGCGTGCCTGGTGCCCGCACCGCGCTCGCTGGTCCGCAGCGGCATGGACCTCGGGCCGTGGTTGGTGGCGCGCGACATCACGATCGTGTCGACGGTTCCCACGCTGGCGTCCCTGTGGCCGCCGGAGGCGCTGGAAGCCGTGCGGCTGTTGATCTTCGGCGGCGAGGCCTGCCCGCCGGAGCTCGCCGACCGGCTCGCCGTCCCCGGCCGCGAGGTGTGGAACACCTACGGCCCCACCGAGGCGACGGTCGTCGCGTGCGCCGCCCCGCTGGGAGGTGACGGCCCGGTCCGTATCGGATTGCCGCTGCGCGGTTGGGATCTCGCGGTCGTCGACGCCCAGGGCCAGCCGGTGGCCGAGGGCGAGGTCGGTGAACTCGTGATCGGCGGCGTCGGCCTGGCGCGCTACCTCGATCCCGCGAAGGACGCGGAGAAGTACGCACCGATGCCCACGCTCGGCTGGGAACGCGCCTATCGCAGTGGTGATCTCGTGCGCCTGGACACCGCCGGCCTGTTGTTCATGGGCCGCGCCGACGACCAGGTGAAGGTCGGCGGACGGCGCATCGAACTCGGCGAGATCGACAACGCTCTGCAGAACCTGCCCGGCGTGAGCGGAGCCGCAGCCGCGGTCCGCAAGTCCGCGGCCGGCAACAGTCTGCTCGTCGGCTATCTCGTGTCGGCCGATCCCGGCTTCGACGTCGCCGAGGCGCACGCCGAGCTGCGGCGACAGCTGCCCGCCGCGATGGTCCCCACCCTTGCCCTCGTCGACGAATTGCCCACGCGCACTTCGGGGAAGGTTGATCGTGATGCGCTGCCCTGGCCCCTGCCGGGCAGCGACAGACCAGTCGATGACGACGTTGAACTCAGCGAGACCGAACTGTGGCTGGCACAGCTGTGGACCGACGTCCTCGGCATGACCGTCTCCAGCCCGGACGTCGACTTCTTCGCCGAGGGCGGTGGATCACTGGCCGCGGCCCAGCTCGTCACCGCGGTCCGGGAACGCTACCCCGACATCTCGGTGGCCGATCTCTACGACCGTCCGCGCCTCGGGTCCATGGCCGAGATGCTCGACGCCCGCCGCCCGACGTCGAGCATCGATGAACGCCTCGTCGAACCGACCCCGCGCTCGGCCGGGCTGGCGCAGCTCCTGCTGACCATCCCGCTGACGACGCTCACCGGATTGCAGTGGGCCACATGGCTCGGTGTGGCGAACAACGTGGCGCTGCTCGTCGCCGACCGGATGGATCGCACGGTCGAGTGGCTGGTCGAGATCAACTGGTGGGTCCTGCTCGCGGCGTTCCTGATCTTCATCACCCCGCCCGGTCGCATGTGCATCGCGGCGCTCGGTGCGCGGGTGCTCCTCGCCGGGGTCGCTCCGGGCGTTCATCCGCGGGGCGGGAGCGTCCACGTCCGGCTCTGGGTGGCCGAGCGACTCCTCGACGCCAGCGGTGCCGCCAACCTGTCCGGTGCGCCATGGATGATCTACCTCGCGCGGGCTCTCGGGGCGTCGATCGGGCGCGGCGTCGACCTGCACACCATCCCGCCGGTGACCGGACTGCTCACGGTCGGGGACGGCGCGTCCGTCGAACCCGAGGTCGACATCTCCGGATGGTGGATCGACGGCGACGACGTCCACATCGGCGAGATCGCCATCAAACGCGGCGCGTCGATCGGTGCCCGGTCGACGCTCACCCCCGGTGCGGTCGTCGGACGCGACGCGGTCGTCGCCCCGGGTTCGGCGGTGTTCGGCCGGGTCAAGGCCCGGCAGCACTGGGCCGGGTCGCCCGCGGTGAAGATCGGCAAGGCCGAGCATCCCTGGCCCGACCACCGGCCCCCGCGGGCCACGTGGTGGGTACCCATATACGGACTGTCGTCGTTGGGGCTCGCCGCGATCCCCCTGCTCTCGCTGGCCTCGGGCCTGGCCGTCATCGGCGCCTGGGCCCTGACCGCGGACCGGTTGCGCGACGTCGGGATCCGGGCGCTGATCTTGTTACCCGTGGCCACCGTCACGAGCCTGTTCGTGTTCGCGGCGATCACCGCGGTCCTGGTCCGGCTCGCCTCGATCGGGCTCCACACCGGGTATCACCCGGTCCGGTCCCGCGTCGGCTGGCAGGTCTGGATCACCGAACGCCTCCTCGACGCGGCCCGCACCTATCTGTTCCCGCTGTACGCCAGCCTGCTGACCCCGACGTGGTTCCGCATCCTCGGCGCGAAGGTCGGTGAGGGAACCGAGATCTCGACCGCGCTCGTGCTCCCCCGGTTCACCACCATCGGCGACGGCGCCTTCCTCGCCGACGACACGATGGTCGCGTCGTACGAACTCGGTGGCGGCTGGCTGCACATCGACGAGGCGAAGATCGGCAAGCGCTCCTTCCTCGGCAACTCCGGCATGACCGGCCCCGGGCGCAAGGTCCCCAAGAACGGTCTGGTGGCCGTGCTGTCGGCGACGCCCGACCGGGCCAAGTCGGGCTCGAGTTGGCTGGGCAGCCCACCGGTCCGCCTGCGCCGCACCGCCGCCGAGATCGACACCTCACGCACCTTCGACCCGCCGGCGACGCTCAAGGTCGCCCGCTCGCTGATCGAGACATTGCGCCTGGTGCCGGTCATGGTGTCGTTCGGGCTCGGCGTCGGACTGTTGCTCGCGCTGCAGTATGTGGCCGTCCATGAGCACTACGGGGTCGCGGCAGCGGTGAGCGGTCTGCTCCTGCTGGTCGTCGGCGCGATCGCCTGCGTCACCGCGGCGGCGGCGAAATGGCTGGTCGTCGGCCGCATCACGGTGAGCGAACATCCGCTGTGGAGTTCGTTCGTATGGCGGAACGAGCTGTCCGACGCCTTCGTCGAGACAGTGGCGGCTCCGTGGTTCGCCAACGCCGCGACCGGCACGCCGATCCTCAACCTGTGGCTGCGGATGCTCGGCGCCAAGATCGGCCGCGGCGTCTGGTGCGAGACCTACTGGCTGCCCGAGGCCGACCTCGTCACCCTCGGCGACGGCGCGACCGTGCAGCGCGGCTGCGTCGTGCAGACCCACCTGTTCCACGATCGGGTCATGGCCATCGACCGTGTCACGCTCGGGGCCGGCGCGACCCTCGGCCCGCACTGCGTCGCCCTACCGGCGTCCGGACTCGGCGACTCGGCGACCGTCGGACCGGCATCGCTGGTCATGCGCGGCGACGTGGTCCCGGCCCACACCCGCTGGCAGGGGAACCCCATCGCTCCCTGGCCACGCTGATCCGAAGGGACCGCACAACCGCAGGTCACAGCCCCTGTTCCCTGAGGTGCGAGGAGCGAAAGCGACGAGCCACGAAGGGTTGGCGACACACCTCACCAGGACCCTTCGTGACGCTCGCAAGCTCGCTCCTCAGGGAGCAAAGATGTGACGCTCGCAAGCTCCGGCCTCCTCAGGGAGCAGTTAGAGGGCTCACTCCGGGCGCACCGGGCTCTTTCGTAGTTCCGGCTCAGACCGCGGGGTCCCCGGCGACCGGCTGCTCGACCTTCTTCGGCAGCGTGAGCAGTGTGGCGATCGACAGTGCGACGAGCATGATGCCGCCGACCCAGGCGAGCACCTCGAGCGAGAAGGCGGGCAGCACCATCATCACGATCCCCGCGATGATCGCGATGATGCCCGAGACGATCGAGAACCAGATGGGGGCGTGACCGGACTTGGTGATCGCCGCGTACAGGTCGGCGACGCCCTGGAAGATCCAGCCGATGCCGATGAACACCGCGAGCAGCCAGACCGCGTCGCCCGGGCTGAACAGTGCGATCACCCCGGCCAGCAGCACGATCGCGCCGACGACGCCGAGCATCACCCGGACCCCGGTACTGAGGAACGACGCCGCGAAGGCCTGGTAGATGCGGAAGATGCCGGCGATGATCAGCGAGATGGCGAACAGGATCGCGAGCACGACGATGGTCGGTCCGGGCCACAGGATCGCGATGACCCCGATCACGATGCCGACGATCGACGTGATGATGAGTGCCGTGCGCACGGCACCGACCAGTTCGTCGGGGAAGTGTTTGGTGTACACCGTGGCGAAAGTCATGGTGGGAGGTTATCCGGCACAGCAGGATCCGGCGCGCTATTCGCTCAGGAGCGGCACAAACCCGACCGCATCGCCGACGCAGATGAACAGCGGGGTAACAAGTAACGATGACCAACATCGCGTTCTTCGAGCCGATCTCCGACACCGGCCGGCCCGACGCCGGTCTCCGATACCGGCCGACACCCTTCGCCGCCAGCCTGTGGGCGCCCGGCACCCTGAACGGTCCGGCGGTGTGCGGCCTCGCCGCGCGGGCGGTCGAGACCGAGTTCGGTGATGATGAATACGTACCCGCCCGGTGCACCATCGACCTCTTCAAGGCCGCGCGCGACATCGTCACCTCCACCCGGGTCCGAATCGTCCGATCGGGCGGACGAATCCGGGTCGTCGACGTCGACGTGCTCCAACACCCCGAAGGTGCGGATGAGGTGCTCGTCGCGCGCGGCACGACGGTGTTCCTGCGCACCTCGACCAACCCGCCCGGGCAGCGGTGGCATCGCCCCGCGGACGCGGTCACCTTCCACCCACCCGAGATCGCCTCCGATGACGACCTGTCCCCCCGGTTCGCCTCCGATGCCGCGGACGACACCGTCGGTGAATGGGAGCGCGACATGGGCAATCACCAGAACGGGCACCGCAAACGGATGTGGTCGCGGGCCGCGCCCATCGTGGCGGGCGAGAAGCTCACCCCGTTCCAGCGGGCGGTCGTCAGCGCCGAATCCGCCAGCCTGGTGTCGAACTGGGGCACCACCGGCATCGGATTCATCAACTGCGATCTGACCGTCGCCCTCAGCCGTCTGCCGTCGGGTGAGCGGGTCGGGGTCGAGGCCGACGTCCACATCGAGGACGACGGCGTCTCGGTCAGCAACGCGGGACTCTACGACGCCGACGGCATGTTCGGGACCGCGCTCGTGACCGCGGTGAACAATGCTGCCGCACAGATCGACTTCACCACCGTGGACACCTCGGAACGCTATCGCGAAGCCTGAGTTCGACACGACCGTTCGCGGTGGTCGGGCACCGTAGCGGACCTCACACATATCTCTCAGGTCTTGATAAGGTCACGGCCATGACACGGCGCCTCGCACGGCTTTTCCTGGGTCTAGTCGTCACCTTGCTCGCTCTGGCCCTGACGACGACCCTGGCCGCCTCCCCCGCCCACGCCGCCCGCTACGCCAACGGTCCGGCGACCATCGTCAACCGGTTGACGGGGCCGTTCGCGATGAACGACACCATCGGACGGTTCAACATCGTCGGTACCGATCTCGGTGTCATGTGGGACAACGGCCGAGGTGAGATCCTCACGGCGTTCGGTGACACCCAGTCGTTCAACGGGTGGTCCCTCCTGTACGGCGAGCTCTACTACTGGCGGTCCAACGTCCTGCTGCGCAGCACGGACCGCCACCTGGCCGACGGCATGACGTTCACCTCGCACGCCGGCCGGCCGGGTCATGCCAAGCGCCTGCTCAAGCCGAACGTCCGCCGCGAGATCACGATCATCCCGACCGCCGGCGTGGCTGCCAACGGCAAGCAGTACATGACCGTGATGTCGGTCAAACGGTGGGATTCGCCCGGCATCTGGACCACCAACTGGGCGGGCCTCGTCTCCTCCACCGACAACGGCGAGAACTGGCGCTCGGTCGGTGCGTTCCGCCCCAATGGCGGCGGCAACAAGAAGTTCCAGATGGGCGCCTTCCTGAAGGTCGGCAAGACCGTCTACTACTACGGCACACCCGACGGCCGCTGGGGCGGTGTCTACCTCGCGCGCGTCGACGAGAAGGACATCGAGAATCTCGGCAAGTGGCAGTACTTCTCGTACGGCCGTTGGGTTCCGAACAACCCCGACGCAGCCACCCCGGTGATGGGCGCCCCTACGGGCGAGATGTCGGTCCAGTGGAACGACTATCTGGGCAAGTACATCTCGCTGGCGAGCCAGGACGTCGGCGTGACGCTGCGCACCGCCGACAACCCTTGGGGCCCATGGACTTCCGGTGAGATCGTCGCACCCTCGGTGGACCCGTACACGGGTTACGCGCCGTACATCCACCCGTGGTCGAAGGGCAGCACACTCTACTTCACCTACTCGGTCTCCATCGGCTATCAGGTGTACCTGATGCGTCTGCCGCTGCGGCGCGGCTGATCTCGACCACTGCCATCGGGGCGGTTGCCCCGAGTCTGCCGATGGTCAACTGGCGGCGATGGTGAGCACGACCAGCGGGATGGGGCGGTCGACCTTGGACTGGAAGTCCGCCAGCAGTGGGTTGTTGGCCAGCACCCAGGCTGCGAACTCGTCGTAGTCCTCGCCTTCGAGCACCTTGCCGGTCCCCTGGTGCGTATTGTCTCGGAATTCGATCATGACCTGTGGATTCGCCTTGATGTTGTACCACCATGCCGGGTACTTGTCCTCGATGAACGAGCTCACGTACATGGTGTCGTCGCGGTGACAGGGTCCCAGTGGAACCGTGTGTGGCTTTCCGCTCTTGGCCCCGGTGGTGGTGAGCAGGATGAGGTCCGCGCCCGCGTAAGCGCCGCCCACCTTGCCCGCGTTCTCCCGAAACTCCTTGATCACATCATCGTTCCAGTTGGCGATGCCACCCTCTTGATCCCACGCCTGGTTCCACGGCGCGTTCGGATCGTCGTAGTCGGTGATATTGGTCTGATCGGGTTGTCCTGCTGTCGATTCGGTTTCACTCATGATCCGAGTGTGTCGTCGAGTTAGGACAGTTACGGTCCTAACTCGAAATCGCTACGAAAACTCGTCCTGCGCCTGTCGGTAGGTGACCCGCCGACACGTCGGGGCGGTTGACGTCCGTTTCCGGACCCAACCGCCCCGGCGCCGTCTGTTGGTGCTCAGCTCTGGCCGAGCAAGCCCTTCATCTGGTCGATCTCGGCCTGCTGGGTCCGCTTGACCTCTAGGGCAAGGGTTTTCGTCGCGGGGTCTACGCCGTCGGCGAGTACCGCGTCGGCCATCGCGATGGCGCCCTCGTGGTGCCGGATCATGCCCTCGAGCCAGAGCCGGTCGAACTCGGGACCGCGTGCGTCCCGCAAGGCGGCCATCTGGTCCGGGCTGAGCATGCCCGGCATCGCGGAGTGACCACCGTGGCCCATGTTCTCGTGGCCGTCGTCGAGGCCGTCGGTACTGACGCCCCAGCTCTGCAGACGGTTCTCCATCTGCTCGATCTCGGCGTCCTGGGCCTTCTCGATCGTCGACGCGAGGGCGATCAGTTCCGCATTGTCCGTCCGGCCCTCGACGAGTTCGGCCATCTCCACGGCCTGGTCATGGTGTCCGATCATCGTCGAGGTGAACTCGACGTCGGCCTCGTTGTGAGTGGCCGACGCCGGAGCTTGCGTCGCCACCGATGCCGAGGTGTTGGCGGAGGTGGCGTCGCTCGCTGTTTCGTCGGGCGAGCAACCGGCGACTGCGATGAGTGCCGCCGCGGCCAGGCCGATCCCTGCCGCCGTCCGGATACGGCGCCGAGATGTGTTGTGTACGTACATGAGTGCATTCCTTGCTGCTGTCGGAGTTCCCGGCGGGCGCGACGCCGGCCGAGAGGGAGGAGAGATGACGACACGACGGACCGAGCGGTCCGCGGAGGTCAGCTCAGCAGCGGATCACCTGTAGTTGCAGATGGGAGTACATGGCCCACGGCGGCGGACGACCCAGGATCGTCGTCCGACGGCGAGCGGTGTCGACGATCCGCGGAAACGCCGCAAGCGACCAGAGCAGGAGAACAAGAACCACGGCCGGAAGATCGACGCCCGCCGCACGGATGAACACGCAGTCGTGCGAGTGCTCACCGCAGTCGTCGGTTCCGGTCATCTTCGGGGCTGACGTCATCGTCGACGATGCCGTGAGCGCCGAATGCTCCGCATGGTGGGACATCCCGCTCTCGCCGTGTAATTCCGGCCCGCTCGCTCCGCTCCCGGCGCCGCCACCGGAAGGCCCGCCATGACCCGACACCACCGTGTGCATCAGCATCACGGCGAGAGCGAGCACGAGAACGAGTGCGCGGCGCCGTACGACGGCGCCACGACCGGTTCTGCGGCGGCGGCTCACGGTGCCAGGTTACGAGGTCAGGATGCCGTCGTCGACGCCCTGGCGTCATCGGGACGCCGATCGTCTCCCGACTCCGACGCTGCATCCTCGGCGGCTCGGCGTCGTTGTCGTGGGATCAAGATCTTGCGATCGATGATCTGGTAGGTCGCGACCACCGCGGCGGCCAGCAGCCACCCGAGCACGATGTCGAAGATGTAGTGCTCGGCGGTGTACACCAGGGCGAACGCCATCGCGAGGGCGTAGCCCATGAACAGTGTCTTGCCGAGCGCCTTCACCCGCGGCCACATGAAGAGCGCGAGGAGCATCGTCAGACCCGCGTGCAGCGACGGGATCGCGGCCACCAGGTTGGACTTGCCCTGCCCGACCTCGACGAGGTTCGACGCCGCATGGATGTTGAGGTACCCCCAGCCGCGAGCCGAGATCCGTTCGACGTAGGGGTTGGCGTCCGGATACTCGTTGTCCAGCGTCCCGAGCAGACCGCCGGGCTCCTCGGCCTCGGGCGAGTACATGCAGATCGGGTCACGCGGGAAGTCCTGGACCTCGGCCGCGGTGCATCGCGCGGCGGCCCACGGCGGGGCGCCCGGGACGAGGGTGTAACCGACCAGGGCGAGGAAGGTCGTCGCCACGAAACACGCCGCGTAGCGTCGCCAGGCGGCGCGGTCCTTCAGCCACAACACGGCCGCGACCGCGTACGGGATGATGAAGTACGACATGTAGACGATGCTGACGATGACCTCCCACCAGGGCGGACTCGCCTGCTTGAGGTGCTCCTGCAGCCATGCCGTGGGATTGACCCCGCCGGTCAGCCAAGCATCGAAATCGATCGCCAGATGCCAGTGGGTGGGCATGTCGACGATGCGCGCGACGTCCCGGGTCCAGTCGTAGAGGATCAGGATCAGCGCGAACGGCGCCCAGTCGATGAGGATCGTGATGAACTTGCGCCGGCCGATACAGGCAGCCGCCAGTCCCAGACACATCAGGATGATCAGGCGCGTGCGGTCGAAGGCCAGACCGTAGAGGGCGACGTGCACCGCCATCAGCACGATCCAGGCGCCGATCGCGATGCGCCGGACCATCGTCAGATCGCGACGGCTCTCGGGATCGGCTTCCATCTCGGCGGCGGCGGCCAGGTCGTCGAGGATCGGTTCCACACCCGCGCGCCCGGTGTCGTCGCGGTCGGTGTCCTGACGACCGGTGACCACCACGGAGTTGGTGTCGGAGGTGGTCGTCTCGGCGCTCTCGCGCTCGTCGCGCTTGGAGGGTCTGCCCGGCTGCGGGACGCCCACCGTCTCGTCGACACTCACCCGACACAACCCCGCCCGTCACACCCCGCAGGGCAACCACCCACTTAAACTGCCGTCAGTGTAATGGCCATCTGTTGTTCGCGAGCCAAGCCGACGGCCAGGCATGTCGGATTTGAGCATTTCCGATGCCGCAAGCCCGCGCGAACGGTCTCCGCCAGCGGTTTTCGCCGGACACCTCGCCGATCAGGGTGTTGTGGATCACACTGGAGGGCGTCGATCCCCTGAAGGAGGTCTCGGTGCCCAATCGCTACCTGCGCTACGGCGACCAGCGCTACATCATCAACAAGGAGGCGGAGGCCCGTCTCAACCGCACCCTCGACGCGGTGTACGCCGACGGAACCCGCGGTCACGAGTGGCTGAACCTCTATCACGACAGCGCGGCACCGTGTCGACTCCTCATCGCACCCGGGGTCCCGATCACCATCGAGACCGAGCCCTGTCTGGGCGACTGATCTCCCGTCGCCGCGGAGAGCCGGTTGGACGAAGCAGGTGACCGCCCCGGCGTGTCCCCGTGATCCATGACGACGGGCGCGTCCGCGTGTCAGGGCGGGCCACTATCGTTGTCGCATGCGCATCGGAGCCCATCTTCGCGAGGACGCCGACCCCTTGGCCACTGCGGCCGAGCTCGGGATCGATGTCTTCCAGATGTTCGTCACGGATCCTCAGAGCTGGAAGAAGCCGCAGCCGAACCCGCGCGCGGCGGAGTTCCGTGAGTCCGACATCGACGTCGTCGTGCACTCGAGCTACCAGATCAACGTCGCCAGTCTGAACAACCGGCTGCGGATGCCGTCGCGCAAGGCCGTCGAGCAGCAGGCCGCGGCCGCCGCCGAACTCGGCGCCTTCGGGCTCGTCGTGCACGGCGGACATTTGCGCGACGGGGAGGACAGCGCCGAGGGATTCGCGAACTGGCGCAAGCTGTTCGACCGCCAGGCCGACAAGGGCGGTTTCGGCGTCCCGATCCTCATCGAGAACACCGCGGGCGGCGACCACGCGATGGCACGCACGCTCGAGTCCATCGACCGTCTGTGGGAGGCGGTCGGCGACTTCGACGAGGCCGGCTTCTGCCTCGACACGTGCCACGCCTGGGCCGGCGGCGAGGATCTCGTCGGACTCGTCGAGCGCGTCCGTCAGATCACCGGCCGGATCGATCTCGTGCACCTCAACAACTCTCGCGACGAGTTCGACTCGGGCCGCGACCGTCACGCCAACCTCGCGTCGGGCCACATCGACCCCGAGGTGCTCGTCGCCGTCGCCGAGGCGGCGGGCGCACCGGTCATCCTGGAGACGCCCGGCGACGGCATCCCCGATGATCTCGAGTACCTGCGCTCAGCTCTATAACCCGTCGATCACGACAGATTCCAGGCGGGCGCCGGCGGAGTCACCGGGTATGCGGCGACGTTCATGACGACCGTCCCGTCGCAGGGCCCGCCGTCGATCGTGGTCCGCCACACGCCCTTCAGCGTGCCGTCGCCCTGCGGGGTGTAGGTCGCGATCGACGTCGCCGGGCGCCACACCTTCGGCACCCCCGCGCCCTGCCAGCAGTCCCATTCCCAGTCATAACGATGCACCCAGGATCCTGCCTCCCAGGTGTAGCGCGGCGGCTGCGGCAGCGTCGGATTCGCGGGTTTCGGCCCGTCGATCACCGTCGCCACGCACGTACCGCCGTCGCACGATGTCCTGAAGGTGTAGTCGTCGGAGAAGTCCGGCTCCGCCTGCCGGGCCGCGAGGCTCGTTCCGGTCTTCGAGGCGGCGAACCGCTTCAACGAATACACGCCGTCCCACGAGGGCGTCGCCGCGGCGTCTGCCGGGGCGACAGCCACCAGAAGTCCGGCGGCCAGGGCGACGATCGAGATCACGACGCTCACGAAACCTGTCGCGCCGAGACGTGCGGGTCCGATCACCAGTCTGCGCATTCGTTCATTGGAACGTACTCGCGGTTCCTGCGCCGGCGTTGCGGATTTCTCGGCGCTCCGGGTGCACCAACCGGCGCAGATCACACATCTTCCGATTGATCCGGCGGGGATATGGGGCTACTCTTGGGTTACCGACGAGTAACATAGCTCGGACCGAACAGCCCCTCATCCGGCCGGTACGCGCACAACCGTGAGCGATCGGACCGGGTCGAGGACGCCATCGCAGACGGCCACACCAGACAAGGAACAACCATGGGCCATTACAAGAGCAACATGCGCGACCTGCAGTTCAATCTCTTCGAACTGTTCGAGCTCGACAAGGTACTGGAGTCCGGCGACTTCGGGGACCTCGACCACGAGACAGCCGTCGACATGCTGCGCGAGGTCCGTGCGCTGGCCGAGGGCCCGATCGCCGAGTCCTTCGTCGACGCCGACCGCAATCCCCCGGTCTTCGACCCCGACGAGCACACCGTCACGATCCCCGAGTCGTTCAAGAAGTCGTACAACGCCCTGGTCGAGGGCGGCTGGGACAAGATCGGCATCGCCGAGGAGCTCGGCGGCCTGCCGGCCCCGCGCTCGCTGTACTGGGCCATCGGCGAGATGATCCTCGGCGCCAACCCGCCCGTGTTCATGTACGCCGCCGGCGCGGGCTTCGCGAACATCTTCTACAACAACGGCACCGACGAGCAGAAGAAGTGGGCCGCCATCTGCTCCGAGCGCGGCTGGGGCGCCACCATGGTGCTGACCGAGCCCGACGCCGGTTCCGACGTGGGCGCCGGACGCACCAAGGCCGTGCAGCAGGAAGACGGTTCCTGGCACATCGACGGTGTGAAGCGATTCATCACCTCGGCCGATCAGGACATGACCGAGAACATCTTCCACCTCGTGCTCGCCCGCCCCGAGGGCGCCGGACCCGGCACCAAGGGTCTGTCGCTGTTCTTCGTGCCCAAGTACCACTTCGACTTCGAGACCGGCGAACTCGGCGAGCGCAACGGCGTCTTCGTCACCAACGTCGAGCACAAGATGGGCATCAAGGCGTCGGCCACCTGTGAGGTCACCTTCGGACAGCACGGCACTCCCGCCAAGGGCTGGCTCGTCGGCGACGTCCACAAGGGCATCGCGCAGATGTTCGAGGTCATCGAGCACGCGCGGATGATGGTGGGCACCAAGGCCATCTCGACCCTGTCGACCGGTTACCTGAACGCGCTCGAGTACGCCAAGGAGCGTATCCAGGGTGCGGACATGACCCAGATGACCGACAAGTCCGCACCGCGCGTGTCGATCACCCACCACCCCGATGTGCGTCGTTCGCTGATGACACAGAAGGCCTACGCCGAAGGTCTGCGCGCGATCTACCTCTACACCGCGTCGCACCAGGACACCGCCGCCGCGAAGATCGTGTCCGGCGCCGATGCCGAGATGGCCCACCGCGTCAACGATCTGCTGCTCCCGATCGTCAAGGGCGTCGGCTCCGAGCGCGCCTACGGCACCCTCGGTCACGAGTCGCTGCAGACGCTCGGCGGGTCGGGATTCCTCCAGGACTACCCGATCGAGCAGTACATCCGTGACTCGAAGATCGACTCGCTGTACGAGGGCACCACCGCCATCCAGGCCCAGGATTTCTTCTTCCGCAAGATCATCCGCGACAAGGGCCAGGCGCTCGCGCACGTCGCCGGGCAGATCCAGAGCTTCATCGACTCCGAGGCGGGCAACGGCCGGCTGAAGACCGAGCGGGCACTGCTGAAGACGGCGCTCGACGACGTGCAGGCGATGGCTGCCTCGCTGACCAACGATCTGATGGCGGCACAGGAGAACTCGACCGAGCTGTACAAGGTCGGACTCGGTTCGGTCCGCTTCCTGATGGCCGTCGGCGACCTGCTCATCGGCTGGCTGCTCCTCCGCCAGGCCGAGGTCGCCCTCGCAGCTCTCGACAACGGGGCCTCCGACGCCGACAAGTCCTTCTACGAAGGCAAGGTCGCCGTGGCGAGCTTCTTCGCGAAGAACATGCTCCCGCTACTCACCTCGGTTCGCGTCACCGTCGAGAACATCGACAACGACATCATGGAACTCGACGAAGCGGCCTTCTGAGCCCGACCAATCCGAGAACTCCCACCGGCGAATCCGCCGGTGGGAGTTCTTCTTTGCGTCGAGTCGGCGCACATCGCGGCTCAGACCCCGCGGTGCGGCATCGTCACTCGATCACGCTGAAGCAGTAACCGACCGGGCGCGGTTTCTCCGCGAAGTAGGTCCCGTCCGAGTCGGGACATTCGGGCTCCCCCGCGGCCTTGGTGTCCACGCGGATGTTCGTTCCGCCGGAAACCGGCGACCCACAGTCGATCTCACGAATGTCGGCGAGCGCGGTACCACCGGTCGCGGACGGGATGTAGTAACAACGACCCTCCTGGTACACCGGCGCCAGACAGAGCGCGCCCTCCTCGCCCGCGACCCAGTAGCGCGAGTAGTTGGGACCGCAGAGCCCTTGCGTGATGGACTTCTCCGCGACGACGTAGTGGAAGTCGGTGTCGCCGCAGGACACCTCGTCGGCCTTGAGGGTCTCCGGCTCCGCCGTCACGACGATGCACTCGCCGGCGTCGACGTCACTGGTGTCGGTGACCCCACCTCCCTGCGCCGACGACACCAGCACCCGCGCCACGCCACCGGCGATCACGATCAAGAGCAGCACCCCGACGATTCCCAGCGCGACCCACAGACCGGTGCGCTTCTTCTTCGGTGGCGGCGGGAACGGCGGCCCGGGCGGGTACATCCCGCCCGGCATCGGACCCGGGTACTGGGGCCGACCGCCGTAGGGCACCTGGTTCGGCGGCGGTGCGCCGTAGGGCTGGTTCGGTGGCGGGTACCCGCCGTTCGGCGGGTACTGCCCGGGTTGCGGTTGTGGCCCGAATCGCGGGTCCCCCGGCTGGTATGGCGAGTTGGTCACGCGCGAAGACTACCGCCACCTGCCGCCACGTCCAGGGCACCGATGAACCTCGACTCGACTGATGGACTTCGATCGAAGTCCGTCAGTCGAGGTGAGGTTCGCCGGTCGGGCGGCAGGAACCGTACCTTTGTCACCCCTCGGAACTCATGGACGCAGGCTGGTCACTCCAGGAAGGTGAGGCAGTAACCAGTGGGGGTCGGCTTCGGGATGAAGTACTTCGACTGGCCTTCGGGGCACGTCGGCTTGCCCTCGACTTTCGAATCGACACGAATGTTGGTTGCGCCGGGAACCACAATCGGCTCGGCGCAATCGATCTCGCGAGTCTCGGCGATCGCGACGCCTTCGGTGGCAGCGGAGAGGAAGTAGCAGCTGCCGAGGTTCAGAACCTCCGCGAGACACAACCCGCCGGCCGCAGACGGATACTTGGTCGAGAACCAGAACTTCGCATACTCCGGACCACAGCTCTCCCTGCCGGTCGACATCGAGACCACGACGTAGCGGAATTCAGAACCTGAGCACGAGGCCCGCTTCGGGATGAGCGAGCCCTGCCTGACCTCCATCTGGACGCATTCACCTATGGAGATGTGGCTACTACCGGTCAGCACTCTGCTGGGCGGGATCGATTCTCCCAGTCGATGGACGCCAAGGCCCGCCACCGCGAAAACCACAAGACCGACAACACCGAGCGAAACCCACAACCAGGTGCGCTTCTTCTTCCGCTGCGGCGGCGGGAACGGCGGGCCTGGTGGGTACATGCCTCCCGGCACCGGACCGCCGTAGGGAGGCGGCGCGGCGTACGACCGGTTCGACGGATAGAAGCCCGGGTGCGGAGGATAGTGCCCGGGTGGGGGTTGTGGTCCGACTCGCGGGTCCCCCGACTGATATGGCGAATTGGTCACGCGCGAACACTATCCCGAACCCCCCGATCACGGACTTTCGTATCCACCTGTCGATCCGTGACCGATGGGGCATCGGCGTATCGAGTCACCGACGAACCTCAGCTCGACTGATGGACTTCGATCGAGGTCCATCAGTCGAGCTGAGGTTCGTCAGTGGGGCGCGGTGACCGGATGGCGGCCCAGGCGTCGTGAATTCGTCTGCGGCTCAGGCATCCCTTCCCGACCGCACCCGCTCAACCACATCCGCATAGAAGGTGGTGGTCAGGAGAACCATGGCCGTCACGAATCCACCCTCGCTGCCAGACCGTTTCGACCCCATGGACGACTCCATGGTCACCGTGAACTCGCGGATGTCGCGGCCGTCGGTAGGCATGACAGAGGTCGCGTCTGCGCGAATGTCCTTCAGCAGCGCCGCGGTCGACTCGACCCGACTTCCCGCGTGATGCGCCGTGATCCGTAGGTCCTCGGGTGCGCCCGAGAGGTGACGGACCAGCCAGTTGATCTTGGTCTGCGGTCGCCCTGCCCGCGGGGCTGCGGTTTTCAACGAGCAACCGATACGCCCGCGGCCAAGGTCTGCGTGCATTGCCACCGGTCCAGCCGCTCCGGATACTCGCAACAACGCGAAGAGCTCCCCTGAATCGGCCAGTTGCCGAGCGCGGCTGACCGAATCGACTCGACTCGCCGGGGCTTGTGCAGTCACGCGCTGCCCGGTCAGTGCGCTGAGCCGGAGCGCGACGTGGCGGGCCAGACGATCGAATCTGTCGCACACGTCCGACGTCGAGTCGTCCGACGCGCCGACCGTCTTGTTCTTGACCGCTTCCCGGATCTTGACCCACTGCTTACCCATGTCGTCGAAGGTCCGCATACCGGACTGGCTGTCGGCGGCGTACCAGAGGAGTTCCTCGAGCAGGCGAGCTCGCACCCTGTCGCCGACGCCGACATGCTCGTGCACGATCATTGCCTCGGCGAGGATCTCCTCCCACGAAAGATGTTTCAGGACAATGTTCTTCAAAGGTCGACTCTCGACGGCGAAAGGGTGGAGATCCGGGGAGGCCATCAGGTCGCCGCTGATCGTGATCACTGCGTCGAACGACTTCGCCTTGGCCAGTTTGAGGTAGGTTCCGACCTGATCCCCGGTCAGCTCCGCCCGGCCGGTTTTCACTTCGACAAGTGCTCGCCACACCTTGCTACCGCGACTCACCTTGATCAGTCCATCGGGGCGCACGTCCTCACCCGACATCGAGAATCGAACTTCGGTGAATGCTTCGATACGTCCTCGCGGCGCTCCGGTCTGGCTGAGGACCGCGCGGCCGAACTCGGGGACCGTTTCCATCGTGGCCAACAGAATGGACGTCGTGCGCATCTCTTGTTCGGCGGCCGACTTGATGCCTGCAGATGGAA
Organism: Gordonia sp. SGD-V-85; assembly: GCF_001456905.1. Taxonomy (NCBI): domain Bacteria; kingdom Bacillati; phylum Actinomycetota; class Actinomycetes; order Mycobacteriales; family Gordoniaceae; genus Gordonia; species Gordonia sp. SGD-V-85. The sequence goes on from NZ_LNQO01000011.1 coordinate 20,530, forward strand.
AGAGGCGCGCCCGCTTCCACTCCGACTCAACCTGTCGAGGTAGATATGCCAGAGTTCTCGACGCCCAGTCTTTCGGCAACGGCGCCGGGCGTCGTTTTCGGCCGATCGAGACCTTCGTACCGGGCTCACTCAGTGAAGGTGCGGTTTCTTGCACGGCGTCATCGGCACCCGGCATTCCGGTGTCGGCGGCAAGAGCCGCCTCGGCCGAACTTGCGTCAGGGACCGACCCGGCAACGTTCTGTTCCGTGTCCGGTTCCTCGTCCTCATCAGTCGAATCCAGGCTGCCGTCGACAGACTCTGTGTCGTCGACTTCGATCCCATGGTCGGAAACCAGGGCCTCGAGCCCTCCGTCGTAACCCTGACCGACGGCTCGGATCTTCCAGGCATCGTTGCGTCGGTATATCTCGCCGAAGATCAGCGCGCGTTCCGACGACAGACCTTCCATTGCGTGCACGACGAACGGAGCATCTGGCTCGTCTGCATGGGCGACGTACATGGTGACGAGCTCGGCGTCTCCGAAGCTCGCATCTGTCCGAGGGTCTGTGCTGGCCGTGACCATTATTCGCGCGACCGAATCGGGTATGCGCGCGAGATCGACCTCCACGGCATCTTTCTGACTGAACGAACTGCCGTCCGGGTCCTGCTGATGCACCTCGTGCGAGACCAGCCGTACAGCGCCTCCCACCCCCGTGGGCTGGTTGTAGAAGATCAGGTCGTCATTGGACCGCACTTGACCGTCGTCACCGAGGATGAGGATGCCGGCGTCGAGCCCGATCTCCTTGCCCGCAGCCGCTTCGGTCTGGATGACGACCACCAGCCGCGGTGAGTTTTCGCCGGCGACTTCGTCGACAGAGACGTTTCCACCCTTGGACAGCTCACGAAGCTCCACCTCGCCAACCTATTGGCAACACCCTGGTCGGCGTGTGGCAAATCGGACAAGTGGGTCGAATTCGAGGCCCATTTGATTGATTGGAGGATCGGTCCCCGCACATCCGCGGGCGAGGAGATCAGACCGCCTTCTTCCGCTTCCGCTGCCCGGCCCGGGCGGAGACCGCGGCGCCGAGGAGGATCATCCGCATGGTGCGCTCGGCGGCGTCGGCGAGGAGTTGCTCGCCATTGGCGACTGCCTCCGACAAGGGCATCGGTACCGTGATGATCGACGCGATCGCCCCGATCCCCACGTCGTGGACGGCGGGCGCACCGTGCCCGAGCGAACCCGCCAGCGCGACAACGGGCACACCCCGCAACTGGGCGCGGCGGGCCACCTCCGCGGGCACCTTGCCGCGAGGGGTCTGGAAGTCGATCGAACCCTCTGCGGTGATCACCAGATCCGCCTTGCCGATCCGATGATCGAGGTCGATGCCGGACAGCCCGGAATCGAGTAGTGCGTCGAACCGCGAGCGCAGTTTCCCGCCGGCTGCCGCCAGGCCCGCACCTAGTCCACCCGACGCGCCGGCCCCGGCCCCCTGCCGATAGTCGATGTCGGCCAGCCCATCCCGCTGCAGTATGTCCGCCCAGACGTCGAGCGCCGCCGACAGCGAGTCGACCTGTGCGGGCGTCGCCCCCTTCTGCGGCCCGAAGACGCGGGCGACGCCGCTCGGTCCGCAGAGGACGTTGTGCGGGTTGCCCGCGACCACCACCTCGGTCTCACGCAACCGCGGATGCAGGCCGGTGAGATCCAGCGACGCCGCGCGCGCCAGTTCGTTTCCGCCGCGATCGATCTCGTCACCGTCATGGTCCAGGACGCGCGCACCGAGCGCCTGGAGCGCACCCGCGCCGCCGTCGCATGTGCCCGAGTCGCCGCAGCCGACGAGAATCGCCGACACCCCCGCGTCGAGGGCCGCGGCAATCAGTTGTCCCACTCCGTAAGTGGTGGTGGCGCCGGGATCTCGCTGCCCCGCCGGAACGAGTGCCAATCCAGCTGCGGCGGCCATCTCGACGACGCCGATGCGGTTCCGACCGACGCCGACCTCGGCCCAGTGCGACTGCACCGGCTCACCGGTGGGACCGCGGACGGTCAGCTCGTGGAGCCGCCCGTTGCCCGCGGCCGCCAGAATGCGCGCCGTTCCCTCCCCGCCGTCCGCGATCGGTGCGATGTCGACGCGCACCCCGGGGAGCGTGCGCCGCACCCCCGCGGCGATGGCGGTCGCCACCGACACGGCGTCGAGGCTCTCCTTGAAACCACTCGGGGCGACCAGGATTCGTTGCGGAACTCGGACAGACATCGGCACTCCTGTTGATCGATCGGACAAGGTCTTGATGAGGAGACGGGAACTCGCACCCGGAGGCACATTCGGGACAGTCGCGGCGATGCGACGGTCAGGACGAGAGCAGGGGCAGACCCAGGTAGGGCCAGACCCAGAACGCGAAGATGATGAGCAGCACCAGCGACACCGGCGCGAGCAGCGCCGACATCGTGAGCAGATGTCGGGATTCGTAACCGGGGACGTCGTCGCTCGCCGCGAACATGGCGACCGGTTTGGCCGAGCTGGTGAGGGTGATGCAGAACCCGGCGGCCGCGGTGGACAGGAAGGCCGCGGCGACGGGGTCGACCCCGACGGCCGGGGCGGTCACCACGATGATCGGGATCAGTACCGCCGAACGGGCCGAACGGGATTGGATCACCAGATGCGCGAGCAGCGAGACGATCGCCGCGACGACGACGAACACCATCGCCGCCGCCGGCCCGGTCTCGGCGATGGACCCGAAAGCCTGATCCGCCAGCCACTCCGCGGCACCACTGGAGTTGAGCGCCATCCCCAGCGCGAGGGTGGCGGCCATGAACAGCAGGAGCGTCCACGGGACGGTCTTCAGCGCCGCGCCCAGCGTCGTCGCGCCGACCGCCGGCGCCGACGCGGCCAGCGCGCCGAGCACCGCGACGATGGCCGGGTCGACACCGTGCAGCGGTTCTGAACACCACAGCGCCACAACGAGTCCGAGGATGCCGGACACCCGTCGTTGTGCAGACGTGAGCGGGCCGGAGGTCGCCGTCCCGGTCGTCGCGAGAGCGGTCGGCGGCACGCACAGCGGACGTGCCCGCTCGGCGCGATCGGTCATCAACCACAGTGCCGACTCGGCCGCGAGGTGCGACCACACGAGCGCCAGGGGGATGCCGAGGACCGCCCAGTGCAGGAATCCGATACCGCCACCGGTTGCGGCCGAGACGATCTCGACGGTGATGAGGTGCGCACCGGCACCCAGAAGCGATCCCACCGCCGAGAAGAGGATCACCATCGGGAAGACCAGCGCGAGGCAGAGCACCAGGCGCGGTCGGTCACGCAGGACCGCGGCGAGCGCGAGAAATATCGGAAGAGCAAGGGCCGCACGGCCGGACGTCGCCGGGATCGCGAACGTGGTCAGCAACAGGGCCGCGGTGATCAGATGGACCAACTGACGAGGCGTCCGGGCCCGGCGGACGACCCGCGCCGACACACGAGCCGACAGACCTGACGCCGTGACCGCGGCTGCGATCACGAAAGCACCGATCAGCAACCAGATCACGCCGGAGCCGAGCGTGCCCGCGAACGTGTTGGCGTCGATGATGCCGAAGACCACCAGAGCGATACCGCCACCCAGCGCGACATAGGTGTCATCCAGCGGCGAGAAGATCCACGCCCACACCGCGATCAAGAACACGAGCAGGGTGACGACGGCGTCGAAGGACAGCTCGCCCGACCATCCGGCGTGACCGACGAACGCGCCGGCGACGACCACGACGACGAGTCCTGCTGTCGCCCAGAGTGACAGCAGGCCGCCGAGGGTGTCCCGCAGGGAGCGTCGGGGCGGTGGCGGCACCACCTTTCGCACCGGTGGACGCGTCGCGTACATCGTCACCGGCCCCGGGTGTCCCGGGCCTCGGTCGATCGTGTGCGGAACGTTCATGGCGACCACTCTGCGGTGCCGGCGTGACACCTTCATGAGGCGCGAATGAAAGTTCTTTCACGGAAAGAACCGGTGAACAGACGGCAAACCCACCACCGGATCGGGCCGGCGGTGGGTCTGCGCGGTTACCCCAGTGGTGTGTCGGATCTACTTCGGTGGCATCCGGATGCCGCCGTCGACGCGGATGACCTCCGCGTTCATGTAGCTGTTGGTGACCAGCTCGACGACCATCGAGGCGAGCTCGTCCGGCGCACCCAGGCGATGCGGGAACAGGACCGACTCGCCGAGCTTGGCCTTGAACGCCTCAGCCGCTTCGCCTTCACCGTAGATCGGGGTGTCGATCAGACCGGGGGCGATGGTGTTGACGCGGATGCCGACCGCGGCCAGGTCGCGCGCGACCGGGAGGGTCATGCCGACGACGCCGCCCTTCGACGACGAGTACGACGCCTGGCCGATCTGGCCGTCGAAGGCTGCGACGCTGGCCATGTTGACGATCGCGCCGCGCTCGCCGTGGCCGTCGAGCGGCTCGTTGCGGCTCATGGCGGTGGCCGCGAGACGGATGCAGTCGAAGGTGCCGATCAGGTTGATCGCGATGACCTTCTTGTAGGCGTCGAGGTTGTGGGCCGACCCGAACTCACCGTCGCGACCGATGGTGCGCTGCGCCCAGCCGATGCCGGCCGAGTTGACCAGCGCACGCAGCGGGCCCAGTTCGGTGGCCGCGTTGACGGCGGCTTCGATCTGTTCGGTCGAGGTCACGTCAACGGCGACGAACTGTCCGCCGATCTCCTTGGCGAGTTCCTCGCCCTTGTCCGCGTTCAGGTCGGCGACGATGACCTTTGCACCCTTGGCCGCCAGCTGGCGAGCCGCAGCCGCGCCGATGCCGGACGCGCCACCCGTGACGATTGCACTAGCTCCATTGATATCCACGCCCCGGAGCCTATCGAGCGTTCTATCGCTCGGTAAAGCCCTTCGGGGAAACACCCCGCATCGAAATCCTCCACATCAGATCACCCCGCGCCGAACCACCCCGGGGTCAGACGCACTTCACGATGGGTTCGGGCGCGTAGCGGACGGTGCGGGTGGACCGATCGATCTCCCGTCCGGTACGCGCGTCCTTGATGATCCGGGTGTCCGATGCCGTGAAACCCTTGCTCCCGCTGCTCGGGATGCAGTCGTCCCCGCGCGGAACGCGGACTCGCGGCGGATCGGTGGGGGCAACCCGCTCACCCGTGACCGACTCGACCTCGAACGCCTTCGTTCCCCAGAGCCGAACCGTCACCGACGACGGCGACCAGGCGGTCTCGATCAGCACGCCGTGCCGCGTGTTGTTGCGGAACTTTAGGTCGATGGCGCCTTCGAACACGGTCGCCTCCCGCGCCTCCGGGTACCGCGAGATGTAGTACGCGTGCTCGGTGTGGTCGACGTCTTCGAGCCCGGCGAAATAGGTCGCGTTGTACAGGGTCGTCGCGAACTGGGAGATCCCGCCGCCGACCGCGTTCGACGCCCGACCGTGGTCGATGATCGTCGACTCCACGTACCCCTGCTCCGCTCCGCGCGGCCCGGTGTGCCCGTTGAGCGAGAACACCTTTCCGGGCAGGACGAGGGCCCCGTCGACCTCGGCGGCGACGAGCCGGATGTTCTCCCCGGAAGCGCTCGAGAAGCCACCGGTGGTGTACTCGCTGATCAGTTCGGTGACCCCGAGCTTGCGCGCGGCATCGGTCGTGAGCTTCGGCTCGACGTCGTCGTAGACGACCTCGACCCTGCGATCGCCACCGTCGGCCGCCGCACTCGTGGCGACGGCGGCCAGGGTCTTCGGCCAGTTGATCGCGGCGCCGTCGACGCCCGGCACCACCTGCGGACGGCCGGACGCCAGACTGAACGTCGCGCTGACGGGGGCCCGTTGCGAGGCGTCGAGGTCGGGGGCGAGGATCTCGCGCCCCACCTTCTCGTCGGCTCGGGGGGTGAGCCCGCCGCGGCCGTCGGGCCCGAAGGTCACTATCGACGCCAGGTCTCCCGCGGGCACCTCGACCGTCCGTTTGCGGCGGTCCACGAGACTCACGGGAGCCGCGACCACCCGTTCGGCCGGTCCGGCGACGGTCGCGGCCACGACCTCGGCGCTCACCGTCGGCGAGAAGGGTTCCATGGGCAGGTCGACGGGGGCGCCGTCCAGCCAACGGTCGACGAGGGTCGCGGCGGCAGCGTCTCGCGCGATGCGTTCACCCTTGGCGGGCTGATCCCCGACGGGCTCGGTGCCGTCGTAGTGCACACCACCCTCGACCGCGGCCTTCTCGAGTGACGCGCGCTGGGCGTCGAGCGCCGCGTTCATCGCCGTCCGATCCAGCGTGACGACCGGCTCGACGTCGAAGTCGCGGCCGAACAGCGCGGCCAGACGGACGAGCGGATTGCGCGGTTGCTCGAGGAGACGAGCCCGCGTCGCATCGGCGTCGTATGTGAGTCCCAGCTCGGCGGGCGCGACCTCGGCCGAGCCCTCCGGCGTCCGCAAGACGACCGGTTGTCGCGAGCGCGCCGTCAGCTCGTCGAGTACGGAGGTGAGTTCGGCGGAGTTCCGACCGCCCGCATCGATACCGCCGACGACGGCGTTGCGTGGGGAATCGGAGCGGGTGGCCACGAACTCCGCGGCGAGGACGAGCGTGATCACGGCGACGACGGCGAGCACGGCGCGTAGCGCGAATCGTGCTCGGCGAGAGCCTGGGGTCACAACTCCATCCATCGGGGCTGGCAGCTCGGCGGGCTGACGACTTACCAATCAGGGGGTGGCCGCAGAACTACGGTCGGGAAAGCAGGCGCTCCGGCCGAGCTGTCGGGTCGGGGGTCTGACAGCGCAGCCGGAGCTATAGACATATTTACGCTACTTTTCGGCCGGAGGCATCCCCGGACGGCCGATTCTGTCGAATATGTGACGAAGTACCCCGATTCGTCCCACGAAAGTGAGACGGATCGGCCGATCAGTCGCCGATCCGTCTCACTTACCGGGATTCCAGCTCTCGATGATGTCCGCTTCGGGTCGTCAGCCCTCGATGATCGCGGTGACGCCCTGGCCGCCCGCGGCACAGATCGAGATCAGCGCGCGACCGCCGCCGTTCTCCTTGATCTGCTTGGCCGCCTGCGCGACGATCCGGCCGCCGGTCGCCGCGAAGGGGTGACCCGCCGCGAGCGACGAACCGTGGACGTTGAGCTTGCTGCGGTCGATCGAACCCAGTGCCGAGTCGAGGCCGAGGCGCTCCTTGCAGTACTCCTCGGACTCCCAGGCCTGCAGGGTCGCGAGGACCACCGACGCGAAGGCCTCGTGGATCTCGTAGAAGTCGAAGTCCTGCAGTGTGAGCCCGTTGCGGGCGAGCAGACGCGGCACCGCGTAGGTCGGGGCCATGAGCAGCCCGTCCGGACCGTTGACGTAGTCGACCGCCGCGGTCTCGCTGTCCACGAAGTAGGCGAGCACCGGCAGTCCGCGGTCGGCGGCCCACTCATCGCTGGCGAGCAGCACGGTCGACGCACCGTCGGTGAGGGGCGTCGAGTTGCCCGCGGTCATCGTCGCGTCGCCGAGCGAGACACCGAAGACCGGCTTGAGCTTGGCGAGCTTCTCCGCGGTGGAGTCGCCGCGCAGGTTCTGGTCGCGGGTCAGGCCCAGGAACGGGGTGATGAGGTCGTCGAAGAAGCCGGTGTCGTAGGCGGCCGCCATGTTCTGGTGGCTGCGGGCGGCCAACTCGTCCTGGTCGGCGCGCTTGATGCCGAACTCCTTGGCGGTGACGGCGGCGTGCTCGCCCATCGACATGCCCGTGCGGGGCTCGCCGTTGCGCGGGATCTCGATGCCGAGCTTCGTCAGCAGCTTCGCGGCGCCGAGGATCTGGTCCTTGGTGCTCCGCGCGCGATTGACCTCGAGCAGCTGACGACGCAGGCCCTCGCCCACGGCGATCGGTGCGTCGGACGTCGTGTCGACGCCACCGCCGATCGCGGCGTCGTAGCGGCCGCGGGCGATGCCGTCGGCGACCGTCGTGATGGCCTGCAGTCCGGTGCCGCAGGCCTGCTGGATGTCGAAGGCAGGGGTGTACGGCGACAACGCCGAACCGAGCACCGACTCGCGGATGAGATTGAAATCACGGGCGTGCTTGAGCACGGCGCCGCCGGCGACCATACCGAGCTGCTCGCCCTGCAGGTTGAAGCGGCTCACCAGGCCGTCGAGCGCGGCGGTGAACATCTCCTGGTTCCCGACCCTCGCGTACGCCTTGTCCTGGCGTGCGAACGGGATGCGGTTGCCGCCCAGGATCGCGACGGGACGATCGCTGCGGGTCTTCGGCTTGCTGGTGGGGTTGGACTGTTCGGCCACGTCGATCTCCCAAGGGTCGGGTGCGGTATCTATAGCGTATTCTTACTCATCAGTAAGTTCGTTGTCGAACGACAGTCAGAGGAGATCAACGTGGCCGCCAACGGAAACACTGGCCTGTACTCGAGCTTCGTCCATTCCGCGCCCGGCGCATTCATCGCCAAGCAGGCCGGGTTGCCCGTCCCGCCGCCGCTGCGGCGCTACAAGGCCTCCGAGCCGCCGCTGCCCGGCCCCGTGCTGCTCGGCGGGTCCGGCCGGCTCGTCGAACCGCTTCGCGAGATGCTCTCGACCGAGGACTATGACCTCATCCAGAACGCCACGACCGGGCGCAGCGCCGACAAGTACGGCGGCCTGGTCTTCGACGCGACCGGCATCACCACTCCCGCCGAGCTGCGTCAGCTCTTCGAGTTCTTCCAGCCCGCGATGCGTTCGACCGCGGCCTGCGCGCGCTTCCTGGTCATCGGCACCACGCCGGAGCTGGTCACCGACCCCTCCGAGCGCGTCGCGCAGCGCGCACTCGAGGGCTTCACCCGCTCGCTGGGCAAGGAACTCCTGAAGGGGTCCACCGTCCAGCTCGTCTACGTCTCCCCCGACGCCAAGACCGGGCTGACCGGCCTCGAGTCGACCGTGCGCTTCGTGCTGTCGGCGAAGTCGGCCTTCGTCGACGCCCAGGTCATCCGGGTCGGCGGCGCCGACGCCACCGCGCCGAAGAACTGGGACAAGCCCCTCGAGGGCAAGGTCGCCGTCGTCACCGGTGCCGCCCGCGGCATCGGTGCGACGATCGCCGAGGTTCTCGCCCGCGACGGCGCGCACGTGATCGCCGCCGATGTCCCGCAGGCCGGGGACGCGCTGTCGGAGACGGCGAACAAGGTCGGCGGCACCGCCTTCCCGCTCGATGTCACCGCGGCCGACGCCGGCGCGAAGCTCGCCGAGCACGCTCTCGAGCGTCACGGCGGCATCGACATCATCGTCAACAACGCCGGCATCACCCGCGACAAGCTGCTTGCCAACATGGACGACTCCCGCTGGGACGCGGTCATTGCGGTCAACCTCATCGCACCGCAGACCCTCGTCGAGACGCTGCTCGAGAAGGGTGCTCTGCGCGAGGGCGGCGCCGTCGTCGACGTCTCGTCGATCGCCGGCATCGCGGGCAACCGCGGCCAGACCAACTACGGCGCCTCGAAGGCCGGTGTCATCGGCCTCGTCGACGCCTACGCGCCGATCCTCGCCGAGAAGGGCATCACCATCAATGCGGTGGCGCCCGGCTTCATCGAGACCAAGATGACCGCGGCCATCCCGCTAGCCACCCGTGAGGCCGGCCGCCTGATGAGCTCGCTGCAGCAGGGCGGTCAGACCGTCGACGTCGCCGAGACCGTGGCCTACTTCGCCAACCCGGCGAGCAATGCCATCACCGGCAATGTGGTCCGCGTCTGCGGCCAGGGATTCCTGGGGGCCTGATGGGCAAGACGATCACCCTCCCGTCCGCACCCGGCACCGCCGAGCTGTACGGCAAGGCGGTCACCGCGCTGCTGCCCGGCATCGGCAAGCCGCCACGGGTGCCGGCCGACGCCACCGCACCCGAGACGCGTTACCGACTCGACGGCGTGCGGGTGGATTCGACTGCGCTGCAGGCGTATTGCCACGCGACCGGGCAGCGGTTCGGCGGCACCCTGCCGCTGACGTACCCGTTCGTGCTGCAGTTCCCGGTCGTCATGAAGCTCATGACGTCCGACGAGTTCCCGTTCGGCGCCGTCGGTTCGGTGCACATGACGAACACCATCGAACGCACGCGGCCCATCGAAGTCGGTGAGCCGCTCGACATCGTCACGCATGCACAGAACCTGCGCGAGCACCGCAAGGGCATCCTGATCGACGTCGTCAGCGAGATCCGCGTCGGATCGGAACTCGTCACCACCCAGACGGCGACGTTCCTGAAGCAGCAGCGCACCAGCCTGTCCGACGAGCCGCGGGGTCCCGAACCGAAGTCGAAGACCCCGCCGCCGCCGGACGCCATCCTGGCCGTCGACCTCAAGCGGATCCGCGAGTACGCCGCAGCCTCGGGCGACCGCAACCCGATCCACATGGGCAACCTGCCGGCGAAGGCCTTCGGCTTCCCCAAGGCCATTGCCCACGGGATGTGGAGTGCCGCAGCGGCTGTCGCGAACGTGGAGGCGCAGCTGCCCGACGCGGTCACCTACGACGTCAAGTTCGGCAAGCCGATCCTGTTGCCGGCCAAGGTGAACCTCTACACCCGCCGGATCGACGGCAGGGGCAGCTTCGACATCGCGATCCGCGATCGCCGCAAGGGATTCCCGCACCTCACCGCGACGACTCGGGAGGGCTGAGGGCCCTCGCCTTTCGCTCCCGCGGTCTCGTTTCCGTCTCGCTTATTGGATCCAATCAGCGGATGGGAAGCGGGGCCGCGGGAGCGATTGCGTTGCACCTCAGGTGTCGATACTTCAGGCGTCGGTACCGACGCCCTTCAGGCCGCGCCAGGTGATGCCGACGAGGAGGCTGGTGGCCCGCTCGAGGTCGACGTCGCCCTCGGTGATGCGGTCGGCGACGGCCTCGGCGGCGCCGACGATCGCGACGGCGGTGAGTTCGAAGTCGATGTCGCTGTCGACCTCGACGGTCGTGCCCGCCTTGATCAGCTGGGCGACCATCTCGGTGACCCGCTGGCGGCTCTCGGAGACGATGCCGGCGAAACCGGCGGTGCCGATGGCGACGCGGTACAGCACCCGCCAGGACTGCCGGTGCTCGTGCACGAAGCGGAGAAACTCGCGGATCACCGTGACGGCCTGCTCACGCTGCGACAGCGACGGGTCGAAACCGACGCTCATCGCGTCGATGAACAGACCGGACTCGCGGGCGATGCACGCACTGAACAGTTCGTCCTTCGAGCCGTAGTACAAGTACAGCATCGGCTTGGAGATCTGCGCCTCGGATGCAATGGCGTCCATCGAGGTCTCGCGAAAACCGTTCTGCGCGAACACCTTGACGGCAGCATCGAGCATCTGTTGCTCGCGCACCGCGCGGGGCAGGCGCTTGGTTCCGCCCGACATGACCGCCACCTCCGTTCACGACAACCGTTCCGACCGACGATATCAACAACTTACCAATCGGTAAGGTGAAACCCCCGTCGACGCGGGGTCTCAGCAGGTCAACAGTTCACCACACCCTTGGACCGCAGGATGCGCACGACCTTGTCGTCGAGGCGGGCCGGCGCGAGGCGACCGGACGACACCGCACGCTCCAGGTTGTCGAGCACCGAACCGACACGGTCGGTGGACAGCCACAGCGCAACGTCGCCACCGGCGAGGATGAACTTCTCCACCGCCTGCTCGATGGGGTACTGCGCGCTGATCGCCGCCATGCCCGACAGGTCGTCGGAGTAGATCACACCGTTGAACCGCGGACCGTCGTAGCCGACGCCGGTGCGCAGCATCTGGATCGCGGGTCGGCTGATGCTGGCGGGCAACCCCTTCGTCAGACCCGGGACGATCAGGTGGCCGACCATCGCGCCCGCGGTCCCGGGGTCGCGCAGGAGAGTCCGGAACGGCACGAGATCGCTGTCCTGCAGCTCGGCGAGCGACGGGACCGTCACGACACCGAGGTGCGAGTCACCCGAGCCGTGCCCGTGTCCCGGAAAGTGCTTGTACACCGGCGTGATTCCCGCGTCGGCCAGTCCTGCCGCATAGGCGCCCGCGTACTCGGTCACGACCGCCGGGTCGTTGCTGAAGGACCGGTCGCCGATCACCTCGTTGTCGGACTCGTCGCTCACGTCGGCGACCGGCGCGAAATCGACGGTGACACCGAGGCGCTTGAGCTTGCGGCCCACATCCGCCGCGATCGCGCGCACCTGCTCGGGCGTCTTGGTCTGGGCGAGTTCACGGGCCGAGGCGTGGTCGATGCCGAGCGCGGACAGGCGCGACACCCGCCCGCCCTCCTGATCGACGGTGACCATCAGCGGGATCGGCGAGTTCTGCGAAATACGTGCTGCCGCACCGCTCGTCAGAATCGCCTTGTCGGTCCAGCTCCCGACGAAGATCCCGCCGATCTCCTCGTTCTCGACGATCTGCTGCGCGTCGGCCGCCCCGGTGACGCCGACGACGATCAGCTGCGCCAGCTTCTGGCGTACGGACAGTTTCGCGAGTTCGCTTGCACCACAACTGTTTGCGACCGGAACGGTCGTCGGCGACGCCGACGAAGACGTCGAAGCGAGCGACGACGCCGAGTACGAGGGAGTCGGTGGCGGTGAGTCCGGCGTCGACGACGCGCACGCCGCCAGCGCCGCGCACAGTACGGCGACCGTCCCTGTCGTCATCGCATTCCGGATCCAGTTGTCACGGATCCCTTCGCGACGAATCCGTCGGGGTCTGCGAGTTGGGCCCATGGCACGAGTCTGGCATGTAGTCTGAGCCAATGGACGTGGGGTCCGATTCGTCCGGGTCCGCCACCGCCGGGCGCGGTAGCGGCGGCAACAGTGCCGCACAAACACTGATGATCGCCTATGACGGGTCACCGAACGCCGACCGCGCCATTCGCTACGCCGGACAATTTCTCCGCGCGCAATCTGCAGTGGTCGTCACCGCCTGGCAGCCCGGCGGCATGACGCCGGCACGTATGTCCACCCTCGCCGGCGGGATGCAGCCGTTCATCGACACCCAACTCGACGCCGGCGTCGACCAGGCGCTCGAAGACGAGGCCGCCTCGATCAACGAGCGCGGCGTGACACTCGCCGCCGAGTGCGGACTGACCGCACGCGGATCGCTCGTGGAGGTGGAGTCGACGGTGTGGGGTGCGCTCGTCGCCGCCGCCGAAGCGCTCGACGTCGATCTCCTGGTCACCGGAACGCGCGGGGCGTCGGGACTCAAGGCACTGCTGCGGTCCAGCGTCGCCGAGAGGGTCCTCAAACATTGCCATCGGCCGGTGTTCATCGTGCCCGCGAAGTGCGAGAAAGAACCGCAGGTCACGTTGTAGCGCAGCTCTGCTGGCCGAGCGTCCCCACCTGACGGCCGAGCTAGTCGAGGTCACCAAGTGGCTTCGACACGGCGCCTCGCTGCGCTCGGAGCCGGCTCAACCAGCGGGGGGCACACACCCCAAGCCGAGCGTCCCCACCTGACGGCCGAGCTTGTCGAGGTCACCAAGTGGCTTCGACACGGCGCCTCGCTGCGCTCGGAGCCGGCTCAACCAGCGGGGGGCACACCCGCCGGGCCGAGCGTCCCCACCTGACGGCCGAGCTTGTCGAGGTCACCAAGTGGCTTCGACACGGCGCCTCGCTGCGCTCGGAGCCGGCTCAACCAACGGGGGGCGAGCCGGCTCGACCAGGGGCGGGGCCGGCTCAACCGGCGGTGGGGACCAGATCAAACAACAGTGACGTGTCCTGATCTGTGGGATGCGTGGCCTGGACGCCATGGTGCGGGTCGGAAACGATGTCTGCATGACGCGATCGGTGCTGATTCTCGGGTTCCCCGGGGTACAAGCCCTGGACGTGACGGGACCGGCCGACGTGTTCACCACCGCGTCGTACGCCCTCGCCGACCAGGGCGCGCAGGTCCGCTACGACCTGCGGCTGGTGTCGACGACCGGTCTGCCGGTGGGTACCGGCGTCGGTCTGGAGTTCGTCGCGCATCCACTCCCCGATCCGGCCGATCCGCTCGACATCCTGATCCTGCCCGGCGGGACCGGCGTCCACGACGCCACTCACGATCCCGAACTCATCGACTGGATCCGGCGAGCGGCAGGTCGCGCCCGACGGGTCGTCAGCGTGTGCAACGGCGCATTCCTCGCGGCCGAGGCCGGGCTGCTCGACGGCAAGCGCGCGACGACGCACTGGGCGGTGACCGAGTTGCTCGCGGAGCGGTACCCCGCGATCCAGGTCGACGCCGAGGCCCTTTTCGTCCGCGGGAGCGATCGTGTGTGGAGTTCCGCGGGTGTCACCGCCGGAATCGACCTATCGCTGGCCCTGATCGAAGAGGACCACGGCACCGAGCTCGCACAGCTCGTCGCGCGGTGGCTCGTCCTCTACATGCGACGGCCGGGCGGCCAGAGCCAGTTCGCCCCGCCGGTGTGGATGCCGCGGGCCCGTCGCGCGGCGATCCGCGAGATCCAGGAACGCATCGAGGCCGAGCCGGGCCGGGTGCACCGCGTCGACGATCTCGCCCGCGACGCGTCGATGAGCCCACGCCATTTCTCCCGCATCTTCACCGACGAGACCGGTGAGGCGCCGGGCGCCTATGTCGAACGGGTCCGGACCGACGCCGCCCGCCGGGCACTCACCCAGAGCGACGACACGATGCCGGTGATCGCCACCCGGTGCGGGTTCGGGTCGGCTGAGACGATGCGGCGCACCTTCGTCCGCCGGCTCGGCGTGCCGCCCGATCAGTACCGCCGCACCTTCCGCTAGACGCACACCCGAGAACCCACGACCCGGAAGGCATCCATGACCCGGATAGCGATCGTGCTCTACCCGCAGTTCACCGCGCTCGACTTCATCGGCCCCTACGAGGTGCTGCGAGCCCTGCCCGACACCGAGGTCAGATTCGTCTGGCACGAACCCGGGCCGGTCGTCGCCGACTCGGGCGTGCTCGTCGTCGGAGCCACGCATTCGTTCGACGAGACACCGTCGCCGGACGTCGTCCTGGTGCCGGGCGGTCCCGGTTTCCTGGCCGCCTCGCAGGACGAGAAGGTCCTCGACTGGCTGCGTGCCGTACGGCCGGGCGCCCAGTGGACGACGTCGGTCTGCACCGGTTCGATCATCCTGGCCGCGGCCGGTCTGCTCGACGGCAGGCCGGCCACGACGCACTGGTCGTCGATGGCCGCGTTGACCCTGCACGGGGCGAATGCGGTGTCCGACGAGCGCATCGTGCGCGCGCTGCCCGACGACGACCTGGTCACCGCCGCGGGCGTGTCCGCCGGTATCGACCTCGCGCTGTGGCTGGCCGAGCAGATCGCCGGGCGCGCACGAGCCGAGGCGATCCAGCTGGTCATCGAATACGACCCGCAACCGCATCTCGATTCCGGGCACCGGTCCAAGGCGTCGGCCGGCACGATCGCGACGTCGACGATGCTGCTCAGCCACGACGTCGACAAGCCCGAACTGCTGAAGACGAGTGCGCGGCTGCTGTGGGATCGCACCCTGACGAAAGTGCGGTCTCGGCGTTGACCGCGGCCGCATCGATCCGCAGGTGTCAGCGGGTGTCACCCGGAATCGGACTTCGGCGATGGTAGTTTCATCGCCATGACCAACAACCGCCTTGTCGCCGGAGCCGTCGCCGGGGTCGCCGGCATCCTGGTGGGACTCGGCGCGGTGTTCCTCGGCGGGTTCCTGGCCTCCGAGAACAGCCCGTCCACCGATCTGAACAACATCAGCCCGAACAACGGATTCGTCCAGGGTTCGGTGGACTACGGTTCGCGCGGCGGAGCCGGCGAGACCAACTGACCCATCCACGACGCCGCCGGTCCCGGCGTCTCCTGATCGACAGCAGCCGCAACTGAGTACTCCGCCTCCGCCACCGGATCAGTCCGTACTCAGCCGACGCGGTATCGCCGTCGTCGGCGCGATCTCGCTGCTGATCTGCCTGCTGCAGTCACCGGGCCGCATCGCCGCCGACACCAAACTCGACCTCACCGCGAATCCGCTCGGGTTCCTCGCGCGCGCCGCGCATCTGTGGACGCCGAACGCACCGATGGGGCAGGTGCAGAACCAGGCCTACGGGTACTTCTTCCCCCACGGGGCGTTCTTCGCCCTGGGTGACCTTCTCGCCGTTCCGCCGTGGATCGTGCAACGCCTCTGGTGGGCGGTGCTGCTCACCGTCGGCTTCGTCGGCATCGTCCGCCTCGCCGAGATGCTGCGGCTGGGCTCGCCCGCCTCGCGGATCATCGCCGCCGCCGTCTTCGTGCTCAGCCCGCGGGTCCTGACCACCCTCGGCTCGATCTCATCGGAGACCCTGCCGATGATGCTCGCCCCGTGGGTGCTGATCCCGGTGGTGCGGGCACTCGACACGCGGGCCGAGAACGCTGCCCCGCTGTGGCGGGAGGCCGCGCGTGCGTCGGCCGCGGTCGCGCTGATGGGCGCGGTCAATGCCGTCGCCACGCTGGCAGCGCTCGGCGTCGCCGCTCTGTGGTGGCTGCTGCACAGTCCGCGCGACCGACGCTGGTGGCGGTTCGGCGCCTGGACCGCGGCCGGCCTGACCCTGGCATGCGCGTGGTGGGTCGTGCCGCTGCTGATCCTGTCGCGCGTGAGTCCGCCGTTCCTGGACTACATCGAGTCGTCCCGGGTCACCACGCAGTGGACCTCGCTCACCGAGGTGCTGCGCGGGGCGAGTTCGTGGACGCCGTTCGTGTCGCCGGAGCGCGTCGCCGGGGCGGTGCTCGTCACCCAGCCCGCCGCGGTACTGGCGACCGGGACCATCGCGGCCGCGGGGCTCGCCGGATTGTGCATGCGGCACATGCCGTTCCGCGGCCGTCTCGTCGCGATTCTCGGCGTCGGCCTCGTCCTGATGTGCGTCGGCTACGCGGGTGAACTCGGGTCGCCGGTCGCCGAGCAGGTACGCGTCTTCCTCGACGGCCCGGGCGCCCCGCTGCGCAACATCCACAAGTTCGAGCCGCTGCTCCGCATCCCGCTGGTCCTCGGCGTCGCACATCTCCTGGCACGGGTTCCGCTGCCGGGGAGTGCGAGTCGCCGGGAGACGCTCTCCGCCTTCGCCCAGCCCCAGCGGTCGCGACCGGTCGCCGCGACCATCGTTCTGCTCGTCGCCGTGATCGGCGCCGGGTCGTTGATGTGGACCGGTCAGCTCGCGCCGGACGGTACGTACCAGGCGATTCCACGCCACTGGCAGCAGACCGCCGACTGGCTGGCCGAGCACAGCGAACGCGACGACGGCGCCCCGCCCGCCCGCGCGCTGGTCGTCCCCGGCGCCCCGTTCGCCGACCAACTCTGGGGGCTCACCCGCGACGAACCGCTGCAACCCCTGTCCGACACCCCGTGGGCGGTCCGCGACGCGATCCCGCTCACCCCGCCCGGCGCGATCCGCACCCTTGACTCCGTACAACGGGAGATCGCCGCGGGCCGTGGCTCCCCCGGTCTCGCCCCCACCCTCGCCGGGCAGGGCATCGGATTCGTCGTCCTCCGAGCCGATCTCGACCCCGACACCTCGCGGTCGGCCCGCCCGCTGCTCGCGCAACAGGCACTCGACGAGTCGCCCGGGCTTCGTCGCGTCGCCGAGTTCGGTCCGCCGATCGGGCCACCCAGCGTCCGAGGAGTGGTGCGCGACAACGGACTACGGCCGCCGATGCCCGCGGTGCAGATCTACGCCGTCGGCGAACCGGGCGCGCCGACGACCGGCACCGGTCCGCGACTCGTCGACACCACCGGGCTCCCCCGCATTGCCGGCGGGCCCGAGGCGATCGCCGAACTGGCCGACGTCCGCGCACGCCAGGGACTTCCCCCGCTCGGACCCGTCGTGCTCGACGCCGACGCCCGCCGCGCCGGGATCGTCGACGGCCCGTTGATCGTGACCGACACACCCGCTGACCGGGAGACCGACTTCGGCCGCGTCGACGACCACAGTTCGGCGATCAGGTCGCCGTCGGACCCGCGTCGGACACAGAACGCCGTCGCCGACTACCCCGTCGACGGCCAACCACTGGTCCACGGGGAATGGTTGTTGGACAACGAGAGCGGCGAAGTCGAGGTGTCGACGTCGGGATCGGCGGCGGACGCGGTCCAGCCCGGGCAGACCTCGCCGGCCAACTCGGCGGCCGCGGCCTTCGACGGCAACCCGCAGAGCGCCTGGGTGAGCGGCGGATTGGAGACCGCGGTCGGACGATGGATGCGCATCGGTTTCACGACGCCGCGCACCGATCTCGCGGTGACCCTGACGACCGCGAAGGCGCTCGGACCCGACGTCACGAGTGCGCTGATCACCACCGAGGCGGGCAGCACGGTGGTCTCCGGTCTCGCTCCCGGCGAACCGGTCACCGTGATCGCCCCCAGCGGCCCCACCGGTTGGCTCCAGATCCGCGCGCTCCGCACCGACGACGGCACGGCGGGAAACCAATTCGCGCTCGGTGAGGTGACGGTCTCCGATCTGCGAACCGCGACGCCGGTGCGGATCCGCCACCGCGTGGTGTTGCCCGAACTCGAGGCCGGCACCGACGTGGCCCAGTGGCTGCTGTACCAGGAGCTGTCCGGGCGGGCGTCGTGCGTCTCCGACCCCGAGCGGCAGATGACCAGGTGCGCACCGGGTCTCGCACTCTCGCCGGAGACTTCGGCGGTGTTCGGGCGCGCACTCTCGGTGCCGTCGGATGTCACCGTCTCCCCCACCGCGATCCTGCGACCCCGACCCGGTGATGCTCTGGATCGGCTTCTCGCCGAGGACGACCGGGTCACGGCGCGCGGGCCCCGCCCGGTGACCGATCCCCGGGGCGGGCCCGCGGCTGCCGTCGACGGCGATCCCGGAACATCGTGGACCGCACCGGAGATCCCCGACGAGGAAGAGTCGCCCGCGCGCGACAGGGAGACCGACGATGGCGCAGCGGACGAGAACAGTCCCACCCTGGTCCTCGACCTCCCGCGCGCACAGCGGGTCGATTCGCTGACCATCGACGCCCCGCGGGGCTATCCCGCCGCGCCCACCGAGGTCGCGGTCGACCTCGGGACGGGAGAGCAGATCCGCGAGGTCGACGAGAGCGGTCTCGTGCGGCTCGATCCCGCGGTCACCGACCGTGTCGAGATCACCATTCGCGCGCAGTCCGACCTCATCGACGTCAACAGCCTCGGGTTCGCCAGTCCCGCACCACCGGGAATCGCCGAGGTCCGGGTGTCGCCCACGCCGGCAGACGGTGTCGGTGTCGATGCCGGTGCCGACCGGGTCGTCGAGATCGGTTGCGACGACGGCATCGGCCTGACCGCTGCCGGACAGGTCGTCCGAATGTCGGTGCGCGCCAGTGTGTCCGACCTCCGCAGCGGGCAGCCGGTGATCGGCCGCCCCTGCGACGGCGGCCGGCTCGCACTCCCCGCGGGCCAGCAGGAGGTGTCGGTCAACCCCGGCGACGCCTTCACCGTCGACGCCCTCTCGCTGGTCAACGGTGATCCGGTGTCGGCGCCGGCCTCGGTGGCTCCCCAGGTGACGGAATGGTCGGAGGTGCGGCGTGCGGTGACCGTCGAGCGCGGACCGCAGCGACTGCTGGTCGTGCCCGAGAGCACCAACCCCGGATGGCAAGCGAAGATCGACGGGACGCGGCTTGCGCCGGTCGTCGTCGACGGCTGGCAACAGGGCTGGGTGGTGCCCGCCGGTGCGGCCGGGACCGTCGAACTCACCTTCCGGTTCGATTCGCTGTACCGATGGGCCCTGGCGATCGGTCTCGCACTGATGGCGGTGCTCCTCACCGCCGCGTGGTGGCCGTCGGGGCGTCGAACCCGATCCGGTGATCCGGTCGTCGTCCCGGCCGGACGCGGCACGGTGCTCGTTGCCGGCGCCACCGTGCTCGCCGCCGCATGGCTGGTGACCGGCTGGTGGGGACTCGCCGCCGCCGTCCTGGTCGGCGCCTTCGCCGCCGCGGTACCGCAGAAGGTCGGGGTCACAGCGACATTCGTCGCGATGACGACCGCGACGATCGGTCTGGCTGCAGGACCGTGGCATGCCTCCGGCGGATACCACGGGTCACAGTGGTGGGTTCAGCTACCGGCGCTCGTGGCGGTGTCGATGACGGCGTGGCTGGTGTTCTTCTCCGCTGTCGACGACGGTCCGTCGTCCGACGAGAGCGGCGAGGACGACGTGGACGACGTGGACGACGCGTCGGGCGGGACCTGGCGCACACGATTACGACGACGACTCTCCCGAGTGCGCAACCAGTTCCGGGTCGGCTCCTCGATGAAGGCGTAACTGGCCGCGGCGACGCCGATCGACAGGCCGAGGGTGATCACCAGCACCAACAGGGTGTTGCCGCTGAACGGAACGATGCCGAACAGCGGGAAAACCACCGCGAGGATCGCGACGTGCCAGATGAAGATCCCGTACGACCATCTGCCGAGAGCCAGCATCACCCGTGAGGTGAGGATGCGGAACGGTCCGTCGTTGCACACCAGCGGAGCAAGCAGCGCATAACCGCAGAGCGCGCCGAGCACCATCTTGGTGGCGAACTCGATCTCGGTGACGTCGCCGAGACCCGTCGGACCGGCGAGCCTGGTGCACGCCAGTGCGTAGGCGACGACGAGGACGCCGAACATCAGTGGGCGGTTGGCACTGACGCGGATGACACGCGCCATCCAGCGTCCCGGGCGGGACGCTCCGGCGGCCGAGTCGAGGACCCCGGCGATCTCGGCCAGGACCAGCCCCGCGACGAACCACGGGAGGTGACCGAACACCCAGTTCTTGGTCTCCACACCGTCGGCCACGGGCAACGAGGTGCCGACCCACGCCCAGCCCAGGCTCAGCGCGGCCAGGACCACCAGCGTCGGGATTCGTGCGCCGAGGCGACCTGCACGCAGCCGCAGCAGCGCGAAACCAATGAGTGGCAGCAGGGCATAGAACGCGATCTCGACCGAGAGGCTCCACATCTGGGTCAGACCGGCGGTCAGTGTCAGCGGCACGAAAACCTGCGTGAGCGTGAGGTTCGCCAGCCAGACCTGCGCATCCGCTCCCTGCGCCTCGGGGAGCAGCAGGATCACCAGCGTCACCACGACCACGTAGGCCGGCCAGATCCGGACGACGCGATGGCGGAAGTACCGCGGCACCGACGGATGACCGGTCCCGCGATGCGCGGCGTCGACCCACGGTCGCCAGAGCAGAAAGCCGGAGAGCGCGAAGAACAGCGCGACCGCGAGGTCGAGGCGACCGAGGACCGGTCCCAGCACGGGGATCTCGACCGCGCGGGTCTGGAAGGCCACGTGCGTGACCAGGACCCCGATCGCGGCGATGGCCCGCATGCCCTCGAGCTGCGGATAGAACCGCCGGGCGGAACCCGTTGCGGGCTCGGCGGTGGCGGGGCTGGTGGGGCCGGGGTCGGTGCTGGTCATGCTGCTGACAGGGTAGCCGGGAGGCGTTGCGTACCCTCGCCACCATGTCCTCGCCGTCCTCGTCGCACCCGGAGCCCCATCGCTGGTCGACGGCGGACCTCGCGGGACCGACCCTGATCTTCGTCGGCGCGTTCCTGCTCGCGGTGACGATCGCGCTGCCCACCCTGCTCGTCGGCGGGTTCCGCACGATCCCGCTGAGCACCGACTTCACCACCGTCGCCACGGCCGACGACGCGACGATCTTCGACCGGTGCTCGCTGGAGACACGGACGGCCCGTACCGTCGGCGCCGACCTCGTCCGGCAGCAGCGCGTCGTGGCGGTGCAGCCGTCCGACGAACACCGGGTGACGCTGCAGGCCGGCACGTCGATCCAGGCCGAGGAGCTGCGCATCGACGATCGCGAGGTCGACCCCGGTGATCCGCGCCCCGGTGTCGATGCCGATGACCCGGCACAACCGTGCAACGAGGCGACCGTCAACGCCATCAAGGATCGGGTCACGCTGGACCGGAAGAACGCGCTGCCCCGACTCGCCGCCCGCGGGGCGTCGGAAATCCAGTACGACAGCGGTCAGGCCGCGGTGCTCGTCCCGGACCGTCGCGGCGTCACCTATCTGCTGCCCTTCGACACGGCGGCCGCCGACCGCGAGTTCTTCGACCCGATCACCCGCACCACCGTGCCGTTGGTCCACGACGGTGACACCGAGGTGCAAGGTCGCGACGTCGCACGGTTCCGCGCCGAGGTCCCGGACACCGACCTCGCCCGCGAAGCGCTGGGTCGACCGGTCGGCACGAACGTCTCGATCACGCGGCCGGCGTCGTGGTTCGGGTTCGGCGACTCGAGCCGGCCGTTGACCGCGAGCCTCCATCACCGGAGTTCGTGGGATCTCGCCGTCGACACCCGGACCGGCACCATTGTCGACGCCACGATCACCGTCGACGAGGCGTACCGCTTCCCCGACGGCATCCCCGGCGTCCCGGCCGACTTCGAATTGCCGCATCTGCGCGCGACTTTCGGCTACGACGACGACACACAGGCCCGGATGACGGACCTGGCGGACGGTCTCGCGTCCCCGATCCTGATCTGGGGCCGGCTCGTACCGATCGGCACCGCGGTCCTGGGCCTGGTGGCACTGGTGGCCGGATTGATACTGATCAACCCGGCCTGGCTACCCGCCCGGTTCCGGCGACGGAGTGGCGCGGAAACCGTTGGCGGGCAACCGGAGTGACCAGGGTTCGGTGTCAGGAGGCCGACTCGGCGGCGAGCCTGCCGAGGGTGTCGTTCAGCTGGTGCTCGGTGACGAGCGGGAACTTGACCTTCTCGAGCAACTTCTTGTCGGTGACCTTCGACCAGTCGTAGGTGTGGCGCACCAGCGTCTCGTTCGGACCCTGGGACTCCAACTCCCACAGCCATTCCCACCCGGGCGGCTCGGTGCCGGCGGGGGCGGTCTGCCATGCCAGCAGCTTGTCCTTGGCGTAACCGGTGACATGGTTGTCGGTCTTGTAGTCGCCGCCCATGTGGTCGCCCGACATGTTCATCGTGAACACGTCACCGACCTGCTGGATGCGATCGGCGTGGTCCACGCCGCGGATGAAACCCGAACCGTCGAGCGCCTGATGCCGTTCGGGATTGGAGAGGACGTCGAACACCGCGTCGACGGGCGCCTCGATCGTGCGTTGGACAGTGACCTGTGTGCTCTCGTTGTCGCTCATGACACAACACTGCCGAAACTTCGGGCACTCGGCAACGTCCGGAGTCCCGCTGCCCCCAAGTGCGAGCGAGGCGACTCAGCGCGCGACCGCCCACGTCCCCAGCGCGGCGATCGTGACGGCCACCGCGGCGGTGCCCGCGACCCCTACCACCGAGCCGGTGAGGGTGACGATGACCAGCACCTCGGCGCCCACGACCAGCCAGGTGCCGAGCGCCACGCGCGTCCGGTCGCGCGCGATCGCCGACAGCAAGACGACCTGCAGGACGGCGAGCGCGGCGCCGATGTAGGCGAAGAGCCACAGGATCGGCACCAAGGCGTCGTAGCCGTCCCCGAAGACGAACGGGACGACCGGGCCGGCCGCGCCCGCCAGCACGGTCAGGACGACCCCGATCCCGGCGACCACCGTCACCGCCTGACGCAACGAGGCCGACGACCGTGCGGGGTCGGCAAGGCGCGGATAGAAGACGACGCCGATCGCCTGCGGGAGCCAGAAGGCCACCTTCGTCGCGATCGCGCCGAGGGCGTACACCCCGACCTCCTCGGCGTCGAGGACCCGGGGCGAGAGCAGCAGGTCGATCGACGACGCGACGATCAACACCAACTGGACCTGCGACGCGCGGACCACGCTGAGCACCCCGGCGGCTCCCGACGGCCGACCCGGCCTTCCGGCCCGTGACATCGACCAGACCACGAGCCAGACGACGGCCGCCGACGCGGCGGCACCCAGCGTCCCGGCCAGCAGCCCACCGGCCGGTCCGGCTCCGGCGGCGAACGCCCCGATGATCGGGATCGATCGTGCGACTCCGACGACGGCCAGCACCCAGGACAGGGCCCGGAACTCGCCGCGCCCCTGCAGAATGCCCTGACCGGCGGCGATGAGCGCCAGCAGGGGCGCCGAGGCGAGTGCCGCGGCCGTCGTCGCGACGTCGGTGCGCAACAGCAGCGCGACCAGCGGGGTGGCGACGACGGTGAGTACGACGACCCAGCACGTCGTCACCACACCCAGCGCGCGGAGCCGTCCCTCGTCACCGCCGAGCACGACCTCCCGGGCGATCACGTTCTGCAGCGCCATCGCCGGCACACCCAGCACGAGCATCGCCGACAGCAGCACCGCGAACTCGCCGTATTCGCTGACGTCGAGGAAATGCGCACTCGCGACGAGGTGCACCACGTACATGCAGACGTTGGCCACCATCGACCCGATCGCCACCGACCCGACGGCGCCGACCGTGCCCGTCGTCCGGCGCGTCTGCTGCATGGACCAAGTGTGCCGACTACGCCGCCGCGGTCTCGCGCGGGGCGGGTACGAGGTACGCGTGCCGGGTTTTGCACGGGCAGTCGGGCATAGGCAACGATGGGAAGGCTGTTGCCGAACGCGGGTCCCCCCGATCGCGCGTGTCCACCGGACCGAGAGACCGTGATGTACGACGACAACCCCACCTACGACGCCGAGTCGACCGACATCGGTTCGCGCATCGACCCGGTGCTGGCCCGGAGCTGGCTGCTGGTCAACGGCTCCCACTACGCCAAGTTCGAGCCGGCCTCGCGTTCGCGCGCCGACATCGTCGTGCTGGACATCGAGGACGCGGTGGCTCCCAAGGACAAGGTCTCCGCGCGCGACAACGTCGTCCGTTGGCTCGGGCCGAAGGACGGCACCGCCGGCCCCGGCGCCGGAGACTGGGTTCGCGTGAACGGATTCGGCACACCGTGGTGGGCCGATGATCTCGAGGCGCTGTCGCAGACCGCCGTCGGCGGGGTGATGCTGGCGATGGTCGAGTCCGTCGACCACGTCACCGAGACCGCCAAGCGACTGCCCGGCCTGCCGATCGTCGCGCTCGTGGAGACCGCACGCGGGCTGGAACGCATCAGCGAGATCGCGGCCACCAAGGGCACGTTCCGTCTCGCGTTCGGTATCGGGGATTTCCGCCGCGACACCGGCTTCGGCGAGAACCCACAGACCCTGGCCTATGCCCGTTCGCGTTTCACGATCGCCGCGAAGGCCGCCCACCTGCCCAGCGCCATCGACGGCCCGACGGTCGGTTCCAGCGCGCTCAAGCTCAGTGAGGCGACCGCGGTCAGTGCCGAGTTCGGCATGACCGGCAAGATCTGCCTCACCCCGGGCCAGTGCGCGCAGGTCAACGAGGGACTGTCCCCCTCTCAGGACGAGATCACCTGGGCGCGCGAGTTCTTCGCCGAGTTCGAGCGCGACGGCGGCGAGATCCGCAACGGCTCCGACCTGCCGCGGATCGCGCGGGCGACCAAGATCCTGGATCTGGCCCGGTCGTACGGCATCACCGAGTCCGACTACGACGACGACCCGGTGCACGCCCCCGCACCCTCGGACACCCACCACTTCTGATCGGCTCGCCGCGGTGACCCCCCGACGACTGCTGCCGGTTCTGTACGGCACCGGTGTCGCTGCGGCCGCGGCGATCCTGGCACCGCTGCTGCCCGGCCTGATCGGGGCCGGCGACCGGTACCTGCTGTACCGCGATGCGGTGTCCACGCCGCGCACCCATGTCACGGACACCACGCTCGGGATCGGTGACCTGCCGCCTCGCGCCGTGCCGCAGGACTGGTTCCTCGCGATGGTGAGCACCGTCGTCGACGGCGGGATCGTCGTGCTGGCGGTCCTCGCCGCGGCCCTGGTCTGCGCAGGCGTCGGGTACGGACGTTTGGCAGCGCGCCTGGTCCCGGGCGGCGGGCGCACCGGCGCCGCGGCGGCAACGCTCGTCTCGGTGTGGAATCCGTTTGTCGCCGAACGTCTTCTCCAGGGCCACTGGAGCCTGCTGGCGGGTTATGCGGCACTGGGGTGGATTCTCGTCGCGATTCTGGATCTGCGTGGGCGCCCCCCGCTGGTTGAGCCGGCACCGAGCGAAGCCGCCGGGTCGAGTAAGCGACGAAGGAGCGCATCGAGATCGAGGAGCCGAGTCCCCCCGCTGGTTGAGCCGGCACCGAGCGAAGCGAGGAGCCGAGTCGAAGCCACCCGGCGACCGGACGCTCGAGCGGACACCGTCCGAATTCTGCAGTTGGGCGGGCTGTTCGCCGTCGCGGGATTGACACCTACCGGTTCCGTCCTGGCCGGAGTCGTGCTGGCGACGGCGCTCGTGGCCCGTCCGATCGCTCTGCGACCCACGATGGCCGTCGTTGCGCTCTGGCTCCTCAGCACCGTGCCCTGGTTGCTGACGTCGGTGATCTCCGACGCCCCGACCACGTCCGCGGCCGCCGGGGTGGAGGCATTCGGCCTGCGGTCCGAGCCGTGGCTCGGCCCCGTGGGTACGGCCCTGTCGCTGGGCGGGATCTGGAACGCCGACGCGGTGCCGGCGAGTCGGAGCATCGGGTGGGCCGCGGTGGCCACCCTCGGCCTGCTCCTCGTCGTCGCGGTCGGCGCCGGTCACCTGTGGCGTCGTCGTACGGAGTCGGACCCGCTGGTGCGCGCCATCGCCATGCTCGCGGCGGTGACCGCGATCGCGTTGATGCTGAGCACTTTCGGACCGGTCCGCACCGGCCTGGGGTTCGTCGTCGAGCACGTCGGTGGCGGCGGGCTCCTGCGCGATACGCAGAAGTTCGCCGCACTTCTCGTCCCGGCGGTCGCGGTGTGTGTGGCCGCGGCCGTGGCAGCGGCGAGGCGCCGGGTCCCGTCTGGTTTCGCGTTCGCCGCGGTCGCACTGCTCGCGGTCGCGCCGCTCCCCGACCTGGCGTGGGGGGTCGGCGGTGCGGTGCGCGCGATCGACTATCCCGACGAATGGCGGCAGGTCGCCGAGATCGTGCCGCCGGACCGGGGTTCGGTCGCCCTGTGGCCTCCCGGCACGGTGCGTGAGTACCCCTTCGCGCGCGATCCGTCGCTCGATCCCGCCGCACGGATGCTGCGGGCGCCGGTCGTCGAATCCGGTGAACTCCGGGTGGACGGCGAGGTGATCGACCCGGCCGGGGAGCATGCCGCAGCGGTGACGCGGGTGCTGGAGTCCGGCGGCTCTCCGGTAGCGCTCGCCGAGCTCGGCGTCGGGTGGGTGCTGGTCCAGAACGGTTCTCCGCCTGGCGAACTCGCGGCCGCCGGACGGCTTGTGTTCGACGGGTCGGATCTGAGGCTGTATCAGGTGGGCGACGCGGCAGATCGCTCCGCCGACGCCACCGACCGTGCGATCGCCATCGGTGCGCACCTCGTATGGGCCGCGCTGCTCATCACCGGCCTCGTCGGTCTCGGCGTCGGTGTGATCAGCGGCGCGCGTCGGACAGCACGGCGTCGAACGTCGCCATGAACCCGTCGCAGGTCGCCGACCACGAGTAGCGGCTGGCCGTGGTCTGCGCGTTGCGGCCGAGTCGAAGCGCCTCGTCCGGGTTGTCGATGAGTTTCCTTGTTGCGCTGGCCAGTTCGTCGACACCGTCGACGAGGAGCCCGGTACGCCCGTCGTCGATGGAGTCGGCGAGTCCGGCGGCACTGCGGTAACCGATCGTCGGGACACCGTGCTGGGCGGCTTCGACGACCGCGAGGCCCCATCCCTCCTTGCGCGACGGCATGAGGTGGACCCGGGCTAGGGCGAGCAGTTCGTGCTTGCGGCGCTCGTCGACGTGGCCGTGGAAGGTGACCGCGTCGGTCACCGCGAGTTCGGCTGCTGCACGGTGCAATTCGTCCGACCACCAGCCACCGCCGATGACATCGAGACGGGCGTCGACACCGTCGCGACGCAGCCGGGCGAGTACGGTCAACGCGTCCTCGACCTGCTTGTGGGGCACCAGCCGCGACAGTACGCAGAGTCGTACCGGCACACCGGGAGTCGACGCCCCGGTGCGCGCGGGCGCCTCGATACCGTGAGGTACCGGATCGATCCCGTTGCGCACGACCGCGATCCGCCC
Source organism: Gordonia sp. SGD-V-85 (assembly GCF_001456905.1). NCBI lineage: Bacteria > Bacillati > Actinomycetota > Actinomycetes > Mycobacteriales > Gordoniaceae > Gordonia > Gordonia sp. SGD-V-85. Next base: position 48,335 of record NZ_LNQO01000011.1, read on the forward strand.
GGCATCGACCCCCAGCGCGGCGAGTTCGGACTTCGACGGCGTCGAGACCGTGACGTATCGGTTGCGCCGATGGACGCGCGGCGAGACCCGCGACTCGAGGAACCACCCGATGTGGCCGAGCAGACGGCCGGCGACCGGCCACTGCTCGCGATGACAGTGATGGACGAGGACGACCGTCGGAGCCGGTGAGACGAGCGACGAGAAGAACGGGACACCGTTCTGGGTGTCCACGACGACGTCGGGGCGGCACCCCGACAGCGGGCCGAACCCGAGCCGGCCCGCGACGATGGTTGCGAGCATGAGCGGATACACGCTGATCCGACCGCCGGCGCGGAAAAACCGCATGCCGTCCCGGTGCTCGTGGCGCAGCGACCCCGGGTACGCGGACGTGAGGAAGGTGACGTTCGCGCCGCGTCGAGCCAGTTCGGCGCCCACCCGTTCCAGGTAGGTCTCGCTGCCGCCGCCCTGAGGGTGGCGGGTGTCCCGCCAGCACAGGAGCAGGATGTTCGACGGTGTGCGCATGTTGTCCGTCAGCCTACCGACCAGGCCATGAGCGCCGGAATCCGCCGCGCGACCGCCCGGCGAGGAACCTGTCGCCGAGACACCCCACTAGAGTGACCCGACGATGACGACTTCACTTCCCGGCGGCGCGCGGATGGCCCGGCTCGCCACCCTGCGACGCGCCGCGGGACTGCTGAACGACTTCCGTTACGAACAATCCGATCCCGCGCGCTTCTACGGCGCGCTCGCCGGCGACACCGCTGACATGGTCGAGGCGTTCGTCCCCGACATGGGCGGATCTGTGGTCCTCGACGTGGGCGGCGGTCCCGGATACTTCGCCGACGCCTTCCGGGACCGCGGCGCGCACTACGTCTCCGTCGAACCCGATCCCACCGAGATGCACGCCGGTGGGCTCGAGCATCGCGGATCGGTCCGCGGCTCCGGCCAGGCCCTGCCCTTCGCCGACGGATGCGTCGACGTCTGCCTGTCGTCGAACGTCGTCGAGCACACACCGACGCCGTGGGAGATGGCCGACGAGATGCTGCGGGTGACGCGTCCCGGCGGCGTCGTCATCATCAGCTACACACTGTGGTGGGGACCGTTCGGTGGTCACGAGATGGGCCTGACGCACTATCTCGGCGGCCATCGGGCGGCCCGGCTGTACACCCGACGCCACGGTCATCCACCCAAGAACCTGTACGGCACATCGCTGTTCGCGGTCTCCGCCGCCGACGGGGTGCGCTGGGCCCGATCGGCGACCGGTGCCGGGCGCGCCGACCTCGTCGCGGCATTCCCCCGCTACATCCCGCGCTGGATGTGGTGGGTCATGCGCGTGCCGGTGCTCCGGGACGTCCTCGGCACCAACCTCGTGCTCGTCCTGCGTCGACGCTGACGTGCTCAGAGTCCGGTGGCGTCTGGCTGAGGCCACTGCTGGTTGAGCCGGGACTGAACCAAGCGAAGCCCCGAGTCGAAGCCACCTCCGCACCCAGCGGCTGAACTACTCGGCGGCGAGGTCCGCGGTGCAGTTGAGGGTGCCGCCCTGACTGGTCGCGGCGGCCAGCTGTTCACCGTCGGCGAGGATGGCGCACGACACCGGTCCGCGGATCACGATGGCCGACATACTCGCGCGGGTTCCCTCGAGCTGCACCCGCTGGGACCACGGCGAGCCGATCGCCGGGATCACCGTCGGCGATCCCTGGCCGCGGGTGAACGTCAGCGCGACGACGTCCCCGTTGCCGGTCAGCTGGTAGGTGATGGTTCCGGAGCGCTGAGTCGTCGTCGTGGTCGACGTCGTCTCCTCGGTGGTCGGGGTGCTCGACGACGTCGTCTCGCTCGTCGTCGCCGGATCACTCGATTCGGTGGTCGACGATGACGCCGCGCTGGTGGAGTCGTTGTCGCCGGAGCGGGTGACCAGCACGACGACGAGACCCAGGACCACGAGTGCGATCAGGGCGACCAGCGCCAGCCCGATGGTCCGGCCCTTCGACCCGGAACCGCGGGGCGGTTCACCACCGGCCGGCGCGTCGTAGGGCGAGGCACCGTAGGGCGACCCGCCGGTGTACTGGGGGTCGCCATACTGGGGTTCGGTGTAGTGACCCGGATACGGCTGTCCCGGCTGATGCGGTTCGGTGTACGGACCCGGATAGGGCTGACCGGCCTGGTGCGGTTCCGTGTAGGGACCCGGATACGGCTGCCCGGGCTGCTGCTCGGTGTAGGCCTGCGACGGCGGTGCCGACGGGTCGAAGTCCGGATCGAACTGACGGGTCTCCGGCGGATCGTTCCGCGGATCGTTGGGATCGCCCTCTGGTGGTCGGGTCATGCGGACGATTCTGTCATCCCGGACCGATCCCCGACCCGACCACCACGAACCTGCGTCAGATGTCGGCGATCGCCTCGAGCGGTCCGGTGCGCGCCGCGCGGACGGCCGGCCACAACGCGGCCAGCACCCCTACCACCGCGGACGCGATCAGCGTGATCGCGATGAGCGACCACGGGATCACCGGCGCGCCCAGGCCCCACTCGGCGAGCGTGCGGACCAACGCGACGCCGATGACGGTCCCGAGGAGCACACCCAGCACTGCGCCGAAGATCGAGATCAGCACCGATTCGAGGTAGATCGAGCGGCGCACCTGGGCTCGGATCATGCCGATCGCCCGCAACATCCCGATCTCGCGTTTGCGTTCGACCACCGACAGCGCGAGCGTGTTGATGATGCCGAGGACGGCGATCAGCAGTGCCAGCCCGAGCATCGCGTACAGCGTGCCGAGCATCTGATCGATCTGCGACGAGATCTGGCCCTTGAACTGATCCCGGTCCTGGATCTGCACCGTCAGGTAGTCCGACGTCGCATTCTCCAGATCGGTGCGCAGGGTCTCGAGGTCGGTGCCCGGCGCGGCGTTCACGAAGAGCGTGACATTGACCCGCGCGAAGGGCGGGACCAGCTTCTCGTAGACGTCCGGACCCACGACCCACGGTTGCAGCGCCTCGTTGTCCGCGTAGACGCCGGCGATCGGGACCTGGACCTGCTCGCCCGTCGCGGAGGTGAACGTGACCACGTCGCCACGCTGCCAGCCGTTCGCCTTTCCGGTCCGCTCGCTGATCAGCATCCCGTCAGCGGGCAGATCCGACGACGCGCCGTCCTGCATGTCCATCACGGTCACGCTGTTCAGCGGACCGCCGAGCGCCGAGAACCCGGTCTCCGACTTGTCCTCGACCTTGGCCTGGACGATGCCGAACGACACCACCTCGGCGACGCCGGGCACACCGTCGATCGCCCCGGTCACCGCGGGCGGCAGCGGCGACTGGTTGGTTCCGGCCACGATGTAGTCGGCCGTGATGCCGGCGTCGACGGCGTCGTCGACCGTGCCCTTGAACGACTGTCCGAGGGTGCCGATGATCGCGACCAGCATCAGCCCGAGGGTGAGCGCGAACGCCGTCGCGGCCGAACGCCGCGGGTTGCGGACCGCGTTGGTCCGGGCGAGGCGCCCGATCATGCCGAAGGGCGCACCGATGACCCGGCCGAGCACGCTGACGAACGGACGCGCGATCGCCGGGCCGATGAGGACGGCCGACAGGACCGCGCCCGCGGCGCCGGCACCCACCGTGATCGCGGGGCCCGCACCTTCACCCATTGCGCCGACCACGATCGCGGCGATCGACGCGACACCGATGACCGCGCCGATGATCGTGCGGTTGCGCAACGAGGCCGACCCCTCGGCGGCCGATGCGCGCATGGCCTCCACGGGCGGCACCCGGGCGGCTCGCGCCGCCGGCACCCATGCGCTGACCATCGTCACCACGACGCCGACCAGGATGCCGGCGAGGATGGCATCCGGACCGATCGCCAGCTCACCGTCCGGCAGGCCCGACGTCGCACTGGTGATGGCCTTCAAGGCGGCCGCCAGCCCGATGCCGATGGCGAGACCGAGCGCTCCGCCGAGGACACCGACGACGAAGGCCTCGAACAGCACCGAGCGCGAGACCTGGCGCTGGCTCGCGCCGACCGCCCGGAGCAGCGCGAACTCCCGATTCCGTTGCGCGACGATCATCGAGAAGGTGTTGTAGATGATGAACGTGCCGACGACCAGACCGATCGCGGCGAACGCCAGCAGGATGTACTGGAAGATCTGCAGGAACTCGTTGACCTGCGCCTTCTGGTCCTCGCGGACCTGGTCACCGGTGCGGACGTCGTAGAGATCGGCGTCGGCGCCGAGTGCGGAGATGATCCGTTCCTGCAACTGTTCCGGGGTGACCCCGGCGACGGCCGACATGTCGACGACGCCGACGTGCTCACCGTCGGTGAACAGGCGGGCCGACGTCGCGGCGTCGAACTGGGCGTTCACGTAACCACCCGTCGAGCTGGGCGCGTCGACGAGGCCGACGACGGTGACCTCGAGCGGCTCCGAGTTGCCCTGCCCGACGACGATCTTCGTCTTCGACCCGACCTTCAGCCCCGCGGCCTCGGCCGCCGAGGTGTTCAAGACGATCTCGCCGGCGTTCTCGGGCCCGCGTCCACCCGGCGGGATCCGCGACTCGTCCGGGTCGAGCGCCTCCGCCGGCGGGATGTAGGTGCTGCCCACGCTCGGGGCGCCACCGGTCTGGATGGCCTTGCCGTCGGAGTCGGCGACCGTGACCAGGCCATTGTTGTTGACGACGAGTTTGTCGATGCCGAACTGGGCACGCTGGTCGCGGAGCTGGTCCACGATCGTGTTCGGCACACCCGGCGACTGCCGGTCGGCCGGGGTCACCTCGACCGCGACACCCTGCGCCGCACTGTCGAAGATGTCATTGAAGGCCTTCGAGATGGACCCGGTGAAGACGATGGACCCGGCCACGAACGAGGTGCCGAGGACGATCGAGAAGAGGGTGAGGAACAGCCGGAGCTTGTGGGCGCGCAGGTTCCGTAGCGAGACCCGGCGCATCACCGTGGAGGACGCCACGGCTCAGAGCGCTTCGGCGGTGTCGGGCGCAGGCACGTTGTCGAGGTTCTTCATGACCTCGAAGACGTCGTCGGCCGACGGCCGGGACAGCTCCTGCACGATCTGGCCGTCGGCCAGGAACACCACTCGATCGGCGTACGACGCCGCGCGCGGATCGTGGGTCACGATGACGACGGTCTGCTTGAACTCGTCGGTCGCCGCCCGCAGGATCGACAGCACCTCGCCCGAGGAGCGGGAGTCCAGGTTGCCCGTCGGCTCGTCGCCGAAGATGATCGACGGCTTGCCGATCAGCGCACGAGCACAGGCCACGCGCTGCTGCTGACCACCGGACAGTTCGCTCGGCAGATGACCGAGCCGGTCGGTGATCCCGAGTCGGGCCACCACGGCGTCGAACCATTCGGTGTCGACGGTGCGGCCGGCGATGTCGACCGGCAGTGTGATGTTCTCCTTGGCCGTCAGCGTCGGCACGAGGTTGAACGCCTGGAACACGAAACCGATGCGGTCGCGACGCAGCATCGTCATCGCCTTGTCCGACAACGCCGTCAGGTCGGTGTCGCCGATGAACACCTTGCCGTCGCTCGCGACGTCGAGACCGGCGAGGCAGTGCATCAGCGTGGACTTACCCGACCCCGACGGCCCCATGATGGCGGTGAACTCGCCCTCCCGGAACGAGATGGAGACGCTCTTCAGGGCCTCGACGGCGGTGTCGCCGACGCCGTACCGCTTGGAAAGGTTGTCTGCCCCGGCAGCAACCGCGTGCTTCGGCGTCCCAAAATCATCGCCACCGTCGTCTCGAGCGGCCACATCAGTCGTCGTCATGCCCTCAACGGTGCCAAATCCTGCGCCGGTTGGCCATCAGGTAACACCCTGACCCCACCCTGACGGCAGTGACGTGGGGCACTGCTGACCCTTCGAGACGTGTCCTCCGCAAGCTCCGGACACTCCTCAGGGAGCGACGGCTTCGTGTCCTCCGCAAGCTCCGGACACTCCTCAGGGAGCGTCTCCACCTGCTCCCTGAGAAGCGAGCTTGCGAGCGTCACGAAGGGTCTTGGTGAGTCGGGTTGCGAAGACCCTTCGTGACGCTCCCTCCGCAAGCTCCGGGCGCTCCTCAGGGAGCAGTTGGCCGGATCGTTCCTTCGGATTCAGGGAGCGGGGTTACTTCGGGATCTGGACCTCGAAGGAGTGGAGGCGATTGGGCGATCCGACGTTGTCCGACACCACGAGAAGGGTGCGGGTGCGGGTCTTCGCGAACGGGTTGTCGGGGTGCCAGTTGCCCCAGGCGAGTCCCGACATGTTGCCGGTGAGCAAGTGGGGCGTCGCGGTGGTCGAGAAGATGCGGCGCTTGGTCATCGCCTTCTCGCGTCCGCTCAGCTTCTTCTTGTTCGTCACCGAGGTGGCGCCCCGGGTCGTCGTCCAGAAGATGTTCGACAGCTTGCCCGGGCCACGTTCGAGCACGAGGAAGTCCGTCGAGTTGATGGCCAGCACATCGGCGGCCACCTTGTTGGCGTCGGTGCGATAGACGAACTCGCGATTGGTCTTGCCGAAGGTCAGCAGACGGGCCGATCGTGCGGCGTCCTGCCGGAGTCCGCCGGCGGTCAGGACGCTGACCTGACCCTGGGGTCCGACGGCCACGCCGGTGAGTCCGAGCTGGCCTGCCAGACCCGACTTCGACGACGGGCGCCACACCGACGGGAGCGGAAGGTCGCGGAGGACCTGTCCAATGGGCCCGATCTGCCGGACGAACTGGTTGTTGCCGCCGCTGACGACGGTGTAACCGCCCGCGGACTGGCGGATGCCCTCGAACTGGGCCTGTCCGGGCAGCAACGGGAGGAACCACGGGCCGAGGACCGTGCCGCCGCCGTTGATCCGCGGCTGCCCGGTGAAGGACGCGGTCACCGAGGTGTACCCGATCGACGCCGTGAAGAAGCGAGCCGGGAGCACGTCCTCGGCGATCATCACGTAGTTGCCGTTACCGGTCCGATCGATACCGGAGATCCGGTTGACGGTGGGAAGCCCGCTCCCGATCGTCGTCGAATCCGTGAAGAACGCCGTGACCCCGGCCCCGGAAGACGGTGTCGCCGAAGCCGGTTGGACCGCGACCGACGACGCCAGTCCCAGCACGCAGGCAGCGGCGACCGAGGCGCCCCACAGACGTAGTTTCATGAGGGGCACGATACCTCAACCGTCACTTCAGACCCATCCGTACGTTCAGCCTCGGAACCGCGCAGCAAGGCCGCGTCAGGCCAGGCGCTGCTTCAGACCGTCGAGCTCGTCGCGCAACGAGCTCGGCAGCTTCTCGCCGACGAAGTCGAACAGCTCCTCGATGGACGGGATCTCCTCGCGCCACTCGTCGGGGTTGAAGGCGAGCGCCTCCGCGACGTCCTCCGCAGGCACGTCCAGGCCGCTGACGTCGATCGACTCCGGCTTCGCGACGATGCCGATGGGGGTCTCGACACCCTCGGCCTCACCCTCGATGCGCTCGATGATCCACTTCAGCACGCGGCTGTTCTCGCCGAATCCGGGCCACAGGAAGCGCTTGTCGTCGCCCCGACGGAACCAGTTGACGTAGAACACCTTCGGCAGCTTCGACTCGTCGGCGTTCTTGCCGATGTTCACCCAGTGCTGCAGGTAGTCCCCGACGTGGTAGCCCATGAACGGCAGCATCGCCATCGGGTCGCGGCGCACGGTGCCGACCTTGCCCTCGGCCGCGGCGGTCTGCTCGGAGCCGACGGTGGCGCCCATGAAGACACCGGTCTGCCAGTCGCGGGCCTCGGTAACCAGCGGCACCGTGGTCTTGCGGCGGCCGCCGAACAGGATCGCCGAGATCGGCACGCCCTTCGGGTCATCCCACTCGTCGGCCAGCGACGGGCACTGCGAGATCGGGGTGCAGTAGCGCGAATTCGGGTGCGCTGCCTTGTGATCGGACTCCGGCGTCCAGTCGTTGCCGAGCCAGTCGGTGAGGTGCTCGGGCGCCGGGCCGTCGATGTCCTCCCACCAGATGTCGCCATCGTCGGTGCGAGCGACATTGGTGTAGAGGGTGTTTCCGGCCTCGATGGTCTTCATCGCGTTCGGGTTCGAGTCGTAGCTGGTGCCGGGAGCGACACCGAAGAAACCGAATTCGGGGTTGATCGCGTAGAGACGCCCGTCCTCGCCGAAGCGCATCCAGGCGATGTCGTCGCCCACGGTCTCGGCCTTCCAGCCGGGGATCGTCGGCTGGAGCATCGCGAGGTTGGTCTTGCCACAGGCACTCGGGAACGCCGCGGCGATGTAGTACACCTTGTTCGCCGGGCTGGTCAGCTTGAGGATCAGCATGTGCTCGGCCATCCACCCCTCGTCGCGGGCGATGACCGAGGCGATGCGCAGGGCATAGCACTTCTTGCCGAGCAGCGCGTTGCCGCCGTAACCCGATCCGAACGACCAGATCTCGCGGGTCTCGGGGAAGTGGGTGATGTACTTCTCGGTGTTGCAGGGCCACGGCACGTCGGCCTGGCCGTCCTCGAGCGGCGCACCGACGGAGTGCAGCGCCTTCACGAAGAAGCCGTCCTCGCCCAGGATCTCCAGGACGCGGGGGCCGACGCGGGTCATGATCTTCATCGACAGCACGACGTACTCGGAGTCGGTGATCTCGACACCGAGCTTGGGATCGTCGGAGTCCAGCGGGCCCATGCAGAACGGGATGACGAACATCGTGCGACCGCGCATGCTGCCCCGGTAGAGCTCGGTCATCGTCGAACGCATCTCGGCGGGATCGACCCAGTTGTTGGTCGGGCCGGCGTCCTCTTCCTTCTCCGAGCAGATGTAGGTCCGCGACTCCACGCGGGCCACGTCGGCGGGGTCGGAGTTGGCGAGGAAGGAGTTCGGCTTCTTCTCCTCGTTCAGCTTGACCAGGGTGCCGGCCTTCACGAGGTCGGCGGTGAGGCGCTCCCACTCCTCGTCACTGCCGTCGGACCACACCACCCGGTCGGGCTGGGTCAGCTCGGCGACCTCGGCCACCCAGGCCAGCAGTCCCGCGTGCTTCGTCGGAGCGCTACTCGGGTCCAGTCCGGGAATGGTGGCTGCGGTCATCGTTGGGGCCTCCTCCGAGGTGGTGGCCGCTTGAATGGCCACCTGTCAGGTCGTCTCGCGGTCAAGGATACGTCCACCGAGCGGGCGTTAGGTCACGGGGTTCGCCAGGTGCGGTCTATCCCACACCCGACGGACAGGTGACGAAAGTCCCTGGTGATCGCGCGCGCTCGGTCTCGGCGCGGAGCAGTCCGGGTCGGGCGCCGGTCACGTGTCAGCCGATTCGTCCCGATCCGCCGGAGATCCACTGGCCGGTGTCCGGGTCGAGAACCGCGGAACGGAACTCGCCGTCCGCACCGATCTCGGTGATCTTGTCGACCTGCCCGTCCCGATCGCTGTCCGTGTACACCGTAAAGCCGTCGGGCCCGTTGCGGGTGAGCGAATCGTTGATGCCGTCGTTGTCGGTGTCCACCTCGGCGGGTCCGAGATCCCAGATCCGGCCGTCGTCGTGCATCCACAGGTGATCGTCGAGATCGTCGGACGCCGGTGTCTCGTGCAGTGCGGCCACCGAGTCGACCGAGTGCGGGTCGGCGCCCTCGGCCGCGCCGAACGGCGAGGCCTCCTCCGGGCGGGCCGGGTCCGGAAGGTCGTCGGGGAACATCGGGTCCATCGAGATCACTGCTTCCCGTCGTCGTGGCCGGCCCGGGCGACCCCGGCCGTTCCGTCGTCATGCCCTCGGTCACCCCGACGTCCCGCCGGATCATCGGATTCCTCACCCGGGTCGTCGGTGCGGGAGGCGTCCGCCCAGAGCGATTCCGACCGCGCCACCAACTCACGGCGGATCTCCGCCGCGCGCTCGCGACGGGTTCGAGCGTCGCGGACCCCGACCCCGCTGCGCAGTCGGCGGATCTCCTCGTCGAGGCGCGCGACCTCGGCCGCCACCTCTCGGTTCCGGCGTTCGTGCGCCCGGGCGATCTGGCCGGCGATCCGGGTCTCGGCCGCGGTGACGCGCAGGGCGAGCTGGTGATCGAGCGTCGCCCGCGCCTCGGCGAGGAGCTCGGCGGTGCGCGCCTCGCGATCGGAACGCTCCGCAGCACTGCGCCGGACACGGATCACCCACGCCGCCACCGCGACTCCGAGGATCAGGGCGAGCGGCATGCTGACCCACTGCAACGTCTGGACCGACTCCATCGGTGCGACGACGAGGCGTCCCACACCCAGACCGGTCGAGGCCCCGAGGACGACCACCAACGCGTCTTCGGCGCCTGCGCGCCGCGCCCGGCCGCGCGACCGCTCGGTGTGGAGGGGTACCGCGGGCCAGTTCTCGTCGGCCGACGGCTCCGCGTCCAGGCCCACCAGGGCGGTCGACCGGACCGCGTCGACGCGCTCGTCGGCGCGACGACGGACGCCGTCGGCGAGGGCGGCCCAGCCGGTACGGGCCCATGCGCCGTACGCAGAATCCGCGGCGGGAGCGTGGCCGGCGGCGGACGCCGCCAGATCGCGCACCCCGGCGTGCAGTTCCGCCGACGTCTGCGAACGGACGCGCGCGAGTCCGGCGCGTACCGCCGCCAACCGGTCCGGGCGTCCGCGGTCACGTGCGGCGACCAGTTCGCGACGCGTGGCCAGGAGATCGTCGACGGCAGCCTGTGCGGACGCCGATTCGTCGACGCCGCCCGTCGGCGCGCCGAGGAGATGCTCGACCGCCCCGAGGCCCGCCGCGAGCCTTGCCCGCTCGGCGCGGAGCACGCCCGGCGCGTCAGTCGTCTCACGCAGCCACTCCACGAGGGCGTCGATCCCCGACTCGTCCACCGCACCCTCGAGGGCCGCGACCGACGACACCCCGAACAACGGCAGCGTCGCGAACGGGTCGAGGACGGCCCGGTGGGCGCGCACGGTCCGCGGCCACTCCCAGAACGCGTCGATCTTCGTGCACACGATCGCCACGATCCCGACCTGCGCGCGCATCTGCTCGACGAGGAGACGTTCCTCCTCACCGACCGACGACGACGGGTCGACGACCACGACCGCCGCACCGGCCGACGCACGCGAGCGCCCGCCGCGGGCGACGATGTCGAGGTCCGGGGCGAGCGCCCGGCAGGCCTCGACCAGCGTGCGGACGCCCACCCCGTCGGTCCCGACGACCAGCACGTCGGTGCCCGCGTCGACCCCGACGGCGTCGAAGCCGGTCAGCTCCCGCGCGGCGGCGAGTGCCGTGTCGGTCATGCGCCCGCTCCTGCCCCGGCCAGAAGTCGCTCGGCACCGGCGCGGTCGACGCCCGCCGCGGCCGCCTCCTCCAACCGGGCACGCAACTCGACCTCACGCCACTGTCGAATCCGGTCGACCCGCTCCCCGATCGGTCCCGCGAGATCAGGAACGCCGCTGGCGTCGCGGAGCGCCCGGCTCAGGGCCTCGGCGTTCGCGGCCACGGCGGAACGGGACTCGATGAGCGCGAGCGCGGTGTCGATGCCGAAGGCGTCGAGCCGGCGCAGCAACCCCTGCCGCATCAGCCGTTCGTCGGAACCCGGACGTCCCACGAGGAATCGGCCGGCCATCGACGGCATGCCGACGCCCGCGGCCGCCATCGTCGCCAGCGCGGCGAACTCGGCATCGTCGAGGTCGGCGCAGGCCAGCAACTGCGAGACCGGGTACACCGGCGTGTCCAGACGCCCTGCACACGACGCCGCCACCGCGACCGCCGCATCCCAGTCGCCGTGCGTGTCGGCCTTCCCGAGCACCACGAGCAGCCGGTCGGCCGGGAGGGACGCGAAGAGTTCGCGGTCGGCGCGCCGCGGCGGCCCCGCCAGGACCAGAATCCACAGATCGGTGTCGGCGGCCCCCTGCTCGTCCTCACCGGGCCCGATCACGGTGAGCGACAGCCGTTCTCGCAGCGCACGGGCCATCGTGTCCCGACCGGTCCCGGGCCGGCCGACGACCTGGACGTGCAACGGACGGAGGAAACGCCGGCCCGCACCGGCCAGGACGGGCACGAGCGGCGACACCGGGTCGACGAGGTCGACGAGTCGTCCCTGCTCGGCGGCCGTCCACAACTCGCTCCCGGCGGGCACGCCACGCCGGCCACCGTTCACCGGTGCCCCCACCCCAGCCTCCTCGCCATCCGACCCCTGCGCCTCCCACGACCCGCGTCCACCGCACCGCCACCCCGGGCATCGGCGCACGTGAACCGCGACAGGGCCGAGAATAATCGGGATCCGGGCGAACGGCGGAGACGGCTCCACATCCCCTCGCGGGGCCGGACGGGTCCGCGTCCGCACCGCTGCCGTCCGGGCCGCCGTTCCCCCGCGACTTCGCCGCAACGACACGATGCGCAACGATGGACGCGTGAACAACAGCCCCGACAGGTCCCGGTTGTACCCCCGCGTGACGAGCTTCCGCTTCCGCCGCGGCACGCTGACGACCGGTCAGCAGCGCAACTGGGAGACCCTGTGGCCGGTGCTGGGCCGCGACCTCGAGATCGGGCCGGAGCGGGTCCCCGAGCCGCAACTCGACCTCACCGAACTGTTCGGGCGCGAGGCCCCGAAGGTCCTCGAGATCGGCAGCGGTACCGGCATCTCGACCGCCGCGATGGCCGAGGCCGAACCGGATGTCGACGTCGTGGCCGTCGAGGTCTACAAGCCGGGCCTGGCCCAGCTCCTCGGCCTCGTCGACCGCAACGGCCTGACCAACGTCCGCCTGATCCGCGGCGACGCGGCCATCGTCCTCACCGAGCTCATCCCGTCGTCGAGCCTCACCGGTGTGCGGCTGTTCTTCCCCGACCCGTGGCCCAAATCGCGTCACCACAAGCGACGCTTCGTCCAGACCGGCACACTGGAACTGATCGCGGACCGGCTCGTCCCGGGCGGGGTGCTGCACATCGCGACCGATCACGCCGGTTATGCGGAGTGGATCGCGGAGGCGCTCGCCACCCAGGACGCCGACCGCCCCCACGTCGTGCAGTTGACGCGGGAGTCGCCGATCTCGCTGCAGCGGCCGACGACGAAGTTCGAGGGACGCGCGGAACGCGAGGGCCGCTACGTCAGCGAGTTCGTCTACACGCGGCCCATCCCGCCGGCCACCTCGACCGGCGACACCCCGACGGGAGCCCGCCATGAGTGACCACAGCCCGACCGGCTTCGCCGACACCATCTCCGGCCAAACGGGGACGCGCCGCATGCTGCTGGTGTGGGACGCACCCAACATGGACATGGGCCTCGGCGCCCTGCTCGGTGGACGCCCCACCGCCGCGCACCGTCCCCGGTTCGACGCCCTGGGCCGGTGGCTGCTGCAGCGGACCGCAGATGTGTCCGCTCTCACCGACGGAGGCGGCGCGGTCGAGCCCGAGGCCACCGTGTTCACCAACATCGCCCCTGGTAGCGCCGACGTCGTCCGGCCGTGGGTGGACGCTCTCCGTAATGTCGGTTTCGCCGTGTTCGCCAAGCCGAAACTGTCCGACGACAGCGACGTCGACTCCGACATGCTCGACCACATCGAACTTCGCAGGCACACTGTTGGACTAGCCGGCGTGATAGTGGCGTCCGCCGACGGTCAGGCATTCCGCGAACCGCTGCTCGAGGTGGTCGGCGACGGGGTGCCCGTCACCGTCATCGGGTTCCGCGAGCACGCCAGCTGGGCACTGAGCACCGAAGAACTGGAGTTCATCGATCTCGAGGACATCCCCGGCGTGTTCCGCGAGCCGCTGCCACGCATCGGCCTGGACTCCCTGCCGGACGAGGGCGCCTGGCTCACACCCTTCCGCCCGCTCAGCGCACTATTGCGCTGACTGCGGCGTCGCGGCCCTGCCGAGGTCGTCGGGCGGCGGTCCGCGACCCGGCATCCGACGCCGACACGGGTGTGCCCGCACGTGCCCCCGAGGCCCACGCCTCAGGGATCACTCAGGCAGCACTGTCAGGATCTTCCGGGAAACTGACAGAATCGCCACCGGCGCCCCGAGACGACGGCGCCGAACAGGCCCGACCAGTCGTACACGAAAGGACATCGCGTGTTCCGGTTCATCGGCACATTCGTCTACCGAATGCGCTTCCTCGTCATCGCGGTGCTCATCGCGATGATGGCCGGACTCGGGCTGTACGGTCTCGATCTCGGCAAGCACCTCAGTCAGAGCGGCTGGTTCGATCCGACGTCGGAGTCCGACACCGGTGCGCGCTACGCCGACCAGGCGCTGGGGCGCGACCACACGTCCGACATCATCCTGCTGGTCACCCCGCCGGAGGGCACCCGCGTCGACGACAAGGCGTTCGGCGCGAAGGTCGAGACGTTCGTCGAGGACCTCATCGCGACGCACCCCGACATCGTCGGACGCGCCGATCCCGGTCTATACGACCCGTTCCTCGTCCAGCCCGCGCAGAGCACGCTGCAGGAGCGGCTGTTCACCGAGGACGGCAGACACGCCTTCATCAGCATCGGCGTCGCCGGCAACGACGACACGACGGTCCTCAACAACTACAAGACCATCGAACCGTTCTTCGAGGACATCCCCGAACGCTTCGATCTACCCGGTACGACCTTCGAACTCGCCGGCCTGCAACCGGTCGCCGGATCGATGGCCGAGGGCATGGACAAGGACATCCACCGCGCCGAGGTCCTCGCGCTGCCGCTGGTGGCGATCATGTTGTTCTTCGTGTTCGGCGGCGTCGTTGCCGCCTGCCTGCCCGTCCTCATCGGTGGTCTGACCATCGCCGGTTCGCTGGGCATCATGAAGATCCTCGCGCTCACCACCGAGCTCAACATCTTCGCGCAGTCGGTGGTCACGCTGATCGGTCTCGGCATCGCGATCGACTACGGCCTGTTCATCGTGTCGCGTTTCCGCGAAGAACTCGGTGAAGGCTATTCGACCAAGGCCGCGGTCCGAAGAACCGTGATGACCGCCGGTCAGACGGTGGTCTTCTCCGCGACGATCATCGTCGCCGCCCTGGCGTGTCTGCTGATCATGCCGCAGGGGTTCCTCAAATCCGTCGCCTACGGCGCGATCGCGTCGGTCTCGCTGGCCGCGATCCTGTCGATCACCGTCCTCCCGGCGATCCTGGGCATCCTCGGACCCCGCGTGAACATGCTGTCGATCAGCACGGTCATGAAGTACACCGCCGTTCCGCTGGCCCGGCGCTTCTCCGGCGAGGAACGCGCAGCGGCCATCCAGAACCGCTTCAGCGGTCGCATGAAGACCAGCCAGGAAGTCGAGAACGGCTTCTGGGGCCGACTCGCGACGTGGGTGATGAAGCACCCGGTCAAGACCGCGGTTCCCACCGTGCTCCTGTTGCTCGCGCTGATCATCCCGTTCGGCAGCATCCAGTTCGGCGGGATCAGCGAGAAGTTCCTGCCGCCGGACAACCCCAACCGGGTCGCGCAGGAGAAGTTCGACGAATACTTCCCGAGCGAGCGAACCGAGGCCATCAAGCTCGTCATCATCTACGACGAGTCGAGCCAGGCCGACCAGAACAAGCTCGATGCGATCGCGCAACGCGCCGACGCGGTGCCCGGCTTCACCAACAAGTTCAGCGACGCCGACAAGTCCGACTTCGGGTCGTTCGACGCCGAGCGGTACCCGAACGTGGGCGTCTACCAGGTGTCGGCTGGTCTGGTGGACCGGAACACCGCCGCCCAGGCGATCGAGCAATTACGCGCGATCGACACCGAGGGCCTCACGATGTACGTCTCGGGTACCCCGGCCCTCACCCAGGACTCGATCGACGCGCTGATGCAACGGCTCCCGCTGATGGCGGTCATGCTCGTCCTCATCACCGGCCTGCTGATGTTCCTGCAGTTCGGTTCGATCGTCCTGCCGATCAAGGCCGCGCTCATGACGGCCCTGGGTCTCGGTGCCACGCTCGGCATCCTGACGTGGATCTTCGTCGACGGTCACGGCGCCGAGCTGGCCAACTTCACCCCCGGCCCGCTGTTCGCAGCGGTGCTCGTGCTGATCATCGCCATCGTGTTCGGCCTCTCGACCGACTACGAGGTGTTCCTGCTCTCCCGCATGGTCGAGGCCAGACAGAAGGGCGCGAGCACCACCGAGGCGATCCGCAGCGGCACCGCGCACACCGGCGGCATCATCACCGCGGCCGCCGCGATCCTGGTCGTGGTCACCGGCGCGTTCAGCCTGTCCGAGATCGTGATGATGAAGTACATCGCGTTCGGCATGATCGCCGCGCTGATCCTGGACGCCACGGTGATCCGCATGTTGCTCGTCCCGTCGGTGATGAAGCTGCTCGGGGACGACTGCTGGTGGGCACCGCGGTGGATGCGCGTGGTCCAGCGCAAGATCGGCCTCGGCGAGACCGTCCTCGACGACGAACCCGACGAACAGCGCGACGCCGGTGCCGGCGCCCGCCCGATGAGTGCGGGCACCGTGGTGGCCGAGGCGCCGACCTCGGTGATGGCCGCGGCACGCAGGCAACCGGTCGCCGCCGGCGCGGTCCCCGCCCGGGGTCGTGTCCCGGGCGCCGTCGGTCGCCCCGCCGCACCGGCACGGCCCGCCCCGGACCGACCGCTCACCAACGGTCGCCCGACGGGTCAGGCCCCCGACCAGCGCACAGGTCCCGGTCCCACCCCGACTCCGCCGTCCCCCTCGGGTCCGCCGCCGACCACCACCGGCCGCCCGGGTACTGCGCCGACCCCGCCGCGCACTCCGCCGGCGCGCGTCGGACCGACGCCCGTGCCCGGTGCCCGGGCCCCCGAACCGGCCGGACGCCGTCCCGCGACGCCCTACCGCCGCTCCACCGTGTCGAAGGGTGATCGTCCCGACACCGGCGGCTGGAGCCTCGGCGAGGGTGGCATCCGACTCGGTGACCCCGCACCTCGCTCGGAGAACGGGGACCGTCCGGCGGTCACTCCCCCGTCCGCCCCGCCACGGGTGCCGGAGACCGGGCGGCCGAATCCCGGAACCGCCCGGCCGACGCCGGAGCCGACCGGCCAGCGCTCACCGCTCGGACGCCGGCCCACCCTCGACGAGACCGGTCGTCGCCCCCTGGCCGCCTCGGTCAGCCCCGAGACCTCGACCCCGTCGTCTCGGAGTCGTCGCAGCAACGGTCCGTCGCCGATGGAGCGCGGACTCAGCGCCGATGCGACCCCGGCCGCCGCGCGGTCCGACGCCGGTCCCGCCTCGGGTGAGCAGGATCGCCCGGCCGACGAGTCGAACCGCCGCCGTCGCCCGCGTACCGACCGGCACGCCCGGTCCGACGAGACCGGTGACGACGGCCAGATCAGCGTCCAGGAACTGCTGAAGCGGAGTCGCTCACAGAAGTGACCGCTCGGACCCCCGTTCGCGGCCACGGGTCTCGTAAGCGGATTGATCGCGAGTCATGCTGGTCAAGTCACCCAAGCCGGCAGACGCGCCCGCGAGCGGTTCGCTGACGACCTCGGGGCTCGCCGTCAGCGAGTGACCCGGCGGCACCCGCCACCGTCGAACACGGCCTGGCCGAGGACTCAGTCCTCGTCCAGGCCGTGTTCGATCACGTAGCGGGTCAGTTCCACGCGGTTGCCGAGCTGGAGTTTGCGCAGCGTCGCCTGGACGTGGTTCTCGACGGTCCGGTGACTCAGGTCGAGGCGCCGCGCGATCTGCTTGGCGCTCAGTCCTTTTGCGACCAAACGCAGCACCTCGGTCTCACGCTCGGTGAGCGCGGGCGCGGCGGGTGCGGCGTCGGGCTGCTGGGACATGCGCCGGTACTCGCCCAGCACCAGCCCCGCGAGACCCGGGGTGAAGACCGCCTGGCCGTCGGCCGTCGCCCGGACCGCGTCCACCAGTTCTTCGCGTGACGACGACTTCACCAGATAGCCGCTGGCCCCGGCCTTCACGGCCTCGAGAACGTCGTCGCGCTCACCCGATGCGGACAGCACGAGGATGCGGGTCTTCGGCGAGACCTCCAGGACCGCCGTCGTCGCCTCCGTACCGGTCCCGTCGGTCAGCTGCATGTCCATCAGGACCACATCGGGGGTGACGGCGGCCGCACGTCGACCGGCACTGCCCACGCCGTCCGCGGTGGCGACGACGTCGAATCCCTCGTCGGCGAGATCGCGGGCCACCGCCTCTCGCCAGATCGGGTGGTCGTCGACGACCATGATCCGCAGCGGCGCCCGCCCCTCGTCACTCCGGCCTGCACTCATACTCGATGCTCCCCTTCGCCTTTCAGCTCTCGTCCCGCGGGACGGTGAACTCCCATTCCGTACCCGCACCCGGTTCGGTGTCGAGGCGCGCGGCGCCGCCGAGGGATTCGATCCGTCCGACGATCGACTTCGACACCCCGACGCGTCCCTGCGCAACCGCCTCGGCGAGCCGGCCGTCCGGGATGCCGATCCCGTCGTCCCGCACACTCACCACGATGTCCCGCCCCAGATCCTCCACCAGGATGTACGCACGCGCACCGGGACCGGCGTGGTTCACGACGTTGTCGAGCGCGTTGACCACCGCCGCGCGGATCTCCGCGCCCCTCTGCGCTGACACCATGACCGGGTCCGCGGGAGCACTCACCGACACCCGCGCGTCGGCGAAGACGCGCAGGGCGGCGGCGAGATCAACGCTGCATTGCGCATCGGTATCGGCGGCGACGGGTTCGTCCGTGTCGGAGATCAGCCGACGCAGCGTACGCTCCTGCTCCGCCGCGAGGGTGGCGAGTTCACCTGTCGGACCGCCGATCTCGCGTCCGCGACGCGCGATCAGCGCGAGCACCTGGAGTACCCCGTCGTGCACCTCACGGGAGAGCCGTTCGCGTTCCTCGGCAGCCGCAGCGATCCGCGCCGCCCGGGACAGCTGGTCCTGGACCCGACGCGCGTTCGCAGCCGCGAGCCCGACCGCCATACCGGTCGCCACGATGACGATGATGGTGGCGTTCCGACCGAAGTCGAGGTTCAGTTCGCCCTTCACGAAGGTGCTGGTGCCGCCGATGACGAGCCCCGACACGATCCCCCCGACCGGGCCGGTGAGGATCGCGACCGAGATGACCGCGTTGGTGGCCCACAGCGTCGTCGGCCAGCTCTGGTTGTTCCACGCCCACTCCGCGCCGGCGACATACGACGTGGACAACATCAGCGCGCAGACGACGAGCACCTCGGCACCGACCCACACCCGGTTTCGCGCGAACCCGACGAAGTAGCCGATCCCGCTGACCAGTGTCCACGCGGAGAGCAGGCCGAAGAGCACCCAGGCGACGCCGCCGCGGTCGAGGTCGGGATTGACGGCGATGTGGAAGCCGAGTGCGTACAGATAGGACAGCAGCCGGAAGATCTGGGCGCCCCGCCACAGCGGACCGACCGGGTCGTCGTCGATGACACGTGCCAGACGATCCGGATCGGTGTCCCGGTCCGGCGGGCCGACCTCGAGCCCCGGCCACCGGCGCGTCACGTTCCCGCGCCCCGACCGTCCCCGCCCCGGTCACTGCCCTCGCGGTCGGTCTCGACCTCGTCCCGGCGACCATCCGCCGGGCGTTCGGATCCTGGGTTCCCGGCCTTCGAGGGGGTGCCGGGGGCCTCGTGTGCGAGCGTCTCGGCCGCGGCGTCGGGGTCGTCGGTGTCCCACGCCGGTGAATCCGGCTCGGCGACGACCCCCGGGCGCCCGTCCACGGGCTCGGTCGAGTCCCCCTTCAGGCGTCGGATCGCGGTGTTGAAGAACGCGATCAGGGGCACCGCGAGCAGACCACCGATGATGCCGGCCGACACCAGGCCGGCCGCGATCCCGAGCACCACCGCAACCGGATGCAGGCGCACCGACCGCCCAAGCAGGAACGGTTGCAGCACATGGCTTTCGAGCTGCATGACACCGACGACGATGGCGAGGGCGACGACCGCGGCGATCCAGCCCTGGGTCACCAGGGCGACGAGCACCGCCAGCGTGCCGGTGACCAGGGCACCGACGATCGGGATGAAGGCGCCCAGGAAGACCAGCGAGGCCAGCGGAAGCGCCAGGGGCACTTGCAGGATGGCGAGTCCGATCCCGATGCCGCAGGCGTCGACGAAGGCCACCGCGACGGTCGCCCGGACGTACCCGACGAGTGTGCCGAAACCGGCGATACCCGCCTCCCACACCCGATTCCGATTGGTTTCTGGGATGAGCTTGACCGAGAACTGCCAGATCTGACCACCGCCGTAGAGGAAGAAGATCAACAGGAACAACGTCAGCAGGGCGCCGGTGATGATCTCGCTGGCCGTGGTGGCGGTGGCCAGCGCACCACTGGTGACACGGTCCTGGTTGTGCTGGATGAAGTCGAGCGTGTCGGTGCCGAAGTTGCGCACCTGGTCGCGATCGAGCCCGAGAGGCCCGTTGATGAGCCATTCCCTGGTCTTCTCGACGGTCACGGTGACCTGCTCGGCGAGTTCGGGAACACCGTCGATGAACTCGCGGACCACGAAGGTCATGACGGCGGCGAGCAACCCGATCGCGACGACGAGGTTGACGATCACCGCCAGCGAACGCGGCAGACCGCGCCGGTCGAGTGCGTCGACCCCGGGAACCAGCATCGCCGAGATCAGGATGGCGAGGGCGACCGGCACGAGGACTTCCTCGAACTCCCGGAACAGCCTGGTCGCGACGTAAGCGGCCGCGACCAGGAGCAGTAGCCGCCACGCCCACTCCGCCGCCGCGCGTACCTGCGGATGGACCTTCGCCCGGTCGATGGACGCGAGGTCCCGGACGTCGCGCGGCCGGTCGGCTCGTTCGGCTTCGGTCACGAGAGTCACACTAGTGCTGCACCGCGGGGACAGGACGCCGTACACACCCCCGATTGCGCAGGTCGCCGACGGGGGTCGTCACCGACACCGGCCCCCCTACCCTAGGGTGGCACGTATGTCGTCGGAGGATGTTGGCTCGCCGGGGGGCGCGGCAGCCCCGGTGACCCGTCCTCGGTTCTGGTGGGTCCGATGGGTCCTGCTCACCGTCGTCCTGGTCATCCTCGCCGTCGAAGTCGTTCTCATCTGGCCCGAACTGCGGGGCGCCTGGCTGCGTATCGGTGAGATCGAGTGGCACTGGGTCGCGGCGTGTCTCGTCGCCGCGATGCTGTCGATGGACAGTTTCGCCCAGGTCCAGCGCGCACTGTTGCGCTCGGCGGGCCTGCGGGTCACGCAGTGGAAGTCCCTGTCGGTCATCCTCGCGGCCAACTCGCTGAGCCAGACGATGCCGGGCGGCCAGGTCCTCGCCCCCGCGTTCACCTATCGGGAAACCCGCAAGTGGGGTGCGACACCGGTCATCGCGTCGTGGCAGGTCGTCATGTCGGGCCTGCTCGCCGGCATCGGTCTCGCGGTGCTCGGGTTCGGCGGCGCCCTCCTGGCCGGAGCGAAGACCAGCCCGTTCTCGGTCGTCTTCTCCGTTGCCGGGTTCCTCGCGGTCGCGGTGGTCCTGCAGTACCTGGCCAGTCATCCGGAATCGTTGAAGAGCACCGGGATTCGAGTCCTGGGTTGGGTGAATCAACTCCGGAACAAGCCGGAGGACCACGGCACCGAGAAGTTGTTCGAGACCCTCGAACAGCTCCGGGCGGTGCAACTCACCAAGCGCGACACCTCGGTCGCATTCGGCTGGAGCCTGTTCAACTGGGTCGCCGACGTCGGGTGCCTGATGTTCGCCTGCTGGGCGGTCGACGCCCACCCGAGCATCTCCGGACTGATGGTCGCCTACGCGGCGGGCAAGGCCGTCGGCTCGGCGATCCCCCTGCTGCCGGGCGGCATCGGCGTCGTCGACGCGGTGCTCGTCCCCGCACTGACCAGCGCCGGCATGCCCGCCGCCGACGCCATCACCGCGGTCCTCATCTACCGGCTGATCAGCTATGTGATCGTGTCGGGCATCGGCTGGGTGGTCATCGGTCTCATGTTCCGTAACCGCATCAAGCGCGACGACACGTTCATCGACGAGGTCGAGCGGGACGCCGACGCCCTCGAACGCTCGGCCGACGACCCGTCGCCCACGACGCCCGACGGTACGGCGCTCCCCATCCCGCCGCCGGATGGTGTCGAACCGCCGGGCCCGGGGGCCCCGCCCGCGGACGGACCCGACAACCCGCAACGAGGGGACTCCGCACGAACGTCCGACACCGATCCGCCGTCGGACCCGGTACGGTAATCCACCATGCTGAGCTCGAAGACGGACCGGGGCTCCGACGCGACGGCGGAGACGGGGTCCTCGCCGGCGCGCGGAACGGCGACGGGTCCCGTCGCCGCCCTGTTCGACGCCGTGGCGATCACGGTCTTCGTCCTCATCGGCCGGGCCAGTCACGAAGAGGGCTATGCGCTGACCTCGGTGCTGCACACGCTGTGGCCGTTCCTCGCCGGCTGTGCGGCCGGCTGGTCGATCACCTACGTCTACGCGCATGTGCGGTCGAGCGACTTCTTCGGTCACGACTTCCGGCCGGACCGGGTCGTCCCGGTCGGTCTCGTCATCTGGTTCTGCACGGTGACCGTCGCGATGATCCTGCGCTTCATCCTCAGCCAGGGCGTGGCGGTCAGCTTCGTCATCGTCGCGGCCGTGGTGCTCGCGCTCTTCCTGCTCGGCTGGCGAGCCGTCTTCGCCTACCTCGGTCGTCGCGCCGCCGCCTGACGACGAGGGCCGCGAGCGTTCGCGGACCTACTTGATCGTGAAGTACTTCTGCGCGACCTGGAGTGCGGCGGTCCCCGACTTGGGTCCCTCGGTGTAGATGACGACGACCTGACCGCCCTGGAGCCCCACGAACCAGCCGGGCCCCTCGGGGCCGTTGGTGCCGACGAGGGCACGCAGTCCCGGCGCGCGGGTGAGGTCACTGGCGTCGCCGGTGGCGGCAGTGGCGGTCATCGCCTGCAGCACCGGCCGGACGACGGCCGGATCGAGCCCGCCGAGCTCGCCGCCCGCGATCTTCGTCGGCACGTTTTTCAGCACGAACGGCGGCACAGACGAGGATTGCCCGGAGGCGCTACGCGCCATGGCGACACCGAAGGCGGCCATGTTGGTCATCGACATCATGCTCGAGCCGGGACGGTAGTCGATGGTCGCGATCCCGGGACGGTCAGCGGTCGGAACGCTCGCACCGGGCACCGTGAACTGGACGCCGAGCCCGAGCCGGTCGAGCAGTTCGTCGCCACGCTGCTGGTCCGACCCGACGGCTCGCCCGATCGCACCGAAGACGGGATTGAGGGTGGTGCCGACCGGATAGGGCTGGTCGAGGTCGACGCCGCTGTCGATCGCATACGAGTTCTGCGCCATCCCGGTGATCGCACCGGTCTGCGCGTCGAGGGTCATGATCGTCGCGGGTTGACCGACCTCGACGGCCGCGTCGCCCAGGGACAGCTGGACGCCCTGGTCCATGGTGGTCGGGACGTCGGGTCCGGGAGGACCCTGCTCGCCGGCCAACTTGCGGGGCGCGGCACCCGGACCGAGCATCTCGACCTGCCACCCGGCGGTGGCGTCGCGGATGGCCTGCCAGTAGTTGGTCAGCCCGTCCTCGAGGGGGGAGGACAGGCGCCGGTCCGCCATCACCAGCTGGTCGGACCGGTTGACCACGACACCGGGGACTCGACGCGGGTCGCCGGCCAGCACCTCCATGTCGGAGTCGCGCAGACCCACCGCGGTGATGGCCCTGCCCGGCGCCGCGTCGAGCTTCTCGCGGATCACCTGGCCGGTGATCAGGGGTGCGATCGGCGCGATCACCCTGGCGAGGGCCCGGACCGAGGCGTTCAGGTCGGAGGTGCGGGCTGGGTCGAGCACGATCTCGTTGACCGGCTGGGCATACATGAAGATCCGGCCGGTCCGGCTGCGCACGGTCGGCGCCGGCTTCGCGTCGGTGCGGATCTCGCGCAGCGTGCCACCGGCGGCGAGGCCGGCGTGCAGGATCGCGGGGTCCCAGGTGACCTTCCACCCCGACGACAGCTTCCGCGCGGTACCACCGCTGGTCGATTCGAACACGCGGCCCTTGTCCCAGTTCCACGTGGTCGTGACGGAAAAGGTCGCGGTCCCGTCGCTGTATTCGACCGGATTCTCGACGTCGACGTCGACGCGTTGGGCATCCATCTGTCTCAGAGTGGTGGTGAGACTGTCACCGGCTTGTCCCGGTGCGGTGGTGAACGTGGCGGCCCCGCCGGCGTCCTGGCGGCTGAGGGCGTCGGCGAATGCGTCGATGGCGGCAGCGGCGCCCGTGTCGGTCGAACCGGCGAACCCACAGGAACTCACCATGACCGCGCACGTGACCGCGGCACAAGCGGCTGTCGTCGCGCGCTTGACCCAGATCTTCATGACGACAATTTTCACTCGTGTAACACTCGAAATCGACGCCGCCAGCTTCCATTCGGGGATCAAGCCGGTCACGAACTCATCTCGCCCACGGGACTTTTGACACTCCGCGGCGTGCGCGATCGCCGTCCGAGGACCGACGTCGACAGATCCCGGACCCGGCCGTCCCCGACCGCCCTCACCTTGCCGCACTGCGACAATGGGCGCATGGTTTTCACCGTCTTCCGTGGCGACGATCGTCCGGTCACCGCCACCGACTGGCTGACCTCACGGCACTGCTTCTCCTTCGGCGACCACTACGACCCGTCGAACACGCACTTCGGCGCGCTGCTCGCCGTCAACGACGAGGTCGTCGCACCCGGCGCGGGCTTCGATCTCCACACCCATCAGGAGAGCGAGATCGTGACGTGGGTGGTCGCGGGGACGCTGGTCCACCGCGACTCGGCCGGGCACTCCGGTGTCCTGTACCCCGGCCTGGTACAGCGGATGAGCGCGGGCACCGGCGTCGAACACTCCGAGCGCAACGACTCATGGCCCGACCTGCCCGACGCCGGCACCGAGCCCGTCCGCTACGTCCAGATGTGGCTGATGCCCGACCGCCACGGCCTCGCGCCGTCGTACGCGCAGGCCGATGTCCGCGACCGACTCGCCGCGGGCGGACTCGTACCGATCGCGTCGGGCGTCGCCGATGTCGACGCCGCGGTCTCCGTCGCCAACTCGGGCGCCACCCTGTTCGCGGCGCGACTCCGCCCCGGCGAGACCGTCGAGGTACCCGCTTCCCGGTTCACCCACCTGTTCGTCGTGCACGGACAGATCGAGGTCGACGGGGTCGGCGTCCGGGAGATCGGCGTTCTGGGCCCGGGTGACGCCCTCCGAGGCGTCGACTCCGCGTCGTTCCCGATCCGCGCCGGCGACGACTCCGACGCCGAGGTGCTGGTGTGGTCGATGGCCGCCGGGCTGGGTGGTGCGTGAACCGGACACCAGCCCCTCCCGTGGTCCGGCCGGCGACGTATGGATTTCAACTCGACCGCCAGACTTCGACCGAAGTCTGGCGGTCGAGTTTGAGGTCTGGCAGTGAGGGCGGA
Organism: Gordonia sp. SGD-V-85; assembly: GCF_001456905.1. Taxonomy (NCBI): domain Bacteria; kingdom Bacillati; phylum Actinomycetota; class Actinomycetes; order Mycobacteriales; family Gordoniaceae; genus Gordonia; species Gordonia sp. SGD-V-85. The sequence continues at coordinate 73,549 of NZ_LNQO01000011.1, forward strand.
ACGTCACGAACTCAGGCCGCGACGAGGTCCCGCGCCATCTGCGCGTACCCCTCCCACACCGAGGCGTACCGCGGTCGCCAACCGGCCGCCGACCGAAACCGTCTGTTGGACACCCGAAGCGAACGTGTCAGCGACGTGGTGCGTTCGCCGAGTAGGAGGGCGGCCCGGCCGGGACCGGTCACGTACGGATGTTTGCCGACCGCACCCGCCAGGGCAGCCGTGTGGTGCTTCTTGGTGACCGGTAGGTCGTCGACGATGTTGTAGGTGCCGGAACCGATTTCGAGTGCGGACACCACGGCGTCGGCGGCATCGGCGAGGTGGATCGAGGAGACGTAGGCACAAGGTCGGCCGGCCCGGAAACCGATCCGTCGTCGGGCGAGCGCCATGAGCTGCTCGCTGTGGGCGGCGCCGACGCCGTAGAACAACCCGAACCGGAGCACCACGCCGACCCCACCCGAATCGGTGAACCGGCGGGCCGAGGCCTCGGCGGCGTGGTTGCCCACCGCGATCGGATAGTGGTCGACCGGCGACTCCTCGTCGATCCACCGGTCACCGGCGTCGGTGTACACCATGGCGACCGATTCCTGCACCACCCGCGGCACGCCGGCGGCAAGTGCGGCGTCGACCACCGCGGCCGAGCCCTCCCGCCGGATGCGATGACAGTCCGCCCAGGCCGACTTCCGGACGAACGAGGCGGTCCCCGGAAGGGAGGACGCGAGATTGACGACCGCGCCGCAGCCGTCGAAGTACTGGGCGAGTCCGTGTCGATCGAACAGCGACACCCGAATCGGGGCGGCGCCGTGGGCACGCAGCGCGGAAGCGGCGGCATCCGAGCGCGCCAGCGCACGCACGTCGTGTCCCGCGGCGACCAATGCGGGCACCGCGTATCCCCCGATGGCCCCCGTACCGCCGGTGACGAATACCCGCATGCGGGCGAGTATCCCGGATCGCGTTGCGGTTTGTCCCGGTTACCGGGACAAACCGCACCGACATGTGGTTCGCCGGTCAGTCCCCCGTCTGCGATAGAGCGTGCAGATCCTTTGCGGTGGGCGACTTCTCGACCGTGTCGGGATCTGGATAGGTGTGCAGCAACCGGTCCGCGGTGCCCGCGGTGGTGACCGCGAACCAATAGTGCTCGTTGCGGTAGTGGTGGAATCGATGGTTGCGCCACAACCGGCGATAGTAGGCGTGGCGCGGCCGGTAATCGGAGTGGATCAGATAGTGCGTCCATTCATAGACCAGTCCGATCGCCGCGAGCGTCGCCATGAACGTGAGACCGCGCTCGGCACTGGCGAAGACGAGGAGCCCCACCGCGACGGCCGCGAGGACGACCGTGACCAGCACCTGCCACGGGATGAACACCAGGGGGATGTTCCGCGGGTCCGAGTGGTGCTCGCGGTGCTTACGCGCCACCAGCGGATCGATGGTGACCGGTCCCAGGCGCTTCGGCCGCCAGTGCAACACGACGACGTGGATCAGCCACTCGGCCAGCGGGAAGCTCGCGATCATCACGACCGGGACGACCAGATCGGCGATTCCCCACCCGCCCAGCCAAATTCGCGCCGCCGACGAGGTCACCAGGAACGCGGCGATCATCCAGGGCGACGGGTGCCGGAGGAACTCGGCGAATGCGGCACGCAGGGTCGTCGACCGCCGTGATCGCATTCGCCGTTCCTCCGCCGCCACCTGCCGGCGCGCTCTGTGGTCGATGTGGTCGGCGTCGATGCTCTCGGCAGACATTCAGTTCCCCTCTCCGATGTCAGACTCCGCACCCTCGAGTGCCTGACAGAGTTCGAGCAATGCCGCAGTCGCGGGCGCGAGCAGTTCACGGGCAGCGGCCTCGGCGCGGCCGGGTTCGCGAGACGTGATCGCGTCGACGAGCGCGCGATAGCCGTCGATGTTGCCGACCTCCGGCTCCAGCATCGACGCGAGCGCGGGAAGCGCCGGTTCGTACGCGGCGCGGAGCGAGTTGTACATGAGACGGAATGCGATCGAGTCGGCCGCGTCGACGATCGCGCTCCAGAACTCGAGTGCCGCGACCTGCTGTCCGACCGGGTCCGGTTCGGCGGCGAGATCGGCGAGCAGCGCTGTCAGCCTGGCGATCTGGTCGTCGGTCACCCGCCTCGCCGCCAGCCCGGCGACATTCGGGCCGACCGCGGCACGTGCCTCGACGATCGAGCGAGCGACACTCGGCACGAGCGCGCCGCCCCGGATCAGGAGTCGCGGCAACAGATCGAGGCCACCCGTCCGCGCGATGTCCTGGACCCGTGCGCCGTCGCCCTGCCGAATGGAGACCAGACCGGCCGCCGCCACCCGCTTCAACGCTTCCCGCACGGTGGGCCGCGAGACGCCGAGGATGCGGGCCAGTTCCCGTTCGCTTGGAAGGGCCTCGCCGGCCGGTAGGTCACCCGACAGCACGCCCTCGACGATCTGGTCGAACACGATCTCGGGGGCGCTCTGCTGGGACACGGGCTCGAACGGCATGCACCGACCGTAGAACCAGGAGGACTGGTGGTCAAGTGGTAAGACCAATCGTCCACCGAGGAATGTTCGGTGGGCGCTCGGGTTGTACCCACCATGAGTGACATCGCCGCGCCTTCGTCCAACACCTTGACCGCCGACGATCTGGACTTTCTCAGCCGCCCACTCCTCGGCTTCTTCTCGACGGCGACCGGCCCGACGCCGCCGCAGCCTCGGCCGGTGTGGTTCGAGGCGACCGCGGACGGCGAGATCCAGCTCTTCACCGGTCCCGATTCGCTGAAGGTGCGTCGCCTCAAGGCAGATCCACGCGCCTCGATCGTGGTCGCGACCCCGGTCGAGGAACGCGAGCGCTGGATCTCCGTTTCCGGCGCCACGCGCATCGAGACCGACGGTGCGGCCGCGCGCGAACTCGCAGCACGACTGGCCGACCGCTACTGGGACCTCGACGATCCCACCCGCGCACAGGATCTCGCGGAGATCCTCGCCGACGACTGGGTGCGGATCGTCATCCGGCCGGACAAGATCCGGCGACTGAGCTTCTGAGCGGGGCCTTCGACTCGGCGACCGCCGGGCCGCGGCTCATCGCAGCTGATCGAGCAACCGCAACCAGACCTCGCTGATGGTCGGGTACGACGGAACCGCATGCCATAGCCGCGAGAGCGGGACCTCGCCGACGATGGCGACCGTCGCCGAATGGACGAGTTCCGCGGTCTGCGGCCCCGCGAAGGTCGCCCCGACGAGGATGTCGCGGCTCGCATCGACGACGAGACAGGCGTGTCCCGAGTACTCGGGATCGGTCAGGTAGGACCCCGCCACGGAGATGTCCCCGTCGGCGATCCGTACATCGATGCCGGCGTCGTTCGCCTGCTTCGCGGTCAGCCCGACAGATGCGATCTCCGGTCGGGTGAACACCACCTGCGGTACGGCACCGTGGTCGGAGCTCGCGACGTACCGCGGACCGTCGAGGTCCCGACCCTCCGCGCGTGCGGCGATCACGTCCCCGGCCACCCGCGCCTGATACTTACCCATGTGTGTCAGCGCATTTCGGCCGTTGACATCTCCCACCGCGTACAGCCACGGGTGGTCGGCCACCGTCAGATGGTCATCGACGCGCAGCGGGCCGCCCGCCTCGAGTCCCACCGACTCCAGACCGAGATCCCGCGTCGCGGGCGAGCGTCCCGCCGCCACCAGGATTTCGTCGACGACGAGCTCGCCTGCGCCGTCACCACTGAGCCGCACGGTGGCGGGGCCGCCGTGGATGCGTCCGTAGCCGGTGTCGGCGGCGCCGGGCCGGTCGACCGACTCGATCGTCGTCCCGAACCGGATGTCGACGCCGCGGGCAGTCAGCGAGTCCGCGATCCGCTCTGAGACGAACGACTCCATCTTGGGCAGCAACCGGTCACCGCGGATGGCCATGACGACCTCCGCACCGAGGTCGAGCAACCAGGTCACCGCTTCGCACGCCACGACGCCACCGCCGACGACGAGAATCCGATCCGGCACCTCGACGAGATTCGTCGCGTCGCGGGAGGTCCACGGGTGCGCCTCGGCCAGACCCGGTGTCGGCGGGATCGACGCAGTGCTCCCCGTCGCCACCACGACCGCCTCACGCGCCGTCACCACCGTGTCGCCGACAGTCACCTGCCGCTCACCCGACAACCGCCCATGCCCGCGGATCACCGTCATCCCGGCGCCTTCGGCCCATTTCACCTGCCCGGAGTCGTCGTGGGTCGCCCCGGGCCCGTCCCGTCGGTCGTTCACTGTGTCGCGCCACGCCAGGAGGGCGTCGGCGTCCGGACGATCGCCGCTCACCCGTTCACGCGCACCCGCCAGGGCACGGGCTTCCTCGAGCGCGGACCCCGGACCCAGCAGCGCCTTGCTCGGCATGCATGCCCAGTACGAGCACTCACCCCCCATGAGCTCGTGCTCGATGACGACAGCAGTTCGATCGCTGCCCCGTATCGCATAGTCGGCGACATTCTCGCCCACCGGACCGCCACCGATTACGACGACGTCGAAGGTTGCATCCATGGGTTCAGCGTAGGTCGGATTCGAAACCGGGTAGGCGAGTGCACAGATTGCCTCGAGGCTCCCACCGGCTCGAGGGACATGATCCGCTCTCTCGCAGCGTATTTCAGATTGCAGCGGGCGCCGCATCGAGTCCGGGGCAGTCTGATCCGCTCAGCGGCTTACAATGCCCCCGGACTCGTCGTACCCCCCGCTCCCCTAGGACACCCGAAGCTTGCGGAGGACAGCACCTCCCGCTCCCTGAGGAGGCCCGGAGCTTGCGGAGGACAGCACCTCCCGCTCCCTGAGGAGGCCCGGAGCTTGCGGAGGGCCGTCACGAAGGGTCTCCAGCAGCATCGACCAGCGGTTCTCCGATTTCGCCCACGGCGGAGGCGGCTGACGAATGGACGATCCGGTGACAGGATGGAGCGCGTGACTGCATCGAATACCGACCTCAGCTCCGGACTCGACCTCGAGTGGGTCGACGATTCCGTCCGCGTTCAGGACGACCTGTTCGCTCACGTCAACGGCAAGTGGCTCGAGTCGCACGTCATCCCCGACGACCGTTCCGTCGACGGCGCCTTCCACGTGCTGCGCGACAACTCCGAGGAGAACGTGCGCGACATCATCACCGACTGCGCTTCGTCGAACCCGGAAAGCGGTTCCGACGAGCAGAAGATCGGCGACCTGTACGCGTCGTTCATGGACACCGACCACATCGAGGCCCTCGGGATCGGCCCGATCACCGGCGAACTGGAGAAGATCGCGGCCATCGACTCGCTCGAGGCGCTCGCCCGGCGGATCGGACGGTTGCAGCGCCACGGCACCGGTGGCCTGTTCGGTTACTACGTCGACACGGATGCGAAGCAGTCCGACCGATACCTCGTGCACCTGACGCAGTCCGGTCTCGGACTTCCCGACGAGTCCTACTACCGGGAGGACAAGCACGCCGAGACCAGGACGGCGTATGTCGCGCACGTCGAGCGCATGTTCGCGCTCGCCGGCTTCGACGACGCCGCCGCCCGGGCCGCGACGGTCCTCGACCTCGAGACGGCTATCGCCGCTCAGCACTGGGATGTGGTCCGACGCCGCGATGCCGAGCTCACCTACAACCTCATGTCCCTCGACGAGTTGAGCACCACCGCAGACGGTTTCCCGTTTTCGGAGTGGTTCGGCGGCCTGGGCACGAGCGGTGACGCGACCTTCGCCGAGGTCGTCGTCGCGCAGCCGTCGTTCCTGTCGGGCGTCGCCGGCCTCCTCACGGATCGCCCCCTGGACGAGTGGAAGACCTGGCTGACCTGGCGGCTCGTGCATTCGGCCGCGTCGTACCTGTCCGCACCGTTCGTCGACGAGAACTTCGACTTCTACGGCCGCATCCTGACCGGCGCGGAGGCCAACCGCGACCGGTGGAAGCGGGGCGTCGGGTTCGTCGAGGCCGCGATGGGATTCGCGGTCGGCAAACTCTATGTGGCCAAGCACTTCCCGCCCGAGGCCAAGGCACGGATGGACGAGCTGATCGCCAACCTGGTCGAGGCCTACCGCCGCAACATCTCCGACCTGCCGTGGATGACCCCGGAGACCCGGGAGAAGGCGCTGGTCAAGCTCGGCAAGTTCACCCCCAAGATCGGCTATCCGGCCAAGTGGCGCGACTACAGTTCGTTGAGCGTCGATCGCGGCGACCTCATCGGGAACGTCGCCCGGTCCGCGTCGTTCGAGCAGGACCGCGAGTTCGCCAAGATCGGCTCACCGGTCGACCACGACGAATGGTTCATGACGCCGCAGACGGTCAACGCCTACTACAACCCCGGCATGAACGAGATCGTGTTCCCCGCCGCGATCCTGCAGCCACCGTTCTTCGACCCCGACGCCGACGACGCGGTCAACTACGGCGGCATCGGCGCGGTCATCGGTCACGAGATCGGGCACGGATTCGACGATCAGGGCGCGAAGTACGACGGCGACGGCAACCTCGTCGACTGGTGGACCGACACCGACCGGACCGAGTTCTCCTCGCGGACACGCAAACTCATCGACCAGTACGGTGAGTTCACCCCGACCGGACTCGATCCCGAGCACAAGGTCAACGGCGACTTCACCATCGGTGAGAACATCGGTGACCTCGGCGGGTTGTCGATCGGACTCGTCGCGTACCAGATCGCGAACGAGGCGAGCGGGGCCCAACCGCCGATCATCGACGGCCTGACCGGAACACAGCGCGTGTTCTACAGCTGGGCGCAGATCTGGCGGACCAAGACCCGAGATGCCGAAGCCATCCGACGCCTCTCGATCGACCCGCATTCGCCGCCGGAGTTCCGGTGCAACGGCGTCGTCCGCAACATGGACGCGTTCTACGAGGCCTTCGACGTCAAGCCCGGGGACTCGCTGTACCTGGACCCCGCCGAACGCGTGCGGATCTGGTGAACGACGTGCCCGGCGGACCCGATCCGCGCGACGAGGGTCCGCCGGGTACGGCCGCATCACTGGGTCTGGTGCGGGGACGCGAACTCACGGTCGCTCTGCTGCGACCGATCGGAGCCGCCGTCGTCCTGCTCGCCGGATACTTCCTGCTGCCCATCGACAAAGAGAGCGATCTGAACTATCTCGGGCTCGTCGTCGGGGCCGCGTTGCTGATCGCGTTCTGTGTCTGGGAGGTCCGCAAGTTCGCCGGTTCCGACCGGCCCGTCGCGACCGCGATGGAGATGCTGGTGGCGCTGGCCGGGTTCTACATCGTCGCATTCGCGACGACGTATTTCCTGTTCTCCGAATACGATCCCGGCAGTTTCAACGAGTCGCTCACCCGGGTCGACGCGCTGTACTTCTGCCTCACCGTGTTCACCACGACGGGTTTCGGCGACATCGCGCCGGATTCGCAGGGTGCGCGCGTCGCGGTGTCGATCCAGATGGCGAGCACCCTGCTGCTCCTCGGTCTGGGCGTGCGCTTCCTCAACCTGCTGGTGAACCAGCGACGCCAGGCCACCGGACGGTGACCTGGCGTCGCTACTGGCTCAGTCTCAGTAGTCGTCGTCCCCGTAGACGATCATGCCGCGGATGTTGTTGCCCGCCAGCATGTCGTCGTAGGCCTCGTTGATCTGGTCGAGTCGGTAGGTGTTGGTCACCAGGCCGTCGAGGTTGAGCTTGCCGGCCCGATACTCGTTCAGGAGCGCCGGAACCTGGGTGCGGGGGCTCGCACCGCCGAAGATGGCGCCCTGCACGCGCTTCTGCATGAGGGTGAGATCGAAGAGGTTCATCTGGGCGTCCATGGACGCGAAGTTGCCCATGCCCACGACGACGACCTGTCCCGCCTTGCCGGTGAGAGCCAGAGCCGGGGCGATCATCGACCCGTCGATCTCACCCACCGTGAGGATGGTCGTGTTGGCCATCTTGCCCCAGGTGATGTCACCGATCGCCTCGAGCGCCGCCTCCATCGACGGGAACGTGTGTGTCGCACCCAGCTTTTCGGCCATCTGCAACTTGAACGGCACCGGATCGACGGCGATGACGTTGCGCGCACCGGCCGCCGCGGCACCCTGCACCGAGTTGATACCGACACCACCGATGCCCACGACCACCACGGTGTCACCGGCATGCGTGCCGCCGATCTCGACGGCCGAACCCCAGCCGGTCGCCACACCGCAACCGAGCAGCGCAGCCGTCTGGAGGGGGATGTCGTCCTCGATCTTGACCAGCGACGCCTGATTGACCGTGATGTACGGGGCGAAGGTGCCGAGCATGCACATCTGCACCAGTGGCACCCCGTCGTGGGTGTACGCGCGGTTCGTGTCGTCTGCGATGGACAGGCCGGTCAGGAGCCGCGCGCCCTCGTCGCAGATGTTCTGCTGACCGCGTGAGCACGGCTCGCACGTGCCGCACGCGGGGATGAAGGCGGTGACGACGTGGTCACCCTCCTTGAGGCGGGTGACACCCGGGCCCACCTTGGTGACGATGCCGGCGCCCTCGTGTCCGCCGAGCACCGGCATGGGTGCCGGGCTGTCGCCGGTCCGCAGGTGGTGATCCGAGTGACACAGACCCGAGCTGACGAGTTTGACCTGGACTTCGCCCGCGACCGGATCACCGAGCTCGAACTCCTCGATCTTCCACTCTTCGCCCGGATTGCGCAGAACTGCACCTTTGGTCTTCATTCGTGCTCCTCGCTCGTGCTACCCCGAATCGGGGCGTCAGATATCGCCGTCTGCTTATGCGACGTAGATCACATGGTGGTCCACCGATGACACCTTCGCAGGCGTTTCACGCAATCCATGGCACAGGATTGGGGGTGACGTTCCAGCCGAGGATTTCGTGGCGGGCGCGACCGCTGTCCCGGCGGCCGGGAACCGCTGCACAGTCGACGGCGAAAGACGCACAGTCGACGAACGAGGCGCACCGTCGACGACGGGTCCGAAGCGACGACGGCGCCGGACGGTCGGCATCACACCGCAAAGTACCTCGGCGACAACAGAGTTGGCCGATCTCATGTCTGCGGATCGAGGAACGGGTTAGCGTCGGGGTATTCCACTTCCGAAGTGTCTGGCTGGTGATCTCATGACTCTCATCGAACACAAAGCGGAGGGCCGGCAGGACTTCTCGTCATTGCGACAAGGCGGTCTCAACTGGGACTCGTTTCCGTTGCGGCTCTTCGTGAAAGGCAATGCCCGGTTCTGGGACCCGGTCGCCATCGACTTCGCGCAGGACGCTCAGGACTGGGCCGAGCTCACCGACGAGCAGCGGCGGAGTGCCACCTATCTGGTGAGTCAGTTCATCGCCGGCGAGGAGGCGGTCACCCAGGACATCCAGCCGTTCATGAAGGCGATGGCGACCGAGGGACGCTTCGGTGACGAGATGTACCTGTCCCAGTTCTGCTTCGAGGAGGCCAAGCACACCCAGGTGTTCCGGCGATGGATGGACGCCGTCGGCCTCACCGGCGACCTCCAGAACTTCGTCAGCGCGAATCCGTACTACCACCAGCTGTTCTACGAGGAGCTGCCGGCGTCCCTGCACATCCTCGACCACGACCCGTCGCCACGGAACCAGATCCGCGCCAGCGTCACCTACAACCACGTGATCGAGGGCAGCCTGGCACTCACCGGTTACCACGCGTGGCAGAAGGTCTGCACCCAGCACGGGATCTTCCCCGGGATGCAGAAGCTGATCCGGTTCATCGGCGACGACGAGCGCCGGCACATGGCGTGGGGAACCTTCACGTGCCGCCGGCACGTGGCCGCCGATGACTCGCTCTGGGACGCCGTCGGCGAACGCATGAACGAGCTGCTGCCGCTCGCCCTGGGCATGATCGAGTGGGTCAACCAGCAGTTCGAGGTCCAACCCTTCGGCCTCGACAACGACGAGTTCCTGGCCTATGCCGCCGACCGCGCCCAGCGCCGGCTGTCGGCCATCGAGTCCGCCCGGGGCCGCCCGGTCACCGAGATCGACCTCGACTACTCCCCCGAGGTCCTCGAAGACCAGTTCGGCGAGGACGACGCCATCCGCCTGCAGATGTGACAGTCCCTCCGCCCACCGCTGGTCGAGCCCCCCACCGCTGGTTGAGCCGGCACCGAGCGCAGCCGCCGGGCCGAGCAAGCGACGAAGGAGCGCGTCGAGGTCGAGGCGCCGAGTCGAAGCCACAAGGCGACCCGCACGCCGGCCGGACCGTCAGCGCAGATCAAGGTCGATGACGTCCCGGCTGCGGGATTCCACGAGCCGTCGGTCGTGGCTCACCAGCAGCAGCCCTGCCCCGTCGGCGACGAGGTCGTCGAGCAGCGCCGTCACCGAGCGCGTCGCCATGGGGTCCAGCATCGCGGTCGGTTCGTCGCACAGCACGATCCGCGGCCCCTGCACCACGAGCCGCCCGATGCATGCCCGCTGCAACTGGCCGTCGCTCACCTGCGCGGGGTAACGGTCGAGCAGCGAACTGTCGAGACCGACCCGGGTTGCCACCGACTCGATGTCGCAGGTACGTCCGGCAATTGTCGCGGGTTCGGCGACGATCCGGCGCAGTGTCCAGCGCGGATTGGTGACCAGGCGCGGATGCTGGGCCAGCAGACCGACATCCCCGGGCCGCCGGCGGTCCCCGCGCCACTCGACCGTCCCGCCCGCGGGGGCGGTGAGACCCGCGAGGATGCGCAGCAGCGTCGTCTTGCCGCTCCCCGATCGTCCGACGACCCCGGTCACCGCCCCGGGTCCGACGGCGACGTCGAGGCCGTCGAACACGACCGTGTCATCGAAGTGAGCGCTCAACCCCGTACCGACGAGGAGCTCGCCGGTGTTCACGACGCAGCCTCGAAGAATCCGGCGACATAGGCGTCGTCGGAGTCCGCGATCTGATCGAGCCGGCGCTGCTCGACAATCCGCCCCGCACGCATGACGGCCACCGAATCGCACCCGAGCCGCATCGTCTCGACGTCGTGTGTGATGACCAGGACCGCAGCGCCTTCCCGAGCGGCGGAGGCGAGGAGTTCCCAGACGGAGGCGGCGAGCTCCGAGTCGAGCGCCGAGGTCGGCTCGTCGGCGACGATCATGTCCGGGTTTCCGGCCAGCGCCACCGCGATTGCGGCGCGCTGTGCCATACCGCCGGACAGTTCGTGGGGATACGACCGGAGTGCATCGGGGTCGAGGTGTACGCGCCGGCACAACTCGACGGCATCGGACGTGCCGCCCAGGACGCCGATGACCTCGTCGAGCTGGGCGCCGATCGTGCGCACCGGAGTGAAGGATGTCGCGGCGGACTGCGGGACGAACCCGATGCGGTGCCCACGCAACCTGCGCCAGCGCGGGTCGTCGACCAGCGCGTCGTCGCGGAACTGCTCGTCGTCGATCCGCAGACTTCCGCTCGCGGTCGACCCGGGAGGCAGGAGTCCGGTCAGCACGGAGGCGATCATCGATTTTCCGCAACCGGACTCGCCCACGAGCGCGGTCATCGATCCGGCGGGTACCTCGAGGGTCACCGCGTCGAGGACCCGCACCAACGACCGGCGCCAGCGGTCACGGATGGCGATGTCGACGGTGATGTTCTCGACCGCGATACTCATCGCCACACCCCGCCGGCCGGCGGCAGGGTGGCCCTGCGCAGAGTCGACGCCGCGGCCGCGCACGCCAGCGCGGTGACCATCAGTGCGACTCCTGGCACCACCAGCGTCCACCACGCACCGGTCAGGACGTCGCCGCGTGCCTGTCCGAGAAGGGTGCCCAGACTCGCGGCATCGGGTGAGAGGCCGACGCCCAGGAACGACAGGGTCGTCTCATGCCACACCGCGTGCGGCAGCAGCACGGTCATCGCCACCAGCACCTGACCGCTGACGGCCGGGAGGAGGTGCCGGGTGGCCACGAATGTCCGCGACGCCCCGGCAAGCCGCGACGCCTCCACCCATCCGGCAGAGGTGACCTCGAGCAGTTCGGCCCGCACGACGCGAGCCACCGCAGGCCAATGCGTCAACGCGATGGAGGCGATGATCGCGACCGGCTCACCCCGCCACATCGCCGCGATGACCACGCCCACCACGAGGTGCGGAAGTGCGTTGACGCCGTCGACGACCCGCATCACGATCGCGTCGACCCAACCGCCCGCGGTGACCGAACCGATGCCGATCATCAGTCCGAGCGCAGTCGCGAGAACCGCGCAGGCAGCTGCGATCAGCAACGAGATGCGCAGCCCCTCCGCTGTTCTGACCCCGAGGTCGTACCCCGAGTGGTCGGTGCCGAGCAGCGACTCGCCACCGGGAGCCTGGAGGGACCTCGCGAAATCGGCGGTCTGTTCACCGGCGATCAGCGGCCAGCCGACTGCGACGAGGACCATCACCGCGATCACGATCCAGGGGGCGAGGAACCGTAGTCGGAACGCGAACTCGGCGCGGCGGCCCGATGCGGAATGCTGATGCGCCGCCAATGCCGTCATGCGACCATGCCGATCCGTGGGTCCACCCACACCGCGGCCGCATCGGAGAGCGCGGAGCCGAGCAGTACGAGCAGAGCTGATCCCACCGCCAACGCGGCAAGTAACGAGAAATCGAGCGCGACAGCGGAATCCACGAGTGACTGCGCCAGACCCGGCCAGCCGAACACCGTTTCGACGATGGCCGCCCCGGCGATCAATTCCGGCAGGCGAGTGCCGAGGAGTGCCAGCGTCGGCAGCACCGACACCGGAACAACGTGGCCTCGCAGCAGTGCCCAGCCACTGACACCGCGCGCGCGAGCGCCGTTCACGGCGTCGGATGCCGCGGCGTCGACGACCGCGGATCTCATGGTGAGCAGCAACCACGGGATCATCGACAACGTCAGCGCGACGTACGGCAGGACCGCGTGGGTCAGCAGACCGTCGAGCGAATAGTCGTCGCCGGGACGACGGGCGCCCGAGGTGGGCAACCACCCCAGACCTACCGCGAACACGCTGACCAGGACGAGCGACACCACGAAGGGCGGGGTCGCGGCGAGGAGTGCGGCCGTTGCCGTGCACGCGCGATCGAGGATTCCGCCCCGGCGCATCCCGATGACAGCCCCGCCCAGGACAGCGATCACCGCCGCCGACACGAGCGCCGCGAGTGACATCCCGAGCGTGAACGGCCAGCGCTCGGCGATGACGTCGGCGACAGGTTGACCTCGTGTCGACGACCAGCCCAGATCGCCGTGCAGCAGTGCGCCCCACCAGTTCCACCACGCCTGCAGCCAGTGCTGGTCGAGGTCGTAGGCGGCCGTGACCGCGTCGCGCTGAGACTGGGTAGCGGACTGGTAGTTGTCACCGAGATGGGCGGTCAGGGGGTCGAAGGGCGACGCCGCGGCGATGGCGAAGATGCCCAGCGACACCAGGATTGCCGTGGGAACCATCAGCGCGACACGACGCGCCAGCAGCCGGCCGACAGCCCGCACCCGCGAGCGGCGACGCGATGGCCTCTCGCCCAGCGGTTTCCCGGGTGTCTTCGCCACATCCGGGCGTCGGGCTCCGGCCGCTGCGGTTACACCCGTCCCCAGCAGCGCCGCATCCCGTGTGCCTGACCGTGTCATGAGGTTCCGCTCGGGCGGGGCCCACCCGACGGGGTCACCCCTGCTGACGCCACGACGGCATGTTCCACCACGGCCCCCACGAGACGCCGTGCGAGTGCGGTTCGAGAATCGGGGCGTCATGCTGCCAGCCCGCGCTTCGCGATGCGTACGTGTGGTGCAGGAAGGCCAGGAAGACATACGACGGCTGCTGCTCGTAGATCTGCTGGATCCGCTTGTACCGGGCATCGTTCTCGGGGCCGGGCGCACTCTCGCGTGCCTCGTCGAGCAGCGCGTCGAGTCCAGGCGCGGTGAAGTTGCCCGGGTTGGAGTACGGCGAGGAATCGGGCACGCGGGTGTGCAGGGTGTCGTACACCTGGGAGTCGATGCTGTACGGCGTCGCCCCGCCACCGAGCAACACACCGGCGGAGGTCATCTTCGTCTCGATCTCGTCCCACGACGTTCCCCGGGTCAGGACTTCGACCCCGATGGCCTTCATCTGCGCCGCGAACGCCACCGCGAGGTCGCGCCGCAGCGTGTCCTCGGCGTTGTAGAGCAGCGGGAACGACGCACGATCGGCGCCTCGAGCGCGGACGCCGTCGTCGCCGATGCGCCATCCCGCGGCATCGAGGGCCGCCGCAGCCGCGTCGGTGTCGAACGGGAACTGCGCGCCCTGGTCGTAGACCTCCTCACCGTAGACCGACGCGATCGGCGTGCTGGCCGCTTCTCCTTTGCCGATCAGGACGTCGTCGACGACGGCGCGCCGGTCCACACCCAGGTTCATCGCCCGTCGTGCGGCGGGGTCGGCGGTGAACGCGTTGGCGCTGGGCAACGAGACACCGCGCCAGTCAGCGGATTTCACCGCGACGACGTCGATACCGTCGCGGCCGGCCAGGCTCTCGGCCGCTCGGGGTGGCAGATTGGCGCCGTCGATCTCGCCGGTGGTGATGCGCTGTGCCCGTGTGTTGTCATCGGGCACATGGGAATACACCAGGCGTGTCACCGACGGCTGCTCACCCCAGTAGCCCTCACGCGCCACAAGGACGGCCTGATCGGGTTCGAGCGAGTCCAGTACGTAGGCGCCCGTACCGACCGGTGCCGTGTTCAGCGCCCACTCGGCGGCAGGCTTCGCTTCCACCTTCTCCGAGGGCACGATCCCGAGGAGCAGATACGGCGACGGGTCGGCCTCGGTGTTCATCCGCACCGTGACGGCCTGCGGCCCATCTGCTTCGATCGCGACGATCGGGGCGAAATCGGTCGAGATGTCGGACGCGACCTGCGGATCGACGACCGCGCCGTACGTCGCCACGACGTCGGCGGAGTCGAACGCGGTGCCATCGGAGAACGTCACACCCGATCGCAGCGGTACCCGCCAGGTGCGCGGCCCGACTCGTTCGGGCTCCGACTCGGCGAGCGATGCCACAAGATCGGGCACCCGGTCGTCACCGTCGGCCGCCGGGCTCAGCAAACCGTCGTAGATCGGCGAGACGCCGAGTTGTCCATACCCGAGCATGGGGTTGAAGTCGCCGAGGTCCTGACCTTCGCCGAGGACGATCTGATCTGTCGCCGTTGTCCCATCCGACGAGGAACAGCCGGCGAGCGCGGCGGTCGCGATCAGCGCGGCCGCGCCTGCGATGGCGATCCCGCGGATCGTCGACGTCGTTCTCCCAACACCTGTGCGCACAGACATATGTTCTCCCAGACACACGTTTGCCGCCACCCGACAGGGCGGTGAACGATCGGCGTACAACTATTGCTATGTCGCCGGAACCATCAGGAGGCCCGATGACCGATTTCGACGCGGATTCCTGGGCCGCGCGGTTCATGCTGCTCAGCGACCCGAACCGGCTCCGTCTCGTCGCCGAGATGCACGCGCGCCCGGGTTCCACGGTCGCCGAACTGGCCTCCCGCATCGGCGTCACCGAGAACGCCGCGTCGCAGTCGATCCGCAAGCTGCGCGACCAGGGGTGGGTCCGCTCGGAGAAATCCGGACGGGCGGTCCACTACGAGGTCGTCGGCGACGCGATCGTGCACCGCATCCTGCACGACATCATCGGGGTCGGGCATCTGACCTCAGCGGATCGGCCGGATCACGCCCACCCGGTGACAACGGATTAGAACACGTTCTAGTCTGGTCGACGTGGATGTCACCTTCGATGCGACCAAACGGGAACTGACGACCGACCAGGGCACGCTGCGCTATCACGAGGCCGGTGACGCCGACGCGCCGCCGTTGATCCTGTTGCACGGGTCCGGCCCCGGCGTGACCGGCTGGCGCAACTACCGCGGGAACCTCGGACACTTCGCTCAGACGCACCACTGTTTCGTTCTCGAGTTCCCCGGCTTCGGGGTGAGCGACGCCGTCGAGGGCCACCCGGTGCTCACCGCCGGCGGTTCGGTCATCCGGTTCATGGACGCGCTCGGCATCGACAAGGCCGCGATGATCGGCAACTCGATGGGCGGCGTCGTCGGCGTCAACCTCGCTATCAAGAAGCCCGAGCGTGTCGAGAAGCTCGTGACCATCGGCGGCGTCGGCCCGAATGTGTTCAGCCCCAGCCCCAGCGAGGGCCTGCGGTTGCTGCAGGAGTTCACCGACGCCCCGGACAAGGACAAATTGGTCCGCTGGCTGAACTCGATGGTCTTCGATCGCTCCCTGGTCACCGAGGAGCTCATCGCCGAGCGCTGGGAGGCGGCGATCAATCCCGACGCGCAGAAAACCGCGCAGATGATGTACGGCTCAGCGGCATTCGAGATGCAGCAGCAGTTCATGGCCGCGTCCGACAACCCGCCGTACTGGGCGTCGATGCACAAAGTCGCCTGCCCGACGCTGCTGACCTGGGGCCGCGACGACCGCGTCAGCCCACCCGACATGGCGATGGTCCCGATGCGCCTGATCCCCGACGCCGAGCTGCACATCTTCCCGAGATGCGGACACTGGGTGATGATCGAGGCGAAGGCCGCCTTCGAGGCGACGGTGGGAGCCTTCCTCGCCCGATGATTGCTTGTGGTCGAGTCGCGCCGCCGGGCGTCGTCACCCCCGCGACCACAACAGGTACCCGACCGCAATGGCGAACACGCCAGGACCCAGACACACCAGGTGATCGCGGGTCACCGCCTCGTCGAGGTCGGCTTCGGAGAATCCGGCACGCACCGCGTGCTCGCGCAGGATGAGGCCGGAACGATCGGTGGGTATCGGGATCACAAACACTTGGACGCGTCCGGCGCCCGAACGGTTCCATCCCCCGCTCCCTACTAATCCGAAAGAACGACCTAACTCCTGTTCCCTGAGGTGCGAGGAGCGAAAGCGACGAGCCACGAAGGGCTCGGTGAGACGAACTGCGACGACCCTTCGTGGCTCGCTTCGCTCGCACCTCAGGGAGCAGGGGTTGCGCTCGCACATCAGACCAGGGATCAACGCTCGTTAATTCCGTTGCGCCCCAGCGCACGACGCTGGCATAGTTCCCGTTCGGCACGAGGACCAGCAGACCGGAGCGGGGTACCGCAAAGTGTTTCTGCGCGTCGGAATCCTCGTCCGCCTTCAGATGGCAAGGGATACATCCCGAGCAGGTTCGAGTCCTGACACGGCACCGCTCCCGGGAGCACGGGCCGGGCCGGTCTTGTGGTCGTCGTCCGAGTCGTCCGCGACTCCGCGGCGAACCCCACCGGCTGGTCCACCCGCGAGCGGTGTCGCCATCCGAACCCACACCCGACCCGACAAGCATTGCGACGCAACGGAAGGAGGATCGCCATGCTGTTCCACAACCGAATCACCGTCCCGCCGGGCCACACCGTGCTGGCCTACCGGGGTACCGCCGTCCAGGCGCTGCCCGCCGGCCGCCACCGTGTGCGCAAGCCTGACGCCACGTTCGACGTCGACCTGCGCGAGCGACTGATCCCCGTCGCGCCGCAGGAGATACTGACCGCCGACTCCATGTCGGTTCGTGTCTCGATGACGTTGCGTGCCTGCGTGATCGACGCGGCGGCCTTCGTCGAGCGGTCTGCCGACCCGATCGGCGCGGTCTACCTGGCCGCGCAGGTCGCGCTGCGCGAGGTCTGCGCCGGCGTGGGTTCGGACGACCTCATCCGTCGCGGCGACACCGTCGACGTCACGCCGATCCGCGCCGCGGCTGCCGAGGTAGCCGGCACCGTCGGTCTGGAGGTTCTCGAGGTCGTCTGTCGCGACGTCATCGTCCCGGCCGAGGTCCGCACCGCGGCCCTCGAGGTGATCACGGCGAAGACCCGCGGTCAGGCCAAGCTCGAGGCGGCACGCGCGGAGACCGCCGCGCTGCGCGCGCTGGCCAACGCGGGCCGGTTGCTCGATGCCCACCCGGCACTGGCCCAGCTGCGCCTCGTCGAGTCGGTGCCGTATGGCGCCCGCGTCGTCCTCAGCGTCGGCGGTGCCGAGGTGGCGACCGAGGACTGAGCCTTCCCGCGGTCCCGTCTCCGTCCCGCTGATCGGATCAGATCAGCGGGATGGAAATGGCCACGCGGGAACGGTTTTGGCACAACAAAGCCCCGGCCGGAACGAATCCGGCCGGGGCCCTTGTTGTCTGCTGGTCACCCAGCGAAATCCCTACTTCGCAGCGAGGTTTTCGTTGGTCAGCTTGGTGACACCCTGCTCGGCCTTCTCGACCAGCGAGGCCGGCGGCTCGAAGTGCTTGCCGTACTTGCCCGCGAGTTCCTTGGCACGCGCGACGAAGCCGGGCACGCCACCCTCGTAACCGTTGATGTACTGGATGACACCACCGGTCCAGGCGGGGAAGCCGATGCCGAAGATAGAACCGATGTTGGCGTCCTCGACCGAGGTGAGCACACCTTCGTCGAAACACTTGACGGTCTCGAGGGACTCGGCGAAGAGCATGCGCTCCTTCATGTCCTCGAGCGGGATCTCCGTGGTGCCCGACTTGAAGTGCTCACGCAGACCCGGCCAGAGCTGGGTGCGCTTGCCGTTCTCGTCGTAGTCGTAGAAGCCCTTGCCGTCCTTCTTGGCGGTGCGGCCGTTCTCGACCATCCAGTCGACGACCGCGTTCGAGCCGTGCTGCGGAAATTCCTTGCCCTCGGCCTTGGCCGCTGCCTCGGTCTCCTTGCGGATCTTCTGCGGCAGGGTCAGGGTCAGCTCGTCCATGAGCTGCAGCGGCGCGGCCGGGTAGCCGGCCTGGGTGCCCGCATGCTCGATGAACGCCGG
Organism: Gordonia sp. SGD-V-85; assembly: GCF_001456905.1. Taxonomy (NCBI): domain Bacteria; kingdom Bacillati; phylum Actinomycetota; class Actinomycetes; order Mycobacteriales; family Gordoniaceae; genus Gordonia; species Gordonia sp. SGD-V-85. The sequence goes on from NZ_LNQO01000011.1 coordinate 92,186, forward strand.
CTCGACGCCCTCGCCGACGGCCGCGATGGCCTCGTTGACGAAGGTGCCGATGACGCGGCTGGTGAAGAAGCCACGGCTGTCGTTGACGACGATCGGGGTCTTGCGGATCGCCAGCGTGTAGTCGATGACCTTGGCCAGCACGGCATCCGAGGTCTTCTCACCCTTGATGATCTCGACCAGCGGCATCTTGTCGACCGGCGAGAAGAAGTGGATTCCGATGAAGTCCTCGGAACGCTTCACACCCTCGGCGAGGATGGTGATCGGCAGCGTCGAGGTGTTGGAACCCAGGACGGCGTCGGGCTCGACGATGTCCTCGATCTCCTGGAACACCTTGTGCTTGACCTCGACCGACTCGAAGGCGGCCTCGATAACGAGGTCGACGCCCTTGAAGTCGGCGGCATCGACGGTCGGGTGGATACGGGCGAGCAGCGCGTCGCTCTTCTCCTGGGTGGTCTTGCCCTTGGCGAGAGCCTTCTCCTCGAGCTTCTCCGAGTAGCCCTTGCCACGCTTGGCGGCGTCGAGGTCGATGTCCTTGAGGACGACCTCGATGCCGGCCTTCGCCGACACGTAAGCGATTGCCGCGCCCATCATTCCGGCGCCGATGACGCCGACCTTCTTGGCGGTGAACTTGTCGTAACCCTCGGGGCGCGAGCCGCCGCCGTTGATGTGCTGCAGGTCGAAGAAGAACGCCTTGATCATGTTCTGCGCGACCTGGCCGGTGACCAGCGAGACGAAGTAGCGGGTCTCGATGATGTCGGCGGTGTCGACGTCGACGTAGGCGCCCTCGACCGCGGCGGCCAGGATGGCGCGCGGAGCCGGCATGTTGGCGCCCTTGATCTGCTTGCGCAGCAATGCCGGCAGAGCCGGGAGGTTCGCGGCGAACGCCGGGTTGGTGGGGGCACCGCCCGGGATCTTGTAACCCTTGACGTCGAACGGCTGCTGAGCCTCGGGGTTCTCCTTGATCCATGCCTTCGCGGCGGGGATCAGTTCCTCGATGGAGCCGACGACCTCGTTGACCAGGCCGGTCTCCTTGGCCTTGGTCGGGTTGAAGCGCTGGCCCTGGAGCAGAACACCCATGAGGGCGTTCTGGATACCGAGCAGACGGACGGTACGCACGACGCCACCGCCGCCGGGCAGCAGGCCGAGGGTCGCCTCGGGCAGGCCGATCTGAACACCCTTGACGTCCGCGGCGATGCGGTAGTGGGTGTGCAGCGCGATCTCCAGGCCGCCGCCGAGTGCGGCACCGTTGATGGCCGCGACGACCGGCTTGCCCAGGGTCTCGAGACGACGCAGCACCTTCTTCATGGCGTTGGTGGTCTCGGTGATCTGCGTGGCGATCTCCTCCTTGGAGACACCGCTGCGATCGCTCGTCATGTCCTTGAGGTCGCCGCCGGCGAAGAAGGTCTTCTTCGCGGAGGTGAGGACGACACCGGTGATGTCGTCCTTCTCGGCCTCCAGGCGATCGACGGTCGCGGCCATCGACTCCTGGTACAGCGCGTTCATCGTGTTGGCGCCCTGGTTGGGGTCGTCCATGGTCAGGATGACGACGCCATCGGCGTCCTTCTCCCAGTTGATCATGTTGTCACTCATGGTGATTCGCAGAGTTCTTTCTCGTGAAGTGGTCATCGCTGCCCCCTGAGGAGCGAGCGAAGCGACGCGCCCCGCCGCCCCCTGAGGAGCGAGCGAAGCGAGCCTCGAAGGGTCAGAGACGCTCGATGACGGTCGCGACGCCCATGCCGCCACCGATGCAGAGGGTGATCAGGCCGTAGCGGCCGCCGGTGCGCTCGAGCTCGTCGAGGCAGGTGCCGTAGATCATCGCGCCGGTTGCACCGAGCGGGTGACCCATGGCGATCGCGCCACCGTTCACGTTGACCTTCTCGTGCGGGATCTTCAGATCCTTCATCCACTTCATGACGACCGAGGCGAAGGCTTCGTTCAGCTCGAACACGTCGATGTCGTCGACCGTCAGGCCGGCCTTCTTCAGAGCCAGCTCGGTGGCCGGAGTCGGGCCGGTGAGCATGATGGTGGGCTCGCTGCCGATCTCGGCGAAGGACACTACGCGGGCGCGCGGGGTCAGACCGTTGCGCTTGCCCGCCTCCTCGCTGCCGACGAGCACGAGGCCCGAACCGTCGACGATGCCGGAGCTGTTGCCGCCAGTGTGGACGTGGTTGATCTTCTCGACGCTCGGGTACTTCTGCAGTGCCACGTCGTCGAAGCCGGCCATGTCGGCCAGGGCGGCGAAGGCGGCCTTCAGCTTGCCGAGGCTCTCGACGGTGCTGCCGGGACGACGGTGCTCGTCGTGATCGAGGACGGTGACGCCGTTGATGTCCTTGACCGGAACCACGGACTTGGTGAAGTAGCCGCTGTTCCATGCCTTTTCGGCACGAGCCTGCGACTCGGCCGCGTAGGCGTCGACATCCTCGCGCGAGAAGCCCTCGATGGTGGCGATCAGGTCGGCACCGATGCCCTGCGGGACGATGTAGTGGTCGTATGCAGTGGCCGGGTCGGTGAACAGCGCACCGCCGTCGCTACCCATCGGGACGCGCGACATCGACTCGACGCCACCGGCCAGAACCAGGTCGTCGAAGCCGGAGGCGACCTTGGCCGAGGCCAGGTTGACGGCCTCCAGACCCGAGGCGCAGAAGCGGTTGATCTGGGTTCCCGGGACGGTCTCGGGGAGACCGCTGTTGAGGGCGGCGGTGCGCGAGATGACCGCGCCCTGCTCGCCGACCGGGGAGACGACACCGAGGATGACGTCGTTGACGTCGGCCGGATCGAGGCCGCCGTGACGCGACAGGACCTCGTTGATGAGACCGGAGACCAGGTCGACCGGCTTCACGCTGTGCAGCGAACCGCCGCGCTGCTTGCCACGAGGCGTACGGATCGCCTCGTAGATGAATGCTTGATCAGGCACGAAAGTGTTCCTTTCACACGAACCACTGGTTGGTTACCCACCGAGGCTAACGCGGAATAACTAGTTTGGCTATACCCGGTGGTCAAGAGGTCTGGCGTTCTGTCGAATGTGCGCTATGGTCTGTTCACCATGCCTGACCGCAAACCCGCCACCCGCACCAGGGGCGCCGACCGCAAACGACAGCTCGTCGACTCCGCGGCCGCGCTCTTCCTCCAGCGTGGGTATGCGCAGGTCTCGCTGGCCGACATCGCGCGCTCGGCGGGGGTCACCGCGCCGTCGGTGTACCGGCATTTCGACGACAAGCAGTCGCTGCTGGCCGCGGCGGTCCTGGCCGGCGTCGACGATCTCGAGTCCTGCACCGACCGGGCGCTCGCCGACGGCGTCGACGCGAACTCGCTGATCTCGACGGTCTGCGACCTGGCCGTCCAGCGTCCCCAAGCGGCATCGCTGTGGCGATGGACCAGCAACTACCTCACCACCGAACAGAACAAACTGGTGGCAGTCCGCACCCGCGAGGTGATCGGCCACTGGGCGTCGGCGCTCGCCGCCCGGCGCACGGATCTGACCGACCGTGAGGCCGTGCAGTTGGCGTGGGCGGTATTGAGCGTCAGCGGCAGCCTCACCGTGCACCACACCCGCATGTCCGGGGCGCGGGCACGAGACGAGATCGAGAAGCTCATCCGCCGGATTCTCGCCCTGAGCCCCGCTGCGGCACCGCCGTTCGCGACGTCGCCGACGGTCACCTCTGTGCCCGGTTCGCGGCGTGACGAGATCCTCGACGCCGCCGCCGAGTTGTTCGCCGACCGCGGCTACACCGATGTCGGCGTCGACGAGATCGGCGGCGCCGTCGGCATCGCGGGTCCCAGTGTCTACAAACATTTCCCGTCGAAGCTGGCCATCCTCGTCGCCATCGGACAGCGCAGCGGCGCGCGCCTGGAGGCGGGGGTGATGGCGGCCTACGGCGCCACCTCGGACCCCGCGAAATTGCTTGCCTCGCTCGTCGATTCGTATGTCGACGTGATCACCAGCACCCCGGATCTGTCGGTGAGCTTCAACAACTCCCCCGCGCTCGCCGGACAAGCGAGCGCCACCGATCTCGTCGACGTGCAGCGACGTTATGTGGCGCGCTGGGTGGATCTGCTCATGCAAGTCGATCCGGAGATCAAGCGCGATCAAGGCGCGGTCGCCGTGCACGCGGCGCTCTCGATCGTCAACGACGCCGTGCGCATGCGACGCGGCTCGGAGAGTCCGCAGTTCGCCGCGCGGATGGCGTACCTCATGAAGGGCGTGCTCGCGCTCTGATCCGCGCCGACGCGGAGTGCGCTGATTCGTGCCGCGGCTCAGATGAACCCGACGCTGTCCACGTTGTAACGTCCGGCACGAGAGAGGGGGCACGATGTCGGTAGCTGTGGATGACGGTTCCGGATCCAAGCGCGCGCAGATTTTGACCGTCGCGACAGAACACTTCGGCACAGTCGGTTACGAACACACGAAGTGGGCATCGATCGCCGACGAGGTCGGCATCGGACAGACCGCGCTCTACCACTATTTCGAGTCGAAGGCACACTGTCTTCTGACCATCATGCGCATCCAGCTCGCCGATTCGATCGAGCGATTCCGAGCGGGGACCGCCGGTATTCCTGACCCGGTTGAAGCCTTCGGCTCAGCAGTTGCGTCATCGCTGCGCGGGGAAACCGTCGACGTGCTGCAGCGACGAATAGTCCAGAACCAGATTGTCATCCTGGGCACTCCTCGCCGGTCGGACGGAGAAGAGGCCGAACGCGTCCGGTCGCGCGAACTGGTCGCCGAGATCGAGAGCAACTGGGCACACCTGATCAAGCGTGGAATGGACGCCGGCGATTTCGTCGACGGGGACGCCATGCTCCAGGCGCGTCTCGTACTGGGCGTCCTGGGGAGTGTGTGGCGCTGGTACCGCCCGGGTGGCCCGTTGTCTCTCAACGACGTGATCCGCACGGTATCGGACGCGACGATGCGGATGCTCTCCGCGCGTTAGACCGACCCTGCCGGACCGGCCTGCCCGCTATGCTGAGCCGACGCCGGAGATGGGACTCGGATCGGATGAACGACGCCTCGGAAGCGCGGGACCGCCCCCGCTACACTCGCGACGAACTGGTCGCCGAACTCGGACTGTCCGCTGATTTCGCCGAGAAAGCTTGGAATGCATTCGGTTTCGTGCGTCAACCGTCCTCAGACAAGGTTTTCTCCGATCGCGACCTCGCCGCGCTCCGGATGTTCGCATCCTCTTCGGCGGCGATGCCGGAGACCAGCCAGATCGCGATGGCCCGGGCAATCGGACAGACGATGTCCCGACTCGCGGAGTGGGAGGCCGACCTGCTGCGTGACATCGTCGACGACCCCGCGGTGCCGTGGGACTTCGACCAGATGAGCCTCGCGCTCGGCCAGATCCAGCAACTCATCTGGCGTCGGCACATGGCGCAGGCGATCGAGCGTCACACCGATCACTCCGACGACGAAGAGATCGACCTGATCGTCGGCTTCGCCGACATCGTCGGCTATACAAGCCTTTCCCGGCGCATCGATCTGAATGACCTGGAGTCCCTGCTCGGTTCGTTCGAAGACGACACGTTCGACGTGGTCGTGGATCATGGTGGCCGCGTTATCAAGACCCTCGGCGACGCGGTGATGTTCACCTTCGACGACGCCCCCGCCGCCGCGAGTGCCGCGCTCGAGATCCATCAGCTCTCCACGGACGACAGTCTTCCGCCGTTGCGGGTCGGCATGGCGCGCGGCTCCGTCCTCGCCCGGCTCGGAGACGTCTTCGGCGAGCCGGTGAACATCGCTTCCCGCCTCGCCGGATCCGCCCGTCCCGGAACCACACTCATCGACGACGCGATCGCCGATCAGCTCGGCGGTGATGACCGCTTCTACCTCAAATCGATACCGACACTGCGCGTTCGGGGGTACAAGCACCTCAAGGCCCGTGTCCTCGAAGCACACCGCGACGGCCCGCTCGGGGAGTAAGCCACCGACGAACCTCGTTTCGACTCCTGGACTTCGATCGAGGTCCATCGGTCGAGTCGAGGTTCGCCGGTCAGAGCGAGACGGGCTGTGGACGGAGACCGACTGTTCACGCCCCGCCCGACTAGGGTCGTCACCGAATATTTATGGTGGTTCGCGAAGTCAAAGGGGGAGTTTTGTCTGACTTGATCGTCGATCCAGCGGCTGTCGGGGCGTCAGCGACGGAGATCTCGAGATGCGCGTCTCGTCTGATGGCGTTGGAACTCACCTCGCATGCCGGCCTAGACGGTACGACGGCTACCTTCAGCCAGTTGGCCGGACAGTTCCGCGGGGCTTCGAGCGATATGTCCGCGGTGGCGGCGGGTGCGGACGAACGGATCGCATCCGCGCTGGCCAATGTGTCCGGCACGGTTTCCTCGTTCTCCGAACTGGTGCTCGGTGCCAAAGACACCACCGTCGAGACCGATCAGGCGAGTGCGAGCACGATCAAGGACGCCACGGCGTATCCCGCACGGCAAGGACAGCAGACCGACCACGTGGTCCCGCTCAGCGTTCTGCTGTCGGTCCAATAGGTCGTGCCGCCCAGCTATGACGACGTCATGTCCTGGAACCCCGAGGTCATGACGTCGATCGCGAATGGGATCACTCGACTGCAGGCACATCTGGAGGTCGAGGCACCAAAGGCCGGAGATCCCGTCATCAACCTGACCCGCGCACAGTGGACGGGGGTCGCGCGTGGGCCCGCCGACGATCGCGCGGAGGGGATCACACGATGGATTCGCGGTGTTGCCGACGAGTTCGGTGATCTGGCTTCCGTACTCACGAACGGACAGAGCAACATCCGCGACGCGATGAAGGCTCTCGAGACCCGAACCAGCCTTGCCGACTCCGACGGCTACGTCCTCGACCGCGGAAGCCGCGAGTACACCGTCAACTTCGACGCCGGTCGCGCACCCGAGGGTGCCGAGTACGACGCGGGACGAGCCTACGAACACCACGCCGCGCTGATCGGTCTCGGCACCGCGGCCGATAACGCGGTCACCGCGACCCGAGACGCGATCAATTCCGCACTCGGTGAACTCGGCGGCATGACACCCGCTGCGAACGCGGTCAACCGCGGGATCGTCGATGCGAGTCTCGCGGCCAGTGACGCCGCCGCGGTGCGCAATGGCACGGCAACTCTGGAGCAGCGGGGGCGCTTCCTTCGCGCAATGAACCTGACCCCGGAGCAATTGGAAAAGTTGAAAACCGGGCAGCCCACAGACGTCGATCCTTCAAGACTGGAGTACCTCAAGAACGCGTTGGGGCTCCCTGCAGGAAGCTCGCTTGCGGGGCCCGCGGTCACCACCGCACTTGGCGCCCTCGAACAACGCGGCCAGGATATCCGCTACGCCTACGACACCGATCGCCCCGGCGGACGCCATTCAGCGGGACGCGCGGGATTGACCCCGGATGACCTCTCTCGTCTCAACAAGATCGGCACCAATCTCTATCGCGGTTCCTTGGTCGGAGGCGTGGTGGTCACGGCGTTCGACGAATGGAGCAAGTACGAACGCGGTGAACAGGATGGCGGAGACGCGGTCGCCTCGGGCGTTGGTGCGGTGGGCGGCGGCGTGCTCGGCGGCATGGCCGCGGGGGCAGCTATAGGATCGTTCGCTGGTCCGATTGGCACAGCAGTTGGAGCAGGGATCGGCGCTGCGATCGGCAGTAATCTCGGTTCCAAAACCGGCAAGTGGGTGAAAGGGATTTTCGACTGATGATGGCCAGCAGAAAGGCGGTCAGGGTCGGGCGACCTCGTCATCGATCCAGGCGGCTTCCAACCAACTACTACACCGCGTATGTCACTTCCCGCCTCCAGAACGTGCTGGTATGCCTGCCGGCATCCCTCGCATTTGTTCTCGGTCTGCTCACCGGAGGAGCTCTGTCGTGACAAGAGCAAGCACGTGATCGCTGCAATCGAGTACGCGATCGTGAATCTCGGCAGCACGGCGACGCTTCGCGCTTCGACGCCGGCGCTGGATTTCTCGCCGGCACCGGCCTGGTATGACATGGACACCGAGACCGCTCACGAAGCTAGCGCAAGTCGAGTCCTCCTACGTTCGGAGAGTCCGGTTCCAGAGTTCGTCTCGAACGTGGTGGTCCAATACTTCGACCTGGGCCCCATTGACGTCCTTCGGTTGGACACACTCGATACCACGCTGGACATCGCAGCACTGGAGAACGCTACAGTGCTGAACCACAGTGCGCACCGAGACGGCTATCTCTGTGTGGACGACGGAAACTACACAGCCAAGGGTCGCGAGTTGCGCCTTCGCCGATCGCAGTTGGCCTACCGCGGATCGGATGGGCACTCGATGCTGTCCCTGTTCACCGGTACCGTCCCGATCGCCGATTGGGACCGGGTAATCAGCGAGATCACCGAGATGGAGGACCGTTGGCTGCGGACGACGACAACAACAAGTGGCGGGAACTGAGGACCTACTTCAGTGGGAGGTTCTCGATGTTCGTCACCTACCCGATCCTCTGTTTCATACTTGGATTGGTCCTGGCCTACTTCACCAGCACGTCCTGACCACGGCGCCGAGAGCTACCGGTGAACCTCACGCCGACTCTTCGACTTCGATCGCAGTCCAGCGGTCGAGCCCTGTGTCGGAGTTCGTGTTCGGCGCGACGATGACGCGGCGCGCATCGTCAAGTCGCAGGGAGCAGTATGTAATCGAATCACGACGTCAGAAGCCGAGGTCCCTCGAACAAGTCGACAGATCGGCACCCGCACATGCAGGGAAGACCACGGCCCCGTCACCTCGCAAAGTCGCTTCCGCGTGGGCTCGACTACTGGTTCGGCGGCGTCAGGACCTACACCCGCCACTTCTTGGCGGTCCTGCCATCTGCTTCGATGTTCGGTGTCGGACTGTTCGCTGGCATCAGCATATTCACGTGACAGGCGGCCGAATAGGCGGTCGTCAACCGCGGCGGAACCGTCCGCGCGGCATGACGATCGGTAGCGGCCTCGGATCAAGCGAAAGCTAACTGATGAAAGGACCATCCGCCCGATGAGTCGTCGCTACGAGCGACGGCATAGGCACGCAGAAGGTCGAGAGCCGGCAGAGGCGTTCTCAGCACGCCTTTCACAGTCCGCGTCGGACGCGACCAGCTACCTCATCAACGCTGCGATCTGCCTTCCGTCGGGGATCGTAATCTTTGCCCGTATGTTCTGTGGCCACGCGATAGCCGGTTGAGGGGCCGAGCCCCAACCCGCCAGACCTCAACTCGACCCCCAGACCTCGATCGAAGTCTGCCGGTCGAGTTGAGGTTCGCCGGTCAGAGCGAACCGGGCCCTACGCCGCTGATCCGCACCTCACTCGCCTTGACCACCAGGTAGACCGCCAGTCCGGTGACGAGTCCGAGGTCAGCGACCGCCGCCCAGGTCACCTCGGCGGCGACGATCTGCTCGCCCACCTCGGCGGTCATCACGGCGTGGTCACCCCGGGGCGCGACGTCACGGACGGTCGCGGCCAGCGTCGTACGCGGACTGCCATGCGGCGCTTCGAGATAGACGGCGACGGCGCGCGGCGAGAACGTGGCCGCTGCCCCGGCCCCCGGTGAGGGTCCATCGACCTCGACACCGCCGACGACCCGATTGCCGGAGGCGTCGACGACGGCGTCGCCCGCGTCCATGCGTCCCACGAACAGGTTGAGCCCGGACAGCGACGCCGCGAAACGACTGGTGGGTCGTGCCAGAACCGCACGCGTCGGACCGGATTCGACGACGCGACCGTCCTCGAGGACCAGGATGTCGTCGGCCAACCCGAGAGCGTCCACCGAGTCGTGGGTGACCATGATCGTCGTGCGGTCCCGATCGGCGAGAAGTGTGCGCAACAGCGCCCGCAATCGGCTCGCGACGTCGACGTCCAGGGCCCGAAACGGTTCATCCAGCAGCAGGATTCGGGGCTGCGCCGCCAGCGCTCGGGCGATAGCAACCCGCTGCGACTGGCCGCCGGAGAGCTGGTGCGGTTTACGGTCGGCGAGGTCGGTGACCTCCGTTGCCGTCAGCCAGCGTTCCACTCGTGCCCTGATCTCCGACCTCGAGAGACGCTGCGCCGAGGGCGCGAACGCCACGTTGTCGGCGACCGTCAGATGTGGGAACAGCCGCGCGTCCTGTGACAGTAATGCGATTCCGCGCCGGCTGGGCGGCACGAAGGTCGTCGCGTCACAGAACACCCTGTCGCCGAGCACTATCCGGGACCGATCGTCGCCGCGCACCAGTCCGGCGATCGCGCGCAGCATCGTCGACTTGCCGGCGCCGTTGGGCCCGACGACCGCGGTGGTCGCGCCCGCGGCGAACCGGTGCTCGACCCGCAACGCGGGCACCTCGAGGTCGATGATCACCTCCAGATCCGCGCCGGTCACAAACCACCCCCGACGCGCGAACGGCGGCTGTGCACTCCGACGACCACGATCAGGGATACGACAACCAGGATGAGCGACAACGGGATCGCGGCCTGTGGGTCGTCGATGGCCGACACATAGATCGCAAGTGGCGCGGTCTGGGTCACCCCGGGCGCGTTGCCGGCGAACGTGATCGTCGCACCGAACTCGCCCAGCGCCCGCGCGAACGCGAGCACGAGACCCGCGAACAGAGACGGCAGGACCAACGGGAGCGTGACCCGCCAGAGCGTCCGAGTCGGCCCCGCACCCAGGGTCGCGGCGACCTCCTCGTATCGCGTCCCGACGACGCGCACCGCGCCCTCGACGCTGATCACGAGGAAGGGCAGTGCGACGAAACTCTGCGCCAGTACCACCGCCGTTGTCGTGAAAGCGATGTCGATGCCGGCCGCATGCAGATGTTCACCGACGACCCCGAGCCGGCCGAAGGTGTACAGCAGGGCAAGACCACCGACCACGGGCGGTAAGACCAAGGGCAACAACACGAGTGCGCGGAGCACCCGGATCACCGGACCGTCGTATCGCGCGAACACCAGTGCCATCGGCACCCCGACCATCAGGCAGATGGCGGTGCTGCACGCGGCGGTGATCAGTGACAACCGCAGCGCGTCGAGCGACGAGGGCGACGAGATCTGGTCGACGAAGGTGCCCCACGGCGAACGGAAGAGCAGCGCCAGCGGAGGTAGCACGATCAACACGACGCCGATCAGTGCCAAGCCGTACGTCCAACCGGGCAACCCCGCCGGGTCCCGTCGGGAACGAAGGACCGTGCTCAAGGCGCCCCGAACCCGGCGTCGCGCAGGAAGCGCTGACCGTCCGCGCCCAGGACGAGGTCGACGAACTGCGTGGCGAGTTCGCCATCCCCGGCGCCGGCGAGCGCCGCGATCGGATAGGAGTTGACCACGGCGGCGAATGCCGGATCGGTCACGGTGGCCACCCTGTCGCCGGCTCCGCGCGCGTCGGTCACATACACCACGCCCGCATCCGCTTGGCCGGTCGTCACCTTGGTCAGCACCGCGCTCACCGACTGTTCCTCCGAGGCGGCGTCGATGGTGACACCGGTGTTGCGCTCGACGGTCTCGGTCGCGGCGCCGCACGGTTGAGCCGACTGGCAGATGACCGTCGTGACGTCAGGCTTGTTCAGATCGGAGAATGACCGGATCCCGCGGGGATTGCCCGGCGCCGTGACGATCACGAGTGTGTTGGTGGCGAAGACCGCCGGGTCGACGGCGAGATCACCCAGCTTGCGCATGTTCTTCTCGTCGGCGCTCGCGAACACATCGGCCGGCGCCCCCTGCTGGATCTGGTTGGCCAGCGTCGACGATCCGTCGAACGAGAGTCGTACCGTGACGCCGTCGTGCTGTGCCTCGAACTCATCGGCGATCGCCGTGAACGTCGTCTTCAGCGACGCCGCCGCCGAGATGTCGAGGGTCGAGGCCGCAGACCCGCCGGCATCTGAGCCACCGGACGAGGACCCTGCCACGATCAGCAGTCCGGCCGCGGCGACCGCGACGATGGACCTCCTCATCTGGCCTCCCTGTTGGTCTCGACGATCACCGTCGTCGCCTTGACGACGGCCGTGGCCACGACGCCGGGCCGTAGATCGAGTTCGTGAACTGCGTCCGCACTCATCAACGACGTCACCTCGAACGGACCGCATTGCAGGGTCACCTGAGCCATCACCGCGTCCGTGCGGACATCGGTGACGAGACCGGTGAACCGATTACGCGCCGAGCGTCCGACCGATGCCCAGTCGTCCGGTGCCACCGCGCGCTCGCGGGCCAGCGCGGCGAGCCGTGCGCCATCAACGGTGGCGACCGGTCCGCCATCGGACTGTTCCAAGACGCCGGTGGCCACCCACCGTCGAACCGTGTCGTCACTGACGCCGAGCAGAGTGGCTGCGTCTTTGATCCGAATAGCGGTCACGACGACATCTTATCCGCATATGCGGAGATATCGGTCTCCGGCATCCGCAGGCACGGATCTCAAAAAGGTTGACTTCAACTCAACTTGAAGTCTTACGCTCGGTTTCGGTCCGACCGTCGGATTCGCAGCCCCGCAACCGATGAATTCGGTGCGGGCAGACGGTCTGACTTCGAGTACGAGATCGCCACACCCCGAACATGCCCTGAATTGTTCCCTGACGTCACCCGCGCGCCACGTAATTCGGTCGCGGCTGTCACACCCCCTCTATACCGTGGAGAAACATGAGCTCAGTCACAGTTCCCACCACCGCGCCGGGAGAAGTCGCGACGGCCGATGTCGCCATCGAGGCCATCGACCTCGTAAAACGCTTCGGCGATTTCACGGCGGTCGACGGCGTCAGTTTCACCGTGCCGCGGGGTTCCGTGCTCGGCCTGCTGGGCCCCAACGGCGCCGGCAAGACCACCACTGTCCGAATGATGACCACCCTGTCGCCGCCCACGAGCGGGACAGCCCGCATCGCCGGCTACGACGTCCGGGAACAGCCCGGGATGGTCCGCCAGAACATGGGCCTCACCGGCCAGGCGGCCACGGTCGACGAGATCCTGACCGGCCGCGAGAACCTCCGCATGATCGGCGGTCTGTACGGCATCGGACGCAAGACCCTCGCGCGTCGATCGGAGGAACTCCTCGAGCAGTTCTCCCTCTCAGAGGCCGGTGACAAACAGGTCAAGTCCTATTCCGGCGGAATGCGCCGCCGACTCGACCTCGCGGTCAGCCTGCTGGCCACGCCACCGGTGCTCTTCCTCGACGAGCCGACCACCGGCCTCGACCCGCGCAGCCGTTCCGAACTCTGGGACGTCCTGCGCGATCTGGTCGCCGACGGAACCACGTTGCTGCTCACCACGCAGTATCTGGAGGAGGCCGACCAACTCGCCGACGACATCGTCGTCATCGACAAGGGCACCATCATCGCGCACGGCACGTCACTGCAGCTCAAGGAGCAGGCCGGTTCGGCCAGCCTGGTGCTGACCGTCTCGCACGCCGACGACCTGACGACCGCCGAGTCGCTGTTGCGCAAGAACGGGGCGGAGGTGTTCGTCGACGTGGCGGCCCGCCGGCTCACGACAGCCGCAGCCGGCCTGGGCGACCTGCCCCGCGTCGCCGCCTGGTTCGACGAGAGTGGCATCTCCGTCGACGACTTCGGACTCTCCCGGCCGAGCCTCGACGACGTCTTCCTCTCCCTCACCGGCCACCGCGCCGAGGAGTCGAGCAACACCGACGACACCGACAACACCACCGACGAGGAGCGTTCCTGATGACCACCACGGCACAGACCCACGCTGTGGTCGCGGACAAGCCGCGGATCCACCCCACCACGATCTGGCAACAGGCGTGGATCATGGTGAAGCGCAACATGATCCACACCAAACGGATGCCGGAGATGCTCTCCGACGTGACCATTCAGCCGATCATGTTCGTGCTGCTGTTCGCGTACGTGTTCGGCGCGTCGATCCAGACCGACTCGGCGTCGTACAAGGAGTTCCTGCTCCCGGGCATCATGGGTCAGACGATCGTGTTCACCGCGTTCATCGTGTCCACGGGCATCACCGCCGACCTTGAGAAGGGCATCATCGACCGGTTCCGGTCACTGCCCATCCAACGGTCGTCGGTGTTGATCGGACGCAGTATCGCCAGCCTGCTCCACAGTTCGATCGGCATCGTCGTCATGGCCGTGACCGGCCTGGCCATCGGCTGGCGGATCCGGGGCTCGTTCGGTGAGGCGGTCCTCGCATTCGCGCTGCTCCTGCTCTTCGGCTTCGCGATGATCTGGTTCGGCATCCTCATCGGTTCGTGGCTGCGGACGGTCGAGGCCGTCAACGGCTTCATGTTCTCGGTCCTGTTCCCGATCACGTTCCTGTCGAACGCGTTCGTCCCGACCGAGCCGATGCCCACCTGGCTCCGGACGATCGCCGAATGGAACCCGATGTCGTCACTGGTCCAGGCATTGCGTGTGCTGTGGGGTAACGGCCCGGCATTCGGTCCGGATGCGGCTCTCCCGCTGCAATATCCGGTCCTCGCCACCCTGATCTGGACGGTCGCGCTGACGCTCATCTTCGCGCCGTTCGCGCTGCGCGCCTACAACAAGCGAACCTCGGATTAGACCACCACCCGACCGAGGTTCGTCGACGCGACCCGCTCAGGCAGTCAACGTGATTGCTTGCAGCGGGTCGCTGTATATCGCGTCGAGAGACACCGCGCCGGCGGCCTGCTGCTGCACGGTCGCTCCCGAATGTGACACGCGCACATCCCGTTTGCTCACGATCGAGGTCTTGCGCACGGCCTTCGCGACCGTCGGCAGGCCGGCCGCGTAATCGGTGAACGCCTGTCCGCCGAGGATGATGTGATCGGGATTGAAGATGTCGGCGATCAGCCCGACCGTACGTCCGAGCACCTCCGCCCGCTCTTCGAGCAGACGACGTGCCGTGAGGTCACCGCTGCGGGCCAGGGCGTGGACATCTTCCACATCGGCTACCGAGAGGCCGAGTGCGCGTGCAGCTTCCACGACACCGGTGTCGCTCACCGCGGGCTCCAGGCGCCCCGTCCGGTTCGGGTCGAGCAACGTGGTCGATCCGGTCGGGAAGTGACCGATCACCGGCGGTCCCGCGGTCGGCGTGTGCACGGTCCCGCCGACGCTGAACGCGATGCCGAGCATCT
Organism: Gordonia sp. SGD-V-85; assembly: GCF_001456905.1. Classification (NCBI taxonomy): domain Bacteria; kingdom Bacillati; phylum Actinomycetota; class Actinomycetes; order Mycobacteriales; family Gordoniaceae; genus Gordonia; species Gordonia sp. SGD-V-85. The sequence continues at coordinate 107,187 of NZ_LNQO01000011.1, forward strand.
CGCGCGCGTAGAAGTACAGGAAGCTCGACTGCTGGTCGTCGGGGTTGAGCACGAGTTCGGCGGCTGCCATGGCCTCGACGTGGGACGCAACCGACACCGGCAGTCCGACGGCCTCGGCGATCGTCCGGCCGACCTGTGCGCCCTCCCAGCCGAGCCGGGGATGGTCGACGATCCCGCCGTCGGCCACGCGCCCACCGAGCGCGACACCGACCCACAGCACCCGCCGGCCCGTCCAGCGCTCGGCGAAACGCCGTGCGCTGACACCGATGGCGGTGAGTGCTTCTTCCGGTGAATCGGCATGCGGGGTAGGGATCTGGATGGCCCCGACGACGCGATGCAGCAGGTCATGGGTGGTGATCGCGGTGACCTTGTATCCGATGTGGATACCGAGGGTGAGGAACTCGGAGATGTTGACCTCGAAGGGCAACCGCGGCCGCCCGATGGCGCCCGAGGGCGCAAGGTCGGCCCGTTCGCGGATCAATCCCGCCTTCAACAGCGCACTGACCTGGCGATTGACCGTGGAGATGCTGAGCCCGGTGCGCTCGGCCGCATCGTCGCGGAACAGCGGGCCGGACAACCGGGCGGCCCGGAGGACGAGCGCCGCGGGTTTGGTCGACAACTCCAGGCGCGGCGTTGCGACGTGCACCCGCTGGTCCCCCTTCACTGGTCCGCGTCGGTCGGCGACCGGACCCGGGGTCCGAGTCGGCGGTACGGAAGTCAACGGTACGGGCTGGCGCGTGCCCTGAGGAGCACGACGCACCGCGCGGGTGACCGGCTGACGCCGGACAGGAGAGGCGGGGGCGTTGCGCAAAGTACGGGTGGAGAGTTCGGGCAGTGTGGCGGTCATGATCGTCCTCGTCGAAAGACCCCGCGCATCGCGGGGCGGAAGCCGGAAGCTGGTGCTCTGAGAAGAGACTCGAGAAGCGACGCCCCGGGGAGGAGATTGACTCGGCGGGGGTCGGTCAGCGCATTCGACGACTACAACAGAGAACGCGTGCAAGCGGCAGACGACAGCCCAGCGCGGTGGTCACGTAGGTGACCTCCGTGAGCCTGTGGTCGGCACTTGTCATGCGGATCAAGCTAGCAACGCGGCCCCGTACCGGCAAGCCCGTCCCACCCCTGGTCACGGGCACCGACGACCGGTCGCACACGCGTCCACCGGCGAGAATAGGCCCGTGGCGCGACGCGGACAGGGGTTGCACTCAGCCTGATCCGAACTCGTCCGGCGTCCGGTCACTCGACCTGCGAACCGATGGAGAAGCGGACCGTGGTCGGCTTGGCCACTCGGGTCGAGCCTGTCGGTGCACCCCGGTAAATTGTGAGCATGACCACAACCAGCCCCGCGGCTGAGTCCAGCGTCGCGACCGACACCGAGTTTCTCGAGGTCAGCGAGCCGTTCCGCCGCGAGATCATCGCGCACTGCTACCGGATGACGGGGTCCCACCACGACGCCGAGGATCTAGCCCAGGAGACCTTCCTCCGCGCATGGAAGGGCTACGGGAAGTTCGACCATCGGGCGTCCGTGCGCACGTGGTTGCACAAGATCGCTACCAACACGTGTCTGACCGCTCTGCAGAGTTCACAACGACGCCCCCTCCCCTCCGGCCTCGGTGGCGACGCCTTCGACCCGACCGACGACCTGCTGCAGAACCACGAGGTGCCCTGGCTCGAGCCGTATGCCGGCACGGCCGACGAGATCGCGCCCGGCGACGACGCGGACCCCGCGTACGTGGTCGGCGCCCGCGAGTCGGTACGGCTGGCGTTCATCGCGGCACTGCAGCATCTACCCGAACGGCAGCGCGCAGTCCTCGTCCTCCGCGACGTGCTGCAGTGGCGCGCCGCCGAGGTCGCCGACACCATCGGTGTCACCACCGCCACCGTGAACAGTTTGCTGCAGCGGGCCCGCGAGCAGGTCAAGACCGCACACCCGCAGCAGGATTCGGTCGGAGTCGACGCCGCGACGACACTCGACGACGCCGCCAAGCGCGAGCTGCTGGCCCGCTACGTGTCGGCCTTCGAACGCTACGACGTCGACGCGATGGTGGAGCTCTTCACCGACAAGGCGATCTGGGAGATGCCGCCCTTCACCGGCTGGTACCAGGGCGCAGAGAGCATCGGAACCCTCATCCGTTGCAACTGTCCGGCCGAGAAGGCGGGCGATCAGATCATGCTGCCCACGACAGCCAACGGGCAGCCGGCCTACGGGCTGTACATGCGCGAACCGGACGGCGTCCACCGACCGTTCCAGCTCCAGGTGCTCGAGATCGACCCGCAGACAGCCAAGGTCAGCCATGTCGTCGCCTTCTTCAGCGACGACATGGAGAGCGATTTCGCACGCTTCGGTCTGCCGGCGACCCCGTACGACGCACCGGCACGCACGTCGCCGAGCCCCTGGCACTGAGACCGTCCGGTTCGCGCGGCGCCGATCAGTCGTCAGCGGTCTTCGGGATCTGCGAGGGGTCCATCCACACGATCTCCCAGGCATGACCGTCCGGGTCACAGAAACTGCGGCAGTACATGAAGCCCAGGTCCTCGGCTGCGCGGAGTTCCCGGCCGCCGCAACCGAGTGCCGCTTCGGCGAGCCGGTCGGCGTGTGCGCGGCTGTCAGCGGAAATGGCCAGCAACGACTCGCGGCCCTGCAGTGGGTCGGCGACTGCGGTGGCCGCGTAGCCGGCGAATCGTCGTCGCTGCATGAGCACGACCATCGCCGAGTCGTTGATCATCATGCACGCGCTCCCGGCATCGCAGAAGATCTCGTCGAAGTGGAAGCCGAGCGATCCGAAGAACCGACGAGACCGCGCGACGTCTACGACGGGCAGGTTGACGAACAGCATCGGCGTCACGGGCGCACTCCAGACATCTCGGGGTCGCTGATACTGACCGGCCCGACGCCTCGAACTCATCGAAGCCGACATAGGGTGCAGGAATGGGTGTGATCTATCTGGTTCGTCATGGTCAGGCGAACGCATTGGCGTATGGCATCGCCGACGCCACCGACGATCTGAGCAACGGACCCGGCGGTCTCACCACGGCCGGGGCCACACAGGCCGCGCTGTCCGGTGGATTCCTCGCCGGGCAGATCGGCACCTTCACCGCAGCCGCCAGTGGCGACCTCCCGCGCCAGCAGCAGACGCTGAGCGGCGTGCTGGGGGCTTTCGACACCGGTCGACCTCAGCCGCACGTCGACCCGGGGTGGAACGAGTACTCACTGCCCGCACTGGTCGGCGAGGCCACGCCGGAGATGTATCGCGACGGCCGCAGCTACCAGGAACAGCTCGACAAGGGGCTCGCGGCCTGGATAGCGGCCGGCGAGCACGACGCAGCTCCTGGCCTCGACGGCGGCCCCGCCGAGAGCTACCCCCAGTTCAAGGCGCGCGTCTCCGACGCGGCCGCCCGCGCCACCGAGCTCGCCGGGTCGGGTCAGACGGTGCTCGTGGTGTCCTCGGCCGGCACCATCACCCAGTGGATCGCCCAGTTGTGGGGCATCCCCGACGAGACCTGGCCGGCGATGGCCCGCACGATGGTCAACGCGTCGATCAGCAAACTGATCGTCGGACGCAGCGGCGTCTCGGTGGTGTCGTTCAACGAGCACGGTCACCTGTCGGACCGCGACGGCGGGATCGCGACCTTCCGGTGACCCTTCGAGGCTCGCTCCGCTCACACCTCAGGGAGCAGTGCGGCTCAAAACCTACGCCCGGTGCAGGTTCTCGCCGGGTCGGGTGATGACAACGTTCGGAAGCACCGCGTACCGCGACAGCTGGGTGATCGAGTGGGCGATCACCGCGATGTCGTCGGCCGTGATCATCTCGTCGGCAGGAATGCGGTCTTTGAGCCAGTCGGTCATGTCGGTGTTGACGTAGCCCGGTGCGATCGTCGTCGCGCTGACCCCGCTGCGTGACTCCTCGAGATTGAACGTCTCGCACAACGAGATGAGCGCCGCCTTGGTGGCACCGTAGGCGGACAGCTCCGGCTCCGGATAGACGCCGGTGATCGACGCCACGGCAATGACTTTCGCGGCCCCATGGGCCTCTGCGGTGGCGCGCAGGGCGGGCAGCGCGGACTGAAGGAGGATGTAGGGAGCGCGGACATTCACTTCATACAGCCGGTCGAATCGCTTCACCGGGAGGTCGGCGATCGCCCCCTTCGAGCCCATCCCGGCGTTGACGATCAGCGCGTCGAACCGCCCGAATGCCTCCGCATGAGCCGTACCGAGCGCGCTGATGGCGTCGGCGTCGGTCATGTCGGCGGGGACGACCTCCACCCGCCCGGCGCCACGCTCGAGAAGCTCGGCCGCCTTCTTCTCCAACGCTTCTCGACCACGGGCACTGATGGTCAGGTCCCAGCCGTCGGCGGCGAACCGGTCGGCGATGGCCGCACCGATCCCCCTCGACGCCCCGGTCACCAGCGCAGAACGATTGTTGTCCGATTCACTCATTGCCTACCCCCTTCGGTGCGCGCACCGCGCGACTGTGTTCTGTTGACGCCGTTGCTCGATCAGCTGATGTGGCCTAGGCCGTCGGCGATGAACGCCGCCGTCGCCTCGGCAGCCTTTTCGGCGCCGTCGCCCGACGACGCCCCCGAGAGTGCGCGGTAGGTGATCCCCTCGGCGATCACGCCGAGCTTCAGGTTCGCCAACCCCAGGTAGAAGTCCCAGTCACCCAGGTCGACACCCGTTGCGGTCGAATACTTCTGAGCGATCTCGTCGACCGACGCATAACGGTCACTGGTCCAGGCCGCGGAGAAGCCGAGAACCTGGTCGAAGGCGCCGGTGCGGTAGACGCACATCAGCGCGACATCGGTGAGCGGATCTCCGAGGGTCGACATCTCCCAGTCGACGACCGCCGCGATCCGGGCCGGGTCGTCGGCGTCGATGATCGTGTTGTCGACCCGGAAGTCACCGTGCACCACCGACTCTCGCGCCTGCTTCGGAACTCGCGCGGCGAGCGCGTCGACGAGACGCTCGACGTCGGGGAGTTCACGCGTCTTCACGTGCCCCCACTGCCGCGCCCACAGTTTCACCTGGCGGGCGGCGAAACCCGCGGGCCGACCGAACTCGCCAAGCCCGACCTCGCGATAGTCCACCGCGTGCAGGTCGGCCAACGTCTGCACCAAGGCGTCGAGATTGCGGGCGACCTCGTCGTCTGAGTAGGCGTCGAGGTCTTCCGCGGTCCGGACGACGCGGCCGTCCACGAACTCCACCACGGTGCACGGCGCACCAATGACCGAGCCGTCGGCGTCGAAAGCGACGGTCCGCGCAACCGGGACCGACGTCGACTGCAGCGCACTGGTGACCGCCCATTCACGGCCCATGTCGTGAGCCGACGGCGTCAGTCCGCCGGTCGGCGGTCGGCGCGCCACCCACGTGGTCACGCCGTCGGTGACCGTGTAGGTGAGATTGGACTTGCCGCCGCTGATGAGGTCGATGGTCAGCTCACCTGCGGGCTCGACTCCGTTGTCGATCAGCAACCGGCGCAGGCGATCCTGGTCGAGTGCTGCGTCCGTGGCGGTCATCGGGCACCCGCCGATGCCTTCGCCTCGAGCGCCTGCTGGGCCTTCTTCGCACGCCCGACGGCGCGACGGGCGATCGCCCACCGGTGGACCTCGGACGGGCCGTCGTAGATGCGGAACGGCCGGAGTTCCTGCGACAGGCGGGCCAGCGGGAGGTCGGCGGACACACCGAGCCCGCCACACATCTGGATGCTGCGATCGGCGATCCGCGAATACGCCTCGGCAGCAAAGGTCTTCGCGATCGATGTCTCGTCCGACGCGTGGTTGCCCAGATCGAGCTCGTGGCAGGCCTTCAGCAGCAACGCGCGAGTCGCGGCGAGGTCGATCTCGTTGTCGGCGACGAGTTGTTGGATCATGCCCAGATCTCCGAGGCGGCCACCGAATCCCTCACGGCGTGAGACATAGTCGACGGCGACGTCCTGGCAGCGCTTCGCCGAGCCGAGCCAGCGCATCACGTGGGTCATCCGAGCCGGCCCGAGCCGGACCTGGGCGTAGCGATAACCCTCGTTCACCTCGCCGAGGATGTCCTCGTCGGGAACGAAGAGGTCGGTGAAGGTCACCTCGCAGTGACCGCCGATCATCGCCTTGTCGATCGTGTTGATGTGGCGCCCGACAGTCAACCCGGGCGCATCGGCGGGCGCGAGGAACATGGTGGCCCCGCCGCGGTCACCGGGCGCACCCGAGGTCCGCGCCATGATGATGAAGAAGCCCGCACCGTCGGCGCCGGTGATGAAGTGCTTGTCGCCGTTGATCTTCCAGCCGCCGTCCACACGGACGGCCTCCGTGCGCAGCGCGTTGGGATCCGAACCGGCGCCCGGAGCCGGTTCGGTCATCGCGAACGCCGAACGGACATCTCCGGCGGCCAGCGGGGCGAGGTACTTCTGCCGCTGATCCTCGCTCGCGATGTGCGCGAGCATGTGCACATTGCCCTCGTCTGGCGCGCCGATGTGCAGCGCGATCGGACCGAACGTGGAATACCCGGCCGCCTCGAACACCGGCGCGCGGTCGCACATGTTGAGACCGAGTCCGCCGTACTCGACCGGGGCATGCGGGCCGAAGACCCCTGCCTCCTTGGCCTTGGCGTTCATCTCGCGACGGATGTCGTCACCACCGGCCGCCGTGATGTCACCGGCCGCCTCGTCCTCGATGGGCAGGACGTAATCGCGGACGAAGGCCTCGGTCTTCGCGACGACGTCGAGCACGTCGTCGTCGTGCCGCAGGTCTATGGGCATGGTGACTCCTTAACGCATGAGCAGGGTGGGGATCCCCGAACACCGACCGATCGATCGCTCGGCGTTGCATACCTTGCCAGGCGATACCCGCCGGGTCAAGCGGCCCAGCAGACGGCGCCCTGCGCGACGGCCGTCAGGGTGTGCGATACCCGACCAGCGCGCGGGCCATCTGGAGATTGCGCGCGATGAGTTCGTCCGGACCCAGCAGACCGTCGAGCTTGAACCAGGTGGACACCCCGACGCACATGGTGGCCACGGCACGCGCCGCATCTTTCGGGTACTCGGTGGTGAACTCACCCGTTTCGACGCCCGCGAAGACGATCACGTCGACCATCCGCTGCTGGCGGTCCCGGTGTCCGATGTAGGTGGGCCGGTAGTTGTCGTCGAGGCTGCGGATCTCGGTGGAACCGACGAACGCCTGCTCGCGGCGATACATGTGGAACCGCAGAAGCGACTCGACGACGGCGTCGAACTGCCGAATCGGCTCGGGACCTGCCTCGACGATCGCGGCCTCCGAGCGTGCCAGGAGGTCGGTCATCGTGCGTTCGAGGAGCCCCTGCAGCAACGACTGCTTCGACGGGTAGTGGTGATAGAGCCCTGGCACCGACAAATTGGCCCGCGCGGCGATCTCCCGGACCGAGGTCCCGTGGTAGCCCTGTTCGGCGAACGCCGCCAGCGCCGCCGCCAACGGGACCGGCAGTTCGGGCTCGCCGTAATCCCGCCAGCCGCCCAGTGGCCGCGTCGCCGGACGGATGTCTGCTTCGCCGGTTCCGCCACTCATGCCATCAAACATATCCCGACATGCGGACCTACTCCGCATCGCCGGTGCGACGCGAGAGACTCTTCTCGAGCATCTCGGCGGGTGAGACGAGCAGCGCGATGCTCAGATCCACCACGTCGGCCTTGCCGAGTTCGACCTCACCCTCGAGCCACGCCGCGAGCAACCGGCTGAGTCCGCCGACCTGGTAGTGCGCAACGCCGACCGCTGCCGCCGGCCCGACGTGGACGTCGAGAATGGCCGACGTGCTCTGCAGGGTGAGGCCGGCGAACAACGTCGTCGACTCCATGCGCTTGGCCGCGATGACCGGACTCAGAAGCGCCTGCGAGAACAGCAGCCTGCCTTTGCGGCGGTCCGCGTCGATGACGTCGACGATCGCCGACACCGCACCGGCGACCTTCGCACGCATGCTGGCCCCCTCGGAGAAGGCTGCCAGACTGGCTTGCGCGATCTCTTCGATGACCTCGTCGTACATGACGCCGACCAGCTGATCGACGGATTCGAAGCTCTCGTAGAAGTACCGGGCGGTGAGTCCGGCCTGCCGGCACACGCCGCGCACGGTCACCGCGCCCACGTCATCGGCGCCGAGCAGATCCAGTCCTGCATCGATGAGGGCGGATCGACGCCGCGCGACCCGGGTGTCGCCGCCCTCGCCGCCATAGGCCCGAAGCGTGCCGGCCGCGTCGGAGTCCGCACCGGAACGGCTGTCCGGGGTCGATGGTGCTCGTCCCATGATTCCTATCTTGACACCCCGGTAAGTTAGGTGTGTCATAAAACGGGAAACAGACGTTTCCAGAATTCGAGCAGGAGGGGTGTTCGATGGCAACGGAGCCTATCACCAGTGGAAGTTCGGCACTGTCAGCACAACCGGTGACGGATGTGACCGCCGAAGTGCAGGAGTTTCTCACCGCGGAGCGCCCCGACACCGAGTTCCTCCCCTCCTCCGCCCGTATGTCCCGCGCAGAGCTCGATGCACTCCCCACCAGCGACCTCGACCCGCTCGGCATCGGTGTGATCGCGGGCGCGGCGAACGTGATCATGCAGCTCAGCCTCCCCGCGGTCGGTTACGGCGTGTACGAGAGCCGCGTCGACTCGGGAAACCTGTTCAAGCATCCGATGAAGCGCGGCCGCACCACGTTGAGCTACCTCGCCGTCGCCGGACTCGGTAGCGCCAAAGACCGGAAGGCCTACCGCAAGGCCATCGGCAAGGCCCATGCGCAGGTCCGTTCGACCGCCAACAGCCCGGTGAAGTACAACGCCTTTGATCCGAAGCTGCAGTTGTGGGTCGCCGCGTGTCTGTACCGAGGCACCGAGGACGTCCATCGCATCTTCGGCGGGGTCACCGAGGTGACCGACGAGCGCTATCAGGCCGGCGCCGTTCTGGGCACGACGCTGCAGGTCCCCCGCGAGATGTGGCCCGCCACCCGCGAGGACTTCGAGACCTACTGGAACGACACGGTCGAGACGCTCGAGATCGACGACACCATCCGCGAGTACCTGATGTCGATCGCGCGCGCCGAGTTCCTCGGCCCGGTGATCTCGCGGCTCTTCGGCTGGCATTTCGAGATCATGGCCATCGGCTTCCTGCCGGAGAACTTCCGCCGCAAGATGCGCGTCCAGCTCTCGCCGTGGCAGGAGCTGTACTTCGACAAGCACAACGCGGTCCTGCGCGCGATCATCACGCGGGCCCCGCGGTGGGTGCGCGGCTTTCCGTTCAACGTCCTGCTCGCCGACGTCCGGTGGCGCATGCGCACCGGGCGGCCGCTGGTCTGACCCTTCGCGACGCACCCTCCGCAAGCTTCGGGCGCTGCTCAGGGAGCAGTGGGTCTCTCTCTCGAACAGACGCCAGACGGCCTACATCCGGCGCAGCGCCTCGCGGTCGAGGTCGGCGACGTCGGTGTGCCCGGACAGTCCGAGGGTGAGGTCGAGTTCGGCGATGATGTCGGCGACCGCGTCGCGGGCACCGTCGGCTCCCGCGAGCGCCAGGCCGTACATGTGCGGTCGTCCGATGCAGGCGGCGTCGGCCCCGAGGGCGAGCGCCTTGAACACGTCGGAACCGGTGTAGATCCCGGAGTCGACGAGGACCTTGATGCGACCGTCGACGACCGGCGCGATGGCGTCGAGGGCGTCGATCGTGCTGATCGCGCCGTCGACCTGCCGACCGCCGTGGTTGGAGACGATGATGCCGTCCACCCCGGCGTCCACGGCACGACGCGCATCGTCGGGGTGCAGCACGCCCTTCAGCACGATCGGAAGAGCGGTGCGGGCGCGCAGGCCGGCAAGATCGTCCCAGTTCAGCGACGGTCGCGAGTAGATGTCGAGGAAGGTCTGCACCGCGGCACGCGGTTGCGGCGACCGCAGGTTCTGCAGGAACCGGCCCGGGGCGTTGCGGGTGATGGAGAAGAGGGTGGCGATCGCGCCGAGGGAGATCTCCGGACGTTCGTCAGCAGCGCCACGTAGCCGTTCGGCGACGATGTCGACGAACCTGCGGTCGGACGTGTACTGGGCGATGCCCTCACCCTGCGCGAACGGCAGCGAACCCAGGTTCAGGTCCTGCGGCCGCCACCCGAGCATCGTCGTGTCCAGGGTGACGACGACGGCCTCGGCGCGGATGGCCGCCGCGCGCTCCAGGAGGCTGTCGACGAGGTCGTCGTCGGTGGACCAGTACAGCTGGAACCAGCGCGGCGCCCCGGCGCTCGTGTCGTCCATCGCGGCCGCGACGTCCTCCATCGAGACGCTCGCCTGATTCGACAAGATGTAGGGGACACCGAGTTCCGCGGCCGCACGCCCGATGAGGGCGTCGGCGTCGGGCGCGGCGAGCGAACCGGCGCCGACCGGCGCGAACAGCACCGGCGCCGTGATGCGGCGACCGAACAATTCGACCTCGAGGTTGCGCTGCGAGACATCCCGCAGGATGCGCGGCACGATCGCCCAGCGGTCGAGTGCCGCGCGGTTGGCGGCCATGGTGCGTCCCTCACCGGCACCACCGCCGATGTACGCCCACGCACGCGCCGACATCGCACGTCTCGCACGTCGCTCGAGCTCGGCGAAATCCGTTGGTACACGCGGCTTTCGCCGGTGCACCCCGGCGGTGTAGATGTCGTTCTGCCGTGCACGCCCATATCCCGCGGTCATGGGTGGTGATGGTAGTGCCGCCATCGGGGCGTCCGGCCGGTATTGCCGGGGCGCGCCGCTCAGCGTGTGGCGACGGCAGTGGCGCCCGCCGCGGCGACGGTCACGGCCGCGACCGACGGCCACGCGCCGATCTTCTTCGCCAGCGGGTGCGAGCCGCCGAACGCCGCCAGGTAACCGGCCAGCAGACCGCCCGCGACCGCGGGGCCCTTCGTCGACGCCCACCGGCGAGTGCACCAGGCGCCGGCTGCGCCGAGCACCACACCACCGAGTTCGCGTCGCCCGCTGTAGCGCGCGACCGCGAAACCACCGACGAGACCGACTGCCACCACGGGCACCGTTGCATCCACAGCCATGCGACTCAGGCTACGTCTGGGTTCCCGAAACCGTTCACAGCCACCTGCCAGCCGATCTCCAGGCTGACGGTGGCGGAGGCGTCGACTCTGGACAGGAATCATCTGAGGAGGACCCATGACCGCAGTACTGGACAAACCACCGGCGCCGTCGCCGTCCGATCCCGCCGCCCCGGCGCACCGACGACGCGTCGCCGCCCGGCCATGGTGGGGACGGCTCGGCCTCGTCGGACTCCTGGCCGTCACCGCGGTGCTCTACCTGTGGAACCTGTCCGCAAGCGGGTACGCCAACACCTTCTACGCCGCTGCGGCGCAGGCCGGATCACAGAGTTGGAAGGCCTGGTTCTTCGGTGCACTCGACGCATCGAACTTCATCACCGTCGACAAGCCGCCGGCCTCACTGTGGGTGAGCGGACTCAGCGTCCGCATCTTCGGGATGAACTCGTGGGCCGTTCTGGCGCCCCAGGCGCTGATGGGCGTGGCCGCGGTCGGGCTCCTGTACGCGACGATGCGTCGGACGATCCGCGACCCCCAACTGGGTGCCGCGGCCGGCCTGATCGCCGGCGCCGTGCTGGCCTTCACCCCGGCGGCCGCGTTGATGTTCCGTTTCAACAACCCGGACGCACTGCTGGTGTTGCTGATGGTCGCCGCGGCGTACGCGCTGACCCGGGCTGTCGCCACCAACTCGGGTCGGTGGCTCGCCCTGGTCGGCGTCGCCCTGGGATTCGCCTTTCTCACCAAGATGCTGCAGGGCCTGCTGATCCTGCCGTTCTTCGGGCTCGCCTACCTGCTGTTCGCGAAGACCGGGTGGCGCAAACGAATCGCCCACCTCATCGGTGCGACCGCCGCATTGCTCGTCTCCGCGTTGTGGTTCCCGATGGTCACGATGCTCGTGCCGGAATCGGCACGTCCTTATATCGGTGGTTCGACGGACAACACGTTCATGGACCTCGTCCTCGGCTACAACGGCGTCGGCCGCATCAGTGGTGCCTCCGGCGGCGGCGGAGGAGGCGGCGGTCAGGCCGGCGGGTCCTTCGGCGGGTCCACCGGGCTGGACCGACTCTTCGGTTCCGAGATGGGCAACGAGATCTCCTGGTTGCTTCCGACCGCACTCATCGCGCTGTTCTTCGCCGGCTACCTGGTGGTGTGCAGCTTCCCGGTCTTCCGCTTCGAACACCGTCTGGCACGCACGGAATCCGCAGCCGTGCTCTCGTGGGGCGGCTGGCTGCTGGTCACCGGCATGATCTTCTCCTTCATGAGCGGGACGATCCACCCGTACTACACGGTGGCACTGGCGCCGGCGATCGGCGCAGTCATCGGACTCGGCGGCGTGCTCGCTTGGCGTCGACGCAACCGCTGGGCGGCCAGGATCGCCCTGGCGGCGATGGTCGGTGCAGCCGCGGCGTGGTCGATTGTCCTGTTGAACCGCAACGACTTCGGCCCGACCTGGTGTCGTTGGCTGATCGGCGTGGTCGCCTCGATCTCGGTGGTGGCCCTCCTCATCGGTGCTGCACGCGGGTGGCGACGTGCGGTTGCCGCGGCACTCATCGCGGGTTCGCTCGCCGGATTCGGCGGGACGGCAGCGTTCTCGATCGCAACCGCGGCGACCCCCCACAACGGCTCGATCCCGACCGCGGTGTCGACCTCGATCGATGGCGGCGGAATGGGCGGCCCCGGCGGTGGCATGGGCAGTGGCCCCGGGGGTCGGGCGGACGGCGGACAGCCCGGTGCCCAGCCGGCCGGCGCCCGCCCGGGCCAACAGGGAAACCCGCCCTCCGCCATGCAGGGCGGCAGCGGAATGACGGGCGGCCCGGGTGGCGACACCGCGTCGAACGCCGAACTCGTTGCCGCGCTGAGGGCAACCACGACAACGTGGGCGGCCGCGACCAACGGGTCGCAATCCGCCGCCGAGATCGAGATCGCCACTGGCACCTCCGTCATGGCGATCGGTGGATGGAGCGGGGACCCGGCCCCCACGCTCGAGCAGTTCATCGCCTACGTCAAGGACGGCAAGATCGCCTATTACCTCGGCAACGACGGCGGCGGTCCGGGCGGCAACTCGGAGATCGCCGAGTGGGTCGCCGCCAACTACACGGCCACAACCATCGGAGGAACGACGGTCTACCAGCTCTTCTGACGTCTCGACACGGTCCTGCCCGTTCCCGACCTTCGGGGGCGGGCAGGACACATGGGCAACCGATCGACGGTGGTTCGGCGTTTCCTGTGCGGCAAACCCCAGGCGCGACGCCGCGGCGTGGCCGACGCCCACATGTCGCCGTCACCCATCCGCTCGCAATCGCGGCTCCGAAGACGGGGTAACCGACCGCTCCCCCGGACTTTCGAAGGGCTCCGTCATGACACCGACCGCCGAGATGACCGACTCGTCGGCGCCGCCTGCACAGTCGGCATCCCCGGCTCCCGATCTGCACCCGATCACCGCCTCGACGACGGATCTCGAACTCGTCGAAGAGGTGCTGGCGGCGCACTTTCGTCGCCACGCCACCACCTTGCAGCAGGTCGGCGGGGAATTGACGCCGGCGATCGATGTCCTCTCGGCGCGGATCGGCGGAGGTAAACGCCTGCGCGCGTCGTTCTGCCTCTGGGGCGCCCGAGGCGCCGCCGGTGGTCGGAGCGTCGCGGGCATCGTCGAGATGGCGGCCGCCATCGAACTGTTCCATCTCGCCGCCCTCGTGCACGACGACGTGATGGACGACAGCGACGTCCGGCGCGGCCTGCCCACCGTGCATCGGCACTTCGCCGACGATCATCTGTGCGGCCGACGCCGTGGGGACGCCGAGCGCCATGGCACCGCCGTCGCGATCCTCGTCGGCGACATGTGCCTGTCCTGGTCCGACGACCTCGCCGCTGCCGCGGTGGACGACGTGTCCGCGGACATCCGACGCGCGGTCCGCGACACCTGGTCGGTGATGCGCGACGAGGCCTACGCGGGCCAGTACCTGGACATGCTGAGTCAGACCGAGGACACCACCGACGCCGATCGCACGGCACGGGTCCTGCGCTACAAGAGTGCGCGGTACACGATCGGTCAGCCGCTGCGTCTGGGCGGCACGCTCGCGGGTGCCCCGTCGGCGCTTCTCGAGGCATACGATCGGATCGGCATCACCGCCGGCGAGGCCTTCCAGCTCCGCGACGACATCCTGGGCGTCTTCGGCGACGAGAAGGTCACCGGCAAACCCGCCATCGACGACCTACGGGAAGGCAAGCGCACGATGCTCATCGCGGCGGCCGAGGAATCGGCGGGACGGATGGAGCGCCGCGTGCTCGCCGACGGTCTTGGCAATCCGGACCTCGACGCCGACGGTGCCGCGCGGATGCGTGAGGTCCTGTACTCCACCGGCGCCGTCGAACGAGTGGAACAGCGTATCGCCGACCTGCACGCGGAAGCGCTCGGCATCGTCGACGCCGCTCCGATGGACCCGGCGAGCCGGCACGCACTGACCGCCCTCATCGAACGTTGCGTGTGGCGGCGCGCATGACCGCTCCCGCCGGGCCGACGGTCGAACTCCGCGTCTGGGGTGTCGACCGCGTGCTACCGGCGCTCGGCCGGATGTCGTCGGGTCGACGGGTGCTGCGCCGTACTCCCGGTCTGCGTTTCGCCAAACTGCTGGGCACCGGCACCGCACGCACGTTCACCCTCGAGAGCGCCGACCTGAGACACTGGGCCGCGTTGACGGTATGGCACGACGCCGACGCTGCTTCGGCCGCAAGCGATTCCGTCGTGTTCCGCCGATGGCGAGAGTCCAGCACGGAGGAACTCCGGATCACCATGCGACCACTCCGGTCGAAGGGCCGTTGGTCGCGCGTCGACCCGTTCGAGACGGTGCGATCGTCGACCGACCACGACGCGTCCGGACCGGATTGGGCGGGCCCGGTCGCCGCGTTGACCCGGGCACGCCTCCGGCCCACGAAGATGGCATCGTTCTGGCGTGCCGTCCCGCCGGTGGCGACCGAACTCGCCGGGGCACAGGGCAATCGATTGGCCCTCGGCGTCGGCGAACTCCCGCTCGGGGTGCAGGGCACGTTCTCGATCTGGAGTTCGGCGCAGGACCTCACCGGCTTCGCCTACCGCTCCCCCGCACATCTGTCGGCGGTTCGGCGGACCGCACCGTCGCGCTGGTATGCCGAGGAATTGTTCGCCCGTTTCGCCGTCACCGAGGTCGTCGGCACATATGAGGGGAGACCGGCGTGAGTCTCCTGGACGGCTCCACTTCGCACCGATCGGACCAATCGTCGCGATCGCGGCGTACCGACGGCACCGCGCCCTGGAACCGCGGCCTGGTCACCCTGGCGTGGATCCTGCTGGCGGCGACGATCGGCGTCCAGATCGCGTTTCCGCTGACCGGTGGCGGCACCCTGCCGCTGACCGTCGCGAGCGTGCTGCTCCTGGCGTCGGCCTCGCTCGTCCACGTTGCCGCAACCCGCGGCGCCGCCGCCGCGGTCGCCCTCGCGGTGGTGGCCGGTGGTGGCGGGCTGATCGCCGAATCCGTCGGTGTGAGCACCGGGTTCCCGTTCGGCACATACGAGTACACCGACGGGCTGGGACTGAAGGTCCTCGGCGTCCCGGTCCTGGTCCCGCTGGCCTGGATCATGATGTCGTGGCCCGCGCTGGTCGTGACCCGACGACTCGTCCGTGCGATGGGCATCGCCGGACGGTGGGTTGGGCCCGCCACCGCCGTCGTGGGTGCTTATGCACTCACGGCGTGGGATGTGTTCCTCGATCCGCAGATGGTCGACCAGGGCAACTGGGTGTGGCGGTACCCGACGCCGTCGCTGCCCGGGGTCGCCGACATCCCGCTGACGAATTTCGCGGGCTGGCTGCTGGTCTCGTTTCTCATCGTCGGCATGCTCGACCTCCTCATCCGCCGCGACGATCCCGACGCGACCGGGTCTTCCGGGATGGACGCCGTGCCCGTCACCGCGTACCTGTGGACCTACTTCTCCTCGGTGATGGCGCACGCGGTGTTCTTCGGCCGTCCGTCCGTCGCCCTCACAGGGGGTCTCCTCATGGGTGTCATCGCCATCCCGCTGCTCGTCGTCGAGATCAGGGGTCGCCGTGCGGGTGTCTGACCTGCTGCGGCCGCTGGTCGCGACGGGAACCGCTATGTCGCTGGCGTCGCTGGCCCTGACCCTCGACAACGCCCGCCGGGTCCGTCGGCCCGGTCTCGCCGACATCCCGGCGCCGGAACCACTGTCGGTTCTCATCCCGATGCGCGACGAGGCGCACAACGCCGAACGCTGCCTACTGGCCGTCCTCGAGGCGGCGGATCGCTGGCCAGGACCGGCCCGGATCCACGTGCTCGACGACGGCTCGGCGGATGGAACCGACGCCGTGCTCGCCCGCCTGGCCTCGATGGACGACCGGGTTCGTGTCCACCCCGGCTCGGCGCCTCCTCCCGGGTGGCTCGGAAAGACCTGGGCCTGCGCCCAACTCGCGGAGAAGGCGTTCCCCGGCGGGGTCCACGTCTTCCTCGACGCCGACGTCGTGGTCGAGCCCCACGCGTTCACCTCATCGTTCGCCTTGCTCCGCAACGCCGGACTCGATCTGGTGAGCCCGTACCCCCGGCAGGTCGCGGTCGGCGCGGGCGAGCGACTGGTGCAACCGCTGCTGCAGTGGTCCTGGCTGAGCACCCTGCCCCTCGGTCTCGCCGAGCGCTCACCGCGCGAATCTCTCACCGCCGCAAACGGTCAGTTCCTGGTCGTCGATGCCGCGATGTACCGTCGTGCCGGCGGTCACGAGGCGGTGCACGACGTGGTCCTCGAGGACATCGCCCTGTTGCGCGCCGTCAAGGCGGCCGGCGGTCGCGGCGTCGTGGCCGAGGGAAGCGACGTCGCCACCTGCCGTATGTACCGCGGCTGGGACGAGGTCCGCGCGGGTTACCGCAAGTCGCTGTGGTCGGCCTTCGGGTCTCCGGGCGGGACGCTGGGCGTCACCGGTCTGCTGTGCCTGATGTACGTACTCCCCGCGGCAGCAGCACTGTTCGGCTCCCGGACGGGTCTCGTCGGATACCTGGCCGGGGTGGCCTCACGGGTGGTGTCCGCACGCTGCACCGGCGGACGCGGATGGCCGGACGCCTTCGCCCATCCGCTCTCCATCCTCGTCTTCACCGGTCTCGCAGTCGATTCGACGCTGGCCCGACAGCGCGGCGACCTGCACTGGAAGGGACGCCCCATCGAGGTCCGTCGATGACGCGGGTCGTGGTGATCGGCGCGGGCGTCGGCGGACTCTCCGTCGCGATGCGCCTCGCCGCGACCGGTCACGATGTCACCGTTCTCGAGCAATTCGACGATGTCGGCGGCAAACTCGGGGTCATCGAGCACGACGGGTTCATCTTCGACACCGGGCCGTCGCTCGTCACGATGCCGCACGTCTTCGAAGAACTCTTCGACGCCACGGGCGCGTCGATCCACGACCACCTGACCCTCGAACGGCTCCCCGTCGCCGCGCGCTACCGCTTCCCGGACGGCACCGAACTGGACATGCCCGGAACGCTCGACGACATCCCCGCTGCCCTCGACGCCGCACTGGGGCGTGGGCGAGGCGCTCAGTGGTCATCGTTTCTGGAACGCGCACAACGTGTCTGGGACGTCACGCACGAACCCTTCCTGGAATCGCCGATGAGCATCCGCACGATGATCGGCGGGATCGCCACGCCGACGGATGTGCGGACCGTCGCGCCATGGAGAACGCTGCGTGGACTCGGCGAGGATTACCTCGACGACCCGCGCCTGCGGATGCTGCTGGACCGCTACGCGACCTACACCGGTTCCGACCCGCGCCGCGCGCCGGCGGCGCTCGCGTCCGTGCCGTGGTCCGAGCAGGCATTCGGATCATGGTATGTACGAGGCGGATTGGGCCGCATCGCCACCGCGATGCACGACCGTCTCATCGAACTCGGCGGGCGGGTCGAGCTCGGTGTCGAGGTCGACCGGATCTCCGTGGACCACACCGGTCGGGCCGATGGCGTGGTGCTGTCCGACGGAAGCCGGCGCCCAGCCGATCTGGTCGTCGCGAACGCCGACGCCCAGCAGGTCTACGACCGTCTCGTACCGCGTCGCGCCGCGCGTCGGCCCGCGGCGCTGCTGCGACGGACGACGCCGTCGCTGTCCGGGTTCGTCCTCCTCCTCGCCCTCGACCATCCGCCCGCTGCGCCGCACCACCAGGTGCTGTTCGCCGAGGACTACGACGAGGAGTTCGACGCGGTCTTCGGATTCCGCGGCTCACCGCGTCCGGTCGCTCGACCGACCGTGTACATCTCGGCTCCCGCCGATCCCGAGATCGTGCCCGCCCCGAGAACCGGCGCGTGGTTCGTGCTGGTGAACGCACCCCGCCACGACCCCGAGCACGGCGTCGACTGGGACGCCAAGGGCTTGGCGGACTCTTACGCCGACCAGATTCTCGAGGTGATGGCCGATCGTGGACTCGACGTGACCGGCCACGTGCGCCACCGTCTGATCGTCTCGCCCGCCGACCTCGAACGTCGGACCAGGACACCGGGCGGCTCCATCTACGGGTCGTCGTCGAATGGACCCCGCTCGGCGTTCCTCCGGCCGTCGAACACCTCCCCGGTGCCGGGCCTCTACCTCGTCGGCGGATCGTCGCATCCCGGCGGCGGTCTGCCGCTCGTGGTCATGTCGGCGAAGATCGTGGCGGAGCTGATCGGTCCGGCCGTGAGTCACTGACCGATGGGCCTTGCTCATCGGAGCCTTTAGCGCGGATCGATACGGAACACGGCGCATCGGCCCGCCGCGGCAGCAAAGGCTTCCGGGGTCACGTCGTCGACGACTCCCGCGTCCTTCATCATCTTCGGGCCGTCGGTGCCCGCCAGCTCCGGCCAGGCGCGTAGCACCGGAACGGCCTGATCGGCCGAGAGTTCGACGAGGCGGACATCGCTCATCTCCCCTCCCACCGACAGCTGGGCACGTCCCTCGGCCGCACGGACGTTGCGTGCCCAGTCCGCCCCGGGAAATCCCTCGAGCAGGTAGCGCTCGCCCGTACGGTGATCGAGCACCTGCCTCAACCATCGCCACGATGCGATCAGCGAGTCGTGGGACCTCGAAGCGTCAGATCAGACCCGGTCGCGATAGCTGTACGCATGTCCACCCAGCGACGCCGTCACGACCGCCACCGGAACACGGGAGGCCTGGAGGTTCCGGCGCTCTTCGGGGGTCAGGTGCTGACGAGACCACGTCCATCGCGGGCCGCGCCACCACGCATTCGTCCGTGCCTTCTCCATGTCACCGGTACCTTTCGCGCCGCTCGCTGTGAGCCCTGTCACGCGACCGTACCCGGATGATCTGCGTTCCAAACCTTCCGGCGCAGGTCAGCGTGTCGCGACCGGCATCGGCCCCACCGACCGGTCGCCGCGGAGCTTCTTCCGGATGAGTTCGGCGCTGATCAGGCACATCGGCAGGCCGATGCCGGGACGCGTGCTCGACCCGGCGTAGAAGAGGCCGTCGACCTTGCGTGACCGGTTCGTCGAGCGCAGAAACGCGCTCTGCCGCAGCGTGTGCGCCGGGCCGAGGGCTCCGCCGCACCACGAGTTGACCGAGTCGACGAAGTCCGCGGGGCCGATGGTGCGGCGGACGACGACACGATCGGCGAGGTCGGGAACACCTGCCCACTGTCCGATCATCGCAATGGCCCGGTCGGTCACCTTCTCGATGTCGGGGTCGCCGCCGCCGTCCACGCCGCCGCGGCCGAGACCCGGGTCGGGCGGGACGGGCACCAGGATGAAGAGGTTCTCCGAGTCCGACGGCGCGACCGACGGGTCGGTGGCCGACGGCTTGCACACATAGAGCGACGCCGGGTCCGGTACGCGCGTGGGACTCTCGAAGATGGCGTCGAAGTTGGTCTTCCAGTCCTCGGTGAAGAACAGGGAGTGATGCGCCAACTCGGGAATCTCACCGCGTACGCCGAGGAGTGCGAGCACCGCCCCCGGGCCGGAGGTGGCGCGGTCCCAGTACCGTTCGGGGAAGGTCTGGAGTTCCCGGGGCAGCAACCGAGTCTCGAGATGGTGCAGATCGGTGGCACCGATCACGATGTCCGCGACCAGTTCTCGCGGTGTGCCGTCGGCTCCTTCGACGCGGACGCCGGCCACCTCGGCGCGACGACGCGACGGCGTGGACCGCTTCCCAGCGCGTTCCCGCGTGAGGATGGCGGTCGCGGCCGTGCCGGTGGAGATGCGTACGCCCCGTTCCCGCGCAACCCGCTCCAGCGCGTCGACCAGGGTGGTGAAGCCGCCGTTGGGGTACCGCACACCGTCGGCGAGGTCGAGCCAGCTCATCAGGTGATACATCGCAGGGGTGCGCTCGGGCGAGGAACCGAGGAACACCGCCGGATACCCGAGGACCTGGCGGAGCCGGCGGTCGGTGAAGCGGGCCGCGATGTAGGACTGCAGCGAGGTCGTCAGCAGCGTGACAAGCGTTTTCGCGTGCCGCAACACCGGCAGGCCGAGGAAGGCACGTGGCGAGTCGAAGCTGGTGTACAGGAACCGTTCCACGGCAAGGTCATACGCTTGCCTGCCGGTGCGCAGATAGTCGTCGAGTGCGGCTCCCGCGCCGGGCTCGATCTCGTCGAAGAGCGCACGGTTCCGGTCCTGGTCACCGAACACGTCGATCGGCTTCTCGTCGGACCCGTTGTCGTCGAAGAACACTCGGTAACCGGGGTCGAGGCGGACGAGATCGAGCTGCTCGGCGGTCGACGTCCCGAGCATCTCGAAGAAATGGTCGAACACCTCCGGCATCAACCACCACGACGGACCGGTGTCGAAGCGGAACCCGTCGCGATCCCAGGTACCGGCCCGACCACCGAGGTCGTCGTTCTTCTCCACGAGTTCGACGTCGTGCCCGTCGTGGGCGAGGAGGGCGGCGGTGGCCAGGCCGGCGACTCCGCCACCGATGACGACGACGCGTCGGGACTCGCTCATACGTTGCTCTTCCTTCTGTTCAGACCGGCGGCGTCGGCACGTGCGGGTCGCGGCATACCGCGGCGGGCGACGGCGGCCGCCGCGATCTTCGCCTTCCCGGCGTTCGGGACGCGGACGCGGGTACGGCGGGCCTCGGTGGCCGACGACTCGCGAAGGCGGGCCGTCAGCTCGGCGAACAGGTCGTGCGCGGTGCACACCGCGACGCGGCTGCTCGCCGGCAGGTGCGGGATGGCGGCCGCAGCGGCGGTCAGGTCGAGGTCGATGTCGTCCAGCCAGAGCGACCAGGCGGAGTCCGCCGGATCGTCGGGATCGAGGCCGACCAGGTAGCGCCGCCCCAGCCCGTCGCTGTCCTCGCCGAAGTCGCGGAGGAAGTTGATCTTCTGGAAGGCCGCGCCCAGCCGTTGGGCGCCGGGTGCGAGGTGGTCGTACTGGGCGGCGGATTTCGGCTCGTCGGCGAGGAACGCCCGCAGGCACATCAGACCGACCACCTCGGCCGAGCCGTAGATGTAGGTGGCCAGCGACTCGAAGTCGTGCTGGACCTGGGTCAGATCGCTGCGCATCGAGTCGAAGAACGGGCCGACCAGATCAAGATCGATGCCGACCCGGCGGGCGGTCTGCGCGAAGGCGTGGACGACGAGGTTGCTGCTCGACCCGGTGACGAGCGCGACGCTGGTCTGCTCCTCGAGCTGGTCGAGTTCATTGCTGCGGTCGACGAGCCCCTGCTCCGGGCGCGGGGCGTCGACGATCTCGTCGGCCACCCGCACGAGCGCGTAGATGTTCTGGACGTCGCGCCGAATCCGCGGCGTGAGCAGACGCGAAGCGAGTCCGAACGAACTCGAGTACGACCTGATCACCATCGCCGCACAGGCTTCCGCGACCTCGTCGTATCGCCGGTGCGGTGGGATCACCTGAGTGTGACCGGGAATGTGCATCATCCGACCGCTCCTCGACCTGGTGACTGAACGCCAATTGCCTGACGTCATGAATTCGACGCCCGGGACATCACCGGATGGGTGTCGTAGACCGAACCGGGGTCGTCGGTCGGCAGCTGCCGCACCTGCTCGACGAACCACGGACTGACCGCCCACGGGGTGTTCGCGACGAGCGACCACACGTCGGCGACGTCGGCCCAGGCGTGCTCGGCGACCTCATCGGGATCCGGTCGAAGTGTTCCCAGCGGACGTGCGACGAACACCGGGCAGATCTCGTTCTCCACGATGCCGCTCGCGTCGACCGCCCGGTACCGGAAGTCCGGCAGGATGCAGCGGACATCGGCCACCTCGATACCGAGCTCGCGCCGGGCATACCGGTGCACGGCGTCGACGACGTCCTCGCCGGGGCGCGGATGACCGCAGAACGAGTTGGTCCACACCCCGGGCCAGCTGCGCTTGGACAACGCCCGGCGTGTCATGAGGATGCGGCCGTCGACGACGAGATGGCACGAAAAGGCGAAGTGCAGCGGGGTGTCCGGTCCGTGCACCCCCTCGCGGTCGGCGGTGCCGCACGGGCGGCCGTCGGCGTCGGCGAGAACCACCGAGTCGTTCGTCATCGACATTTCCTCATCGCATCGAGATCGGGCGAGCTGCTCTTCGCACCATTGTTCGTCACCGGAGCGCGAACCGGATGGGAGCCGCCCGCGACGAGAACTCATCCGAGCCGTCGGGTCTGCCTCCGCACCGCGATCCCCAACTGGACCGTCCCGATCAACGCCAGTGCCGCGCCGATTGCCGCGATGAATAGAGCCAGGCCGGACGCGACGGCTGAGCTCAGTCCCGAGCACCACCACGAACCCGCACTCACAGTGGCGACGACCGCCAGTATCACCCGCGACGGCCGCTCCCACACGGTGACCGTCCCTGGCCCCTTCATGCCCACCGCCTGGGCCGTGGCGCGGGTGATCTCGAGGATGAGGGTGAGCACCGCGATCGTCGCGCCGAGCCATGGCGGTGCACCCACGACCACCACGATGCCGACGAGCATCACGTCCGAGAACCGGTCCGCCACCGAGTCGTTGATACGCCCCCACCGCGAGGCCGTTCCGGTCTGGGCCGCGATGGCACCATCGATCCCGTCGAGGAGCGCCGCCAGGACGATGACGAGTGCGGCGAGCAGCGGCCACCAGTCGCCGAGAATGGTCAGGCACAGCGCGATCGCGGTGGCGATGACTCCGAGAGCTGTCACGGTGTTCGGCGTGAGGCCCAGTCGGGCCAACGGTCGCGCGCAGGCGTGGCTGACGAGCACCCAGTTCCGGACCCAGAAACTCGCGCGCGGATCGAGCCCTCCGTGGAGCTTCGACCACGAGTCGAGTGCCTCGTCCCGGGCGCTCGTCGTCCGCTCCGCACCCGACGCCGCCGTGAGGCTCCGGCCCGCTCGCTCAGGCTCCGCGGACACGTCCCCTCCTCTGCTTCTCGATCGCCTGCCCGAACGCCCATCCGATGATGACGATGACGTGCGCGACGTACAGCCACAAACCGACCGCGACCACCCCGCCGATCACCCGGAGACCCCCGTACGGGATCCCGACATCGATCGGCAGGGACAGGAACAGCAGGAAGCCCTGGGTGAATCCGGCGATGAACGACGCGGTGCCGAGAGCGCTGGCCGCCGCCACCCCGAGTGATGGCTCACCGGGCGTCACCTTCCAGTACACCCAGGTCAGGGCCACCGTGACCAGCATCCACACGACGATGAACTCGACCACGATCCGGACCACGAGGTCGCCGAAACCACCCGTTCCGCCTCCCTCGGGCGCAAACGTCGTGAGTGTGCCCGCGACGCCGACGACCACATACGCCAGTGGCGGCACGACGACCACCAATCCCAGCACCCAGATCCGAGACCGCCATCCCGTGAACCGGTCCTCGCGCGGATACAACGTCATACACGCGCGGCGAAGACCCTCGCCGTAGAACGACGCCGGGAACAGCAACACCAGTGCGCCCATCAGCGTCAGTCCGGTACCGACCGCGACGGCCTCGTCGAACACGCCACGGCCGCCCATGGCCGGTGGGATGAGGACGCGCAGCTCCGCCAGGGACTCCTCGGCGGACGGGCCGCGGAGCCAGGTCGTCGACCAGATCCCCAGCAGCGCCCACGGCACGACGGCGATCGCCGCGAAGTAGGTGAGGGTGGCAGCAGCCGCGGCGAGGTCGCCGCGGCCCAGTACATGGCGCACATCGGTCACCAACGCACGCACGTCGAACGTCGTCGTCTGCTCGCGGATCGTGGTGTCGCGAGTCACCGTCGGGGCCGATCGGCGCGGTGTCACCCCTCCGGGATACCCGAAACACCCCACTCGCGCCGCAGCAGTGTCCGATCTGAGTCCTCGGTGACTCCAGCGTGATCACACTGTCGCCTCCACCGCTGTCCTGCACCCGTCCGGCTGCCGGGGGAACCCGGGTGACGACACCGGTCACCGACGAGCGCCCCGCACATGCTCGGAATGCGTGTCAGATCGACGCG
This sequence comes from Gordonia sp. SGD-V-85, assembly GCF_001456905.1. Lineage (NCBI taxonomy): Bacteria > Bacillati > Actinomycetota > Actinomycetes > Mycobacteriales > Gordoniaceae > Gordonia > Gordonia sp. SGD-V-85. The sequence continues at coordinate 131,599 of NZ_LNQO01000011.1, forward strand.
AACAGCGCGATCGCCATCCCCAGCATGATGACCGCGACCACCGCGTCGAGCATCTTCCACGCCCGCGGACTCGCGAAGAATCCGGACAGTCTCCGAGCTCCGCCGCCGAGCGCGGTGAACCAGAGGACACTCGCGATGCAGGCACCGAAGGCGAACGCCCACTTGCCGTTTCCGTGGCCGTTGGCGATGGCACCCATGGTGATGACCGTGTCGAGGTAGACGTGCGGGTTGAGCCAGGTCAGAGCCAGGGCCGTACCCACCGCCACCCAGCGGCCGGTGGACTCGGCCCCGATCTCGTCAGCGGCTGCGATGGCCTCGTCACTGCGCACACAGCGTCTGGCGGCCATGACGCCCAACGCCCCGACATACAGTCCGCCGGCCGCTTTCGCGAACGTCACCACCTCCGGGTGCGCGGCGACGAGCGCGCCGAGGCCGGCCACCCCTGCCACGATGAGTACGACGTCGGAGAGGGCGCAGACCGCCACGATCTGACCGGTGTGCCTGCGGGCGACGCCCTGACGCAGCACGAAAACGTTCTGGGGTCCGATGGCGATGATCAGACCGGCGCCGGTGAGAAGCCCGGCAAGTGTCGGTACGAGGTAGGCGGTCACCGGGACGACGCTAGGGCGACACGCCCCGGTCAGTACAGCGAAACTTTTTCACGAATAAACAGTTGAACTTCAGATTGTGGACGCATCGTCGCCCAGTCCGATGCCGCGTAGAACCGCGCACAAGGCCTCGATGTAGTCGGTGACGTCCACGTCGCCGACCAGGCCCTGCTGAACGACCACCCCCTGCATCGCCGAGACCATCACCTGCGCGAGCACCGCAGGCTCCGCGGGCAATTCGTGGCCCGCGGCCCGCCAGGCCGTCAGCACGCGTTCGAAGACGCCCCGCAGCCCACGGATGATGTCGCGCACGGTCTCGCGCAGCTCCGGGTTGTTGGCGGCCTCACCCCATACCGTCAGGACCATCCGGAAGCCGTCGGTCATCGGCGCGATCTCCAGCAGGACCCGTTCGGCCAGCGCGCGTACAACCGCCTCAGGCGACGGGGGTTGCTCTACCGGGTCGTCGAAGCTGCTGATCCCCGACTCGTAGGCGGCGAAGATCGACCGCGCAACGGCGGCGATCAGTTCTTCTTTCGACGAGTAGTACGAGTAGACGGCACCCGCACTGAGCCCGGATTCCCGGATCACGTCAGACATCGACGCACGGTGGAACCCCTTGTCGACGAAGCATCGGCGAGCGGCGGCGAGGATCTGCCGGCTTCTTTCGAGCTTGCGTTCGTCGCTGATCTTGGGCATGCCGACAGTCTAAAACGAATATTCGTTCTTGATTCCTCGCGGCCCTCCGCGCATACTCAGAAAAACGAAGATTCGTTCTTTTTAGGAGTGGTCATGAGCACTGAACTGCACTCGACAGATTCGCGCGATCGGGCGCCCGTTGCGACCGCGGAGGCCGACGGTGCGCCCCCGACCGGGCGGGCACCCAGTTGGCGCCTCGTGGCGGTGATGGCGCTGCTGATCCCGACGTTCGTGATCGCGATCGCCGCGACGTTCGTGTCACTGGCCGTCGATCCCGAGCCGCATCAAGCCCCACTGGGTCTCGTCGCACCGCCGCCCGCGGCACAGGCGATCGAGACGGCGCTCGCCGACCGGGCCGGTGAAGACGCCTTCGCCGTCGAACGATTCGCCGACACCGAGGACGCGCGTGCCGCCATCGAACGGCGCGACCTGGTCGGCGCGATCGCGGTCGGGCCCGGCGGGGTCACGGTGCTGACCGCGGAGGCGGGTTCGCCGGTGCTGGCGCAGGTCGTCGCCGGGGTCGGGAACGGCATCGCCACCGCCCAGCGTGTACCGGTCGCCGTCGAATCCGTGGTCCCCACTCCCGAGACTGATACACGCGGAACGGGTTTCGCCGCCGGACTGTTGCCGTTGCTGATCGCCGGCATGGCACTCGGCGGAGCCGCCGCGATCGGGCTGCGCGGCCCAGTCGCCATGCAGGCGACACTGGCGGTCCTGGGGCCGCTCGTGGCCGGGTTCGGTTTCGCGGCGACGTGGTCATGGTTGGGCGTCATCGACGGCGGTATCGGCCCCGTCGGACTCGCCGCAGCCCTGATGATCGGAGCGATCACCTGGTTCACGGTTGGTGCGGGCAGCCTGCTCGGACCCGCCGGGGTCGGGGTGTCCGCGCTGGTGATGGTGCTGATCTCCAACCCGCTGTCGGGGCTGGCATCGTCGCCGTACCTGTTGCCCGCGCCGTGGGGAACGATCGGCCAGTGGTTGCCGCCCGGCGCCGGCGGCACGCTGCTCCGTTCGGTCGCGTATTTCCCGGCGGCGAGCATCACCGGACAGGTCGCCGTTCTCCTCGGGTGGATTGCCGTCGGCGCCGCGCTCCTCGCACTCGGCATGGTGCGCGGACGGCGGGCCGACTCCGCGGGCGACACCGTCCCCGCCTGATCCGGCCGGCGGTGGTGTGTCTCGACTGTCCGGCGGGACACACCACTAACCTCGGCTCGTGGACATCAGTCAGGAAGGCCTGCGCACGCTGGCCGCGGTCCTGCGCGAGGGCACCTTCGACGCCGCGGCCACCGCCCTGCACATCACCCCGTCGGCGGTGAGCCAGCGGATCAAGGCGCTGGAGTCCGCTGCCGGGCGGGTACTCCTCCGGCGGACCAAGCCGGCGACGGCCACACCCGATGGCGAGGTGCTGGTGCGGTTGGCCAAGCAGTGGGAACTACTGCTCGCCGAGACCCGCGCCGAGTTCGTGGGCGCGCCCGACGACGACGATCTGCCGCTGGTCGAACGTCCCCGTGTCCATCTCCCGGTCGCGACGAATGCCGACTCGCTCGCGACCTGGTTACTGCCCGTGCTCGCGCGATTCCACCGGGAGCACGCAGTGGCGGTCGAGGTCTTCCGAGACGACGAAACCCGCAGCAGCACCCTGCTCCGCACCGGCGACGTGCTCGCCGCGGTGACCTCGGAACCACTGGCGATCCGCGGGTGCGCACTGCAGTCGCTCGGCACGATGCGCTATCTGCCGGTCGCCACACCGGAATTCATCGACACATGGCTACCCGACGGGCCCGATGCCGATGCACTGGCCCGGGCCCCGATGGTGCAGTTCGACCGCAACGATCACATCCAGCGGAACATCTCGGCCGCCCTCGCCGGCCGGCCCGTCGACCCGCCCGCGGTCTACATCCCGGCGTCGACCGAATACCACCGCGCCGTCGCGCTCGGCATCGGCTGGGGCGCCGTCCCGGTCGTCCAGATCGCGGACGCCCTCGACACCGGTCGCGTCCGCCTCATCGCCGACCACCACATCGACGTCCCGCTGTACTGGCAGCACTGGAAGCTGAGTTCGCCTCTGCTGCAGACACTCACGACGAGCGTCGTCGACGGCGCCGCGCGGGTTCTCCAGCACTGATCGCGCTCGACTCGTCGCCGTCCACGACGGGCAGACCCAGCTATGGACGAATCGGACGTTGTCACACGCCTGAGGTCGACGGTGTTCCCGCGACCGCCGGGCTGTCGTCGACCGTGCGCCGGCCCCGAACGACAGCGACGCCCAGCACGCCCACAGCGACCACGAGGCAGGCGATCACGTAGGGGAGACTCCCGATCGGTGTGTTGTCGGCGGTGATTCCGTCCTCGGCGTCAAGGTAGGCGGGCAACGCGGCGCACCACAGTACGAGGTGCACCCCGAGGAACAGGACCGGGAACACGACGAGGAAGGGCCGAGCGCTGCGAGCGTCGTCGACGCCCAGCGTCGGGTCGCTGCGCATGCGTCGCCATTGCACGTACAGAAGTGTCAGTCCGATCCCCCACACCAGGGCCATCTCCACCCAGTACACGACGGTCTGCGCGTCGTGATTCGCGTTCTCGTCACGGCCGAACAGCGCCGTCGGAATGGACAGGAGTGGCATGCTGACAACGGCCACAACACCGGACACGACGACGCGCCATGACAACGACCATCCGCGCGGGGCGCGTCCTCGGGAGGTGGGGATCTGGACCAAGCGCACCGCGACGTAGACGAGCACGGCGAACGAGACGGTCGCGAAAAGCCAGACGCTCCCCCACGGCACCGCGGCCAGTGTGGGCTCCGCGGCGGGATTGCCGAGCTCGTCGGGGGCGACGCCCTGGGCTCGGAGCTGGGCGAGGGTGTCGCGATAGTACGGCGCGTCGACGTTCCACGCCCACCACTTGAGCTGCGGGCCGAGCTGGTCGAAGATCTCGTAGAAGGTCTGGAACACCAGGGCCAGAACGAGCGAGCCGCGCAGCGCCGAGCGCTTCGACCCGTCGAAGAAGCCCCACGCCCGCACGAGCTCGTAGGCGACCTGGCTCACGGCCGGATAGAACGCAACAATGTACAACGGCAGCCGGTCGTACATGAACATTACCGTGAACACGTTGTGGGAGAACATGAATCCCATCGCTTCTTCGGCGTGGAACCAGTTCGGGAAGTACAGCGGCGGCTCGATCACGAACAGGTAGACCAACGATACGATCCACACCGTCAGGTTGGTGGGGTCGCCGTCGCGACGCAGTCGGCGGATCGCGTGGATCAGCGCGAGGACGGCACCGAGGATGATCGTGATCTCGAGGACCGGTTGCGTCCAGTGCTCGAGGTCGGCCGGATTCCGGATCGTGACAATCGGATTCGCGCCCTCGCACTCGAACCCCAGGTAGCCGGTGATGATCGACGGGACGTCACCCGGCGTGCAGACCGCCATCGTCTTCGCCTCCTGCAATGGCTGCGCCGAGCCGCCGAGCCCACTCCGCTACGTCACGTCGTGCCCTGTGAATGATGTGTCACCGTAGTATGTGCTCCAGGTCACGTCAACGGACCGCAGCGGAGTCGACCAACTTCGGATTCGACTCGTCGACAAGGGGGTTCTCGATCTCGTCGCGCCACATGCCGGCCGCGAAGTAGAACGCCCACGCGATCGGCACCGGGAGCAACCCGGCCAGCACGAACGTGGCGGTCAGGCCGATCGCCGACGAGACCGGGGCGGCGATCGCCATCGACACCGGCATCAGCGCGACCGATACGAAGAAGTCGAGACTGGCGATGCGACCCAACAGTGCCGGCGGCACCCGACGCTGTAAGAGCGTTCCCCACAGCACCATCGGGCCGTCGAAGAGGATGCCCATGATCACACCGGCGGCGACGAACATCCACGTCGAATCGGCGAGACCCATCAGCACCAGCGGCAGGCTGGAGAACGCCCACAGCGAGAACATGACGGTGAGGTACCGGCGCGGCATCGGGATCGAGGCGAATACCAGTGACGCCGCGGCCGCGCCGAGTCCGAATCCAGCGAGCACCCAGGCGTGCTGGGTCGCGTCGCCGTCGATGCGCTCACGTAATGCGAACGGGACGAGCACCTCTATGGGGCCGAGCGTCGCCAATACCAAAACGCAGGCGAAGAGCAGCGTCCCCCACAGCCACGGGGTCCGGGCCATGTAGACGAACCCCTCGGCCAGGTCGCCGACGATCCGGCGGGCACCCGCACCCTCGACGACCTCCGGCGCGTCCTCGCCCGTCTCGCCGAACCGACGCGCGGTGACCGGGGCCATCCCGAGATAACAGACCCCCGACAGGATGGCCGCGATCGCCGCCATCAGCACCGCGGGTCCCGGCGCCCAGGCACCGATGACCGCGCCGGCGACCATCGGCCCGACCGCCTGGAAGACGACCGGGCGGAAGAAGCCCTCGATCCCGTTGGCCGCCTGCAGCTCCGACGGCGCGACGACACCGGGCAGCAACGCCGAGTAGGCGGGGTAGTACATCCCGGTGGTGATGCCGCCCAGAAGGGACGCCACCACCACGTGCCAGAGCTGCAGTACGCCCGCGATCGACGCCAGACCGATCGCACCGAACGCGATCATCTTCGCGACCTCGAGTCCGATCATGATGTGGCGCTGCGAAATACGGTCGGCGAGCACACCACCGGCCAACGTGGAGAACAGCATTCCCACCGCGGCCACGCCGGTGGCCAGCGACACCTGGCCCGGACCGCCGCCGAGCGCGATGATCTGCCAGATCACCGCGATCGTCCACACGCCGTCGGCGAACATGGCGAGGATCAGTCCGGACGCGAGCAGCCGGTACTGTCGACGCGCGAACGGCAGCAGCGCGCGGGGCAGTCGGGAGTCGGCGGCGGAAGTCACCCTTCGAGCTTGCCCGAACCCGTGGGCGTGGTGCCAACCCTTTTCGGACCGCCGTTGCCCGGCGGTGCGGGTCAGCTCGCCTTGCGCGAGGACTTCTTGGCGGGCGCCTTCTTGGCCGTGGACTTGCTCCCGGACTCGCCGGACCCCGAGGAGGTCTTCTTCGCCGTCGACTTGGAAGCGGTCTTCTTGGCCGGCGCCTTCTTCGCGGCCGTCTTCGCCGCAGCCTTCTTGGCCGGTGCCTTCTTGGCCGCGGTGTCCTTCGAGTCCGAATCCTTCGAATCGGATCCCCCGCGGTCCTTCACCGACGCGCGCAGCGCGGCGAGGAGATCGGCGACGTCGGAGTCCTCGGTGTCCTTGTCTTCGTCGTCGGATTCGGGGAACGCCTCGCCACCCTCGGACTTCGCCTCGATGAGCTTCGTCAGCTCGTTCTGATAGGTGTCCTCGAACTCGGAGGGGTCGTAGTCCGATGCCATCGACTCGATCAGCGAGGCCGCCATCTGCAGTTCCTGATCGCGGATCTCGGTGTCGTCGTCGAGGAAGCCGAAGTCGGGTTTGCGGACCTCGTCGGGCCACAGCAGCGTCTGCAGCGTCATCACCCCGTCGACGACGCGCAGCGCGGCCACGCGTGTCCGGTTGCGCAGAGTGAAGGAGGCGATCGCGAGCCGGTCCGTCTCCTCCAGCGCCTTGGCCAGCAGGACGTAGGCCTTCGGCGACTTCGACGACGGTTCGAGGTAGTAAGGCTTGTCGAAGTAGATCGGATCGACCTGCTCGGCGGGTACGAACTCCAGGATCGAGATCTCGGGACTCTTCTGCACCGGCAGCGTGGCGAGGTCTTCTTTGGTGAGGATCACGGTCTCGCCGGACTCGGATTCGTAGGCGTTGGCGATGTCGCCGTAGTCGACTTCGGTGTCGGTGCCCTCGCGCACGCGGCGATAGCGGATGCGGGTTCCGTCCGACGAGTCGACCTGATACGACTTCCGGTCGTGACTCTCGGTCGCGGAATAGACCTTGACCGGCACGTTGACCAGGCCAAAGCTGAGGTCGCCCTTCCAGATCGAGCGCATGGGGGCCATTCTGCCAGGGATCCGGGCCGGATGGCGGCAAGCTGCACGACGTTCTGACCGGCGTTGTGGACAATAGGAGCATGGCAGGCGGCGAGACACTGGAGGTCGACGGTCGGCGGATCTCGATCACCAATCTCTCGAAGGTGCTCTATCCGGCGACGGGGACGCGGAAGTTCGAGGTCATCGACTACTACTCGCGGATCGCCGATGTCCTCCTCCCCCACGTACGCAACCGCCTCATCACCCGTAAGCGGTGGCCCAACGGCGTCGAGTCGACCCCGTTCTTCGAGAAGAACGTTCCCGAGAGCGCACCTGACTGGATCCGACGCCACGGCATCCAGCACAGCGAGCGGGTCATCAACTATGCGATGGCCGACGATCGCGCCACGCTGGTCTGGCTCGCGCAGATGGCCGTGCTCGAGATCCACACGCCGCAGTGGCGGCTTCCCATGGGGCCCGACGGCGCGCCGATGGCCAACCGCATCGTCTTCGACCTCGATCCCGGGCCACGGGTGCCGCTGCACCGGACCGCGGAGGTGGCGTGCGAGATCCGCAACTGGCTCGGCGGGGCGACGACGTACCCGGTGACCAGCGGCGGCAAGGGCATCCACCTCTACGCGCGGCTCCCGAAGCCCGTGACGTCGGATGCGGCGCGCAAGGTGGCTCAGGAGGTCGCCAACGAGTTCGCCCGTCAGCACAGCGATTTCATCACCGCCAAGATGTCCAAATCGCTGCGCGACGACAAGGTCTTCATCGACTGGAGCCAGAACACCGCCGCCAAGACCACTCTCGCGCCGTACTCGATGCGCGGACGCGAGCAGCCGTGGGTGGCCGCGCCGCGCACCTGGGAGGAGATGGAGGACCCCGGACTCTCCCAACTGCTCTACACCGAGGTGCTGGACCGCGTCGAGGAGTTCGGCGATCTCCTCGACGGCCTGGACGACCCCTACGACGACGAGCCGGAGGTCGTCGTCGAGCCCGCGGCGGGACAGGTCATCAACCTGAAGGAGTACCGGCGCAAGCGCGACCAGTCGAAGACACCCGAACCCTTCGGCGATGAAGCGCATCGACAGCGCATCGAAGCCGAGAGCTCTGCTGCAGAACCTGATTCCTCGGACACGCAGACCGAGAGGGCACCGATCTTCGTGATCCAGGAGCACCACGCCCGACGGTTGCACTACGACTTCCGGCTGGAACACGACGGGGTCCTGGTGTCGTGGGCCGTACCGAAGAACCTGCCCACCGACCCCGACCAGAACCGGCTCGCGGTGCAGACCGAGGACCACCCGATGGATTACGCCGACTTCGAGGGCGACATCCCGGCGGGCGAATACGGCGGCGGTCACGTGTCCATCTGGGACAGGGGCACATTCGAGCTCGAGAAGTGGCGGGACAAGGAGGTCATCGTCCGCCTCCACGGCGAGCGCGTGCAGGGACGGTACGCCTTGATCCGGACCGGTGAGAAGAACTGGCTTGCCCACCTGATGAGCGACGAACCGCGTCCGATCGTCCCCGACAGCCTCACCGACCCGCGCCCGATGCTCGCGACCGACGAGTCGATCGACGGACTCAACGGTCGAGACTGGGCGTTCGAGGGCAAATGGGACGGATATCGGCTCCTCATCCGTTCGGTCGGCGGCGAGTTCCGGCTCACCTCCCGATCGGGTATCGACATGACCGCCGACTTCCCCGAACTCACCGGCCTCGCAGACGATCTCGGCCTCATGGACGTGGTGCTCGACGGCGAGGTCGTCGCGATCGACTCGTCGGGCCGCACCAATTTCACGCTGCTGACCTCACGTCGGCACACCGACGAGCCGTATTCGTTGCGGCTACACCTGTTCGACATCCTGTTCCTGAACGGTTCGTCGTTGTTGCGCAAGCCATGGTCGGTTCGGCGCGAACTCCTCGAGGAGCTGGCGCCCGCGTTCCGCAACTCCGCCTTCGTCGAAGTGCCGCCGCTGCTTCCGGGCCCGGGATCGGCCGCCGTCGAGTACAGCCGTGAACACAATCTCGAAGGCGTTGTCGCCAAGCGCCGCAACTCGGTGTATCAGCAGGGACGCCGGTCGACGACCTGGCTGAAACACAAGAACTGGAGCGACATCGAGGTCGTGGTCGGCGGATATCGGCCGGGCCGCGGCAACCGCGCGCACACCATCGGTTCCCTGCTCATCGGTTTGCCCGAGGAGACCGGACTCCGCTACGTCGGTCGCGTGGGAACCGGCTTCACCGACGCACAGTTGCGTTCGCTTGCAGAGGAACTCGGACCGTTGGAGATCTCGCGGTCGCCCTTCCTGGACAAACTCGACCGGCCCGTCGAGTCCAGCGCGGTGTGGGTCCTGCCGAAGATCGTCGGCGAGGTCCGGTTCATGGACTGGACGACGGCCGGGCATCTGCGGCATCCCAGCTGGCGGGGGATCCGGAGGGACAAACTGCCCGGTGATCTGTGACCCGGGGCGTGAACCGAGCAGAGGAGCGTGGACATGACGGGTGAGACGATCACCATCTCGGCGGCCGACGGAGAGACCGAAGCCTATGTGGCGCGGCCCGATTCATCCGGGACGTCACCGGGAGTCCTGTTCCTCACCGATGTGATCGGCCTACGACCTCGCATCGAGGCCATGGCCGACCGCATTGCGTCCTGGGGTTACGTCGTGCTGGTGCCGCACCTGTTCCACCGGTACGGGTCCGCGGCCGAGTGGGCGCCCACCGAGGATCTGCTGCTGCCCGAGGCGCGGACCGCATTCTTCCGATCCGCGATGCCGCGGGCACGGACCCTCACGCCCGAGGCGGTACGTCCCGATCTCGTCGCCTACCTCGACGCGCTGCAATCGCTCCCGGGCGTCACACCCGGACGTGTCGGTGTCACGGGCTACTGCATGGGCGGCCGGCTCGCGCTGAACATCGCCGCCGCCCGGCCCGACGACGTCGCCGCGGTCGGCATGTTCCACACCGGCGGCCTGGTGACCGACGACCGCGACAGTCCGCACCTGCATCTCGTCGGCATCGACGCGTTCGTCCTCGCCATCCACGCCGACAAGGATTCATCACTGCCCGCGACGGCGGTCGCGCAGTTCGAGCACGCCCTGACCGGTGGGGGCGTGGCGCACTCGGCGACCGTCTATCCCGGTGCGCCGCACGGGTATACGATGTCCGATCTGGCAGCGTATCACCACGAGGCCTGCGAACATCACTTCGATGAGCTCAAGGCTCTCTTCCGGCGGACGTTGTCGGGGTGAGGTGGGTCCGCTCCGACTGACGCTCACGACGCGGGTGACGACTCCGGTGCGCCGATCGGCCGTCCCTGACGCAGCGGGAGTTCCTTCCAGGTGACCGTTCCGATGATCGCGAGCAGCGCGACGATCGACACCGCCAAGAACACCCGGTCCATCGAGTCGGCGAACCCCTCCTTGATGGGTTGGGCCAGTTCGGCCGGCAGCCTCTCGATGACCGAGGTGTCACTCATGACACTGTCCGACGATCCGGTTGCAACACCGGGATTCTGAGCGGCCGCGATGAGCGAGTGCCCGAATGCGCTGACCTGCGGGTCGCTGCTCTGCGAGGCCTCTACGACCGCGGCCCGGTATTCGGGTTGGGCTGCCGCCGCGACCATCTCGTCCTTGATGTTCGGCCCCATGACGGAGAACAACAGCGAGAAGAAGACCGCGACACCGAGCGTTCCACCGATCTGACGGAAGAAGGTGGCGGTGCCGGTGGAAAGTCCCATGTCCTTGGGCGGCAGGATGTTCTGCATCGCCAGGGTGATCGGCTGCATCAGATTGCCGAGCCCGAAGCCGAGGAGCGCGGCCATCAGCATGACCAGGTAGAGCGGTGTCTCGGTGCCCACCAGGTGCAGCAGGAAAGTGCCCGCGGTGATCAGCACGGCGCCGATGATCGTGAAGATCTTGTAGCGTCCGGTGCGCGAGATCAGCTGGCCCGACAGGATCGAACCGGCCATCAGACCGAGCACCATCGGCAACATCTGGAGGCCGGCGATCATGGGGCTCGATCCGCGGAGGACCTGGAAATACTGCGGCAGCATCGAGATCCCGCCGAACATGACGGCGCCGATGATGACCGAGATGATGATGCCCTGGCTGAACACCCGGTTGGTGAACACGCGCAACGGGATGAGAGCGTCGTCGCCCATGCGGTGCTCGATCCAGATGAACGCGGCGATGCCGGCGACGCCGATCCCGTAGCAGAGGAACGACAGTCCGGAGGTCCATCCCCACTGGCGCCCCTGTTCGGCGACGATGAGCAGCGGAGCCACGGCGACGGCGAGTGCCGTCGCCCCCCAGTAGTCGGTGCGCCCGCCGACGCCCTTCTGCTGGTCGTAGTTGAGCACCTTGTAGACCACGAACAGCGCGACGAGTCCGATCGGCACGTTGACCAGGAACACCCAACGCCAACCGGACACCCAGAGGATCGTCTCCTGGCCGGCGAACAGACCGCCGAGGACCGGTCCGAGGACGCTGGAGGTGCCGAATACGGCGAGGAAGTAGCCCTGGTATTTGGCGCGTTCCCGCGGCGGGACGATGTCGCCGATGGTCGTCAGTGCGAGCGTCATCAAGCCGCCCGCGCCGAGCCCCTGGAAGGCGCGGAACGCGGCGAGTTGATACATCGACGACGCGATCGTGCACAGCAGCGAACCGACGATGAAGATCGAGATCGCCAGCAGGAAGAACGGTTTCCGGCCGTGGAGATCGGACAGCTTGCCGTACAAGGGGGTCACGATCGTCGCGGTGACGAGGTAGGCCGTGGTCACCCAGGCCTGCAGGTCATACCCTTGCAGATCGTCGGCGATGGTCCGGATCGCCGTCGACACGATGGTCTGGTCGAGGGCGGCGAGGAACATGCCCAGCATGAGTCCGGCCAGGATGGTCAGGATCTGGCGATGGGTCAGTCCGGCGCCGGCGACCTCCTCGTCGTGGTTCACCGTGTCGGCGGCCGAAGAGTCTGTCACTGTCGTCCTTTCGGGTCATTCGCATCTGTGTCCGGGCTGCGGTCCGGGCACGCCGGGTGCAGGGCTGCGTCGGCGGCATCGACGAACCGCCCGAGAAGTGTCACGAGGGTGTGGAGTTCGTCGTCGGTCCAGTCGGCCATGACATCGGCCATGGCGGCGCGACGCATCTCGCGCATGGCCACGACGCGATCCCGTCCGGCGGCGGTGATGACGAGCATGGTGGCGCGCCCGTCGTCCGGGTCCGCCTCGCGGCGGATCAGGCCGTGCTCCACGAGCTGAGCCACGTGCCGACTCACCGTCGACGGGTCGGCATTCATCGTCTCGGCGAGGTCGCGCGATCGCATCGACCGTCGCGCGAGCGGGAAGAGCGCCTTGAACGCCGCGGCCTCGAACTCGCCCTCACGCGTACGGAACGTCGTGTGGACCGCCCGTTCGCGGATGCGGACGAAGCGCAGAAGGGTCTCGAAGAGGTCGTCGATCGCGTGTTGATCGAGCACTGTCCTCACCGCCTACCCGAGAAGTTTTACTTGCTCTTTGCAATTAGTTGCAGAGCGCAACTAACACCGCTCGCCAGTGTGCGCGCGAACTCGGGAGAATGCAAACAGCGCCGAAGTCTTGCATCGACGGAGACAAAGACGGTCGCCGACCTGCCAGGTCGGGGGTTGGCAGGTCGGCGACTCATCGTCGATGTCGCTCGCCGGCCGCTGTGCGTTACAGGGGAGCCGGCACCCGAGCGGGCTGAACCACACCGACGTCATGGGAGTGCGTTGCGCCTCGCGGCCCTGAGGCGATGCGTCGTCGGACCCTGCCTGCGGTTAGCCTCGTGGGAGCCAGGAACCGTGACAGGAGCTCTTCGTGTTCGTTGTCGCCCACATCAGCGACCTGCATTTCAACGGGACGCGGTTCAATCGGGCCCGTATCCAGTCGACGTTGAGCTATATCAACGCCCGCGCCGCCGGGATCGACGTCCTGCTGGTCACCGGTGACATCGCCGATGAAGGTGCCGCGAGCGAGTACCGCGAGGCGTACGGGGTGCTCGAGAGTCCGCTGCCGATGCTCATCACCGCCGGCAACCACGATGTCCGGGAACCGTTCAGCGCGGCCCTGATCGGCACCGAGACCTCTGGTCCGATCAATCACGCGCGGACGGTGCGCGGGCGCGACGGCTCCGACGTCCTCTTCCTGATGTGCGACAGCTCGATGCCCGGACGCAACGACGGTCGTCTCGACGACGCGACCATCTCCTGGCTGTCGGACCGGCTCACCGCGACGTCCGTGGCGACACCGGTGTTCATCGCCTTTCACCATCCGCCGGTCGACCTGCTGATGCCGTTCATGGACTCGATCCGCCAGCGTGACGAGGGCCGTCTCGCCGCCCTGGTGGATCAGCACCCGAACATCGTCGCGTTCCTGTGTGGACACGCCCACACCCCGGCGGTGACCACGTTCGCCGACCGCCCGCTGTGCATCGCGCCGGGTGTGTCGTCGACACTGAACCTGCCGTTCGAAGGCCGGGAGGTCGTCAACCGCGGTCAGCCGCCGGGGATCGCGTTCCATCTCTATGACGACGAGCGGTTCGTCACCCACTTCCGATCGGTGATGTTCTGACATTCAGGACGGTGCCGGCAATCGGCCGTTGCGCTTCGGCGCTCGGCATCGAAAGGCAGGCGAGCTACATCGTCGGCGACACGGCACACTCGGTACCGCCCCCGGCGGGGCGACGACGACGCGTCATCTGACGAACCCGCGCAGCAGGTCGGCCATCGCCTCCGGCTGGTCTTCCGGGATGAGAGTCCACGAATCGTCGACGACGACCTTGGATGCGTCCGGGAAGAGCTCGACGAGGCGGTCCGCATGCTCCAGGGGCATCATCCGGTCTTCGATTGCCCAGACCACGAGCACCGGGCGATCGAACCGCCGCATCATGTCCGACAGTTCGAGCAGCCTCCGGCGGGAGGGCGCGCCTGTGGCGAATTTGACCAGATCCCTTCTGATCGATGCGTTTTCGACAGCGGGGCGGAACCACTCGTCGAACAGCGAGTCCGGGATCCCCGACTTCGTCAGCGCGCCATACGCCCGCGTGCTGTGCCGGAAGAATCGAGTGCCCAGCATCCGGGTGAGAATCCACCCGCCGCCGGGCACTCGGCACAACAGCGCCGCGGGACGCGCCGGCTCGGGAGGATAGTTGTCGAAAGCCGTGCACGATGCCAACACCAATCTCCCAACGCGTTTGTCCCGGCCTTGGGAGATCACGAACTGACCACCGCCCCAGTCGTTCAGGACGAGCGTCACGTCATCGAGGTCGAGGGCATCGAGGAAGTCGGCAAGGATCGATGCCACACCCGTCTCAGTGAGGTCCGCGTCGGCGTGCATCGGCTCCGTGTGCGCCCCCATCGGGAGCGTCGGTGTGATGCAACGAAATTCGGGAAGCAGCGGGATCACCTTGCGCCACTGCCGCCCGTCCATCAGCAACCCGTGGCCGAGTACCAGGATCGGCCCGGGACCGCCGGTGTCTTCGTAGGAGATGGAGCCGGCCGGCACGTCGACTGTGGGCACGTCGCCTCCTAGATAGATCGTTCTACTTAGAAGCAAGATAGGCTGGCATCGGCACGATGCGCAAGGGATGGAGACGTCATGGCAGATTCCGCTACTCGCGACCGGATCCTGGAGGCAGCCGCAGAGCTGTACCGGCGGCAGGGCATGCCGGCCACCGGCATCAAACAGATCTCGGCGGCGGCTGAAGCGCCCTACGGTTCGATCTACCATCACTTCCCCGGCGGCAAGGAAGCGATCAGCGTCGAGGTCATCCGACGCGAAGGGTTGCGCTACGGCGCGTTCGTCGGCGCCCAGCTGGAGACGACCGACCCCCTGACCGGCATCCCGACGCTGTTCGAGAACGCCGGAAAACTGTTGGAGTCGCAGGACTACAGCGAGGCCTGCTCCATCGAGACCATCGCACTGGAGGTCGCGAGTACCAACGAGCGTCTCAGGCTGGAATCGGCCGAGGTTTTCGAGAGCTGGTTGACCGGCCTCGCAACGTGGTTCGGACAACTCGAGATCACCGAGCCGGAGCGTCGTCGGCTGGCGTTGATCACGCTGACCGCGCTGGAAGGTGCGTTCGTGTTGTGCCGCACCCTGCGCTCCATCGAACCGATCGTCGTTGCCGGCCACGGCGTGCAGGCGGCCGTGCAGGCGGCCGTCGGCTCGTAGCAACAGACCGTCGACACCGGCGCCTCAGCCCACACTCGTCCACGGACGGCGCCTTTCCGACCGGCGTTCACGGTCGCGCGGCTGCCGCCTCGACGACCGGTGCGATGCTCTGCTGGGTGACCTCGTAGACCCGCGCGGTGGCGATGTCGAAGTACAGACCGACGATGCGTAGCCGCGCTTCTGCTGCGGCGCGCCCGACGAGCGGGTGCCGCGCCAGGGTCTCGATCTGCTTGGCCACGTTCACGACGGCCAGCTGGTCGACCTCGGCCAGTCCCAGCTCGGCCGCGGCGCGCCCGGCGGGGTGTCCGTGCCGAAAGGCCACCCGGCTGGGGATCGCGTGCTTGAGCCATCGCTGGATCGGCGTGCTCTCGGATCCGGCCGGGAGGTCGGATACATCGACCTGTTCGCTGTCGAGCAGCGCATGCATGGCCCCGCACGACGAGTGGCCGCAGACCACGATCGACGACACACCCAACTCGCCGATGGCGAATTCGAGTGCGGCCTCCACGGATACGTCGTCGTCGCTGTCGGTCGGTATCAGATTGCCCACGTTGCGCACCGTGAAGAGGTCCCCCGGGCCGCTCGCCGTGATGATGTTCGGCATCAATCGCGAATCGGCACACGTCACGAAGAACGAGTCGGGATCCTGAGACTCGGTGACATCGGCGAGCATGGCGCGGAGGGCGTCGGCGTGCTCGTTCTCGTACTCGTCGACGCCGCCGAGAACCGATCTGAGTGCGGCCGGGCGGTCCGGGGACGCGGACGCCTGCGACCCGGTTCGGTTACGCCACGGCGTCAGACCGGCGAATCCGGACGTGTGGCGCCGCGGTGGCCGTCGAGGGGCGTCGACGAGCCGAGCGCGACCCTTCTCCACCAGGAGGACCGTGCCGCCGCCGGCCTCGTGCGCCCAACGGAAGTCCTCGAGCATCTCCATCGCCGCGTGATCGAGGAAGTCGGTGTCGAGTTCCAGTGTCAGGTGCGCCTCGTCCGGCACCTGCGACAACGCCTTGTTCAGTTTCGGCAGCGACAGGAAGCTCAGTGAGCCGCGAACACGTACGGTCCACTGACGCTTGTCGTCGGTACTGCCTGCCTGCGAGGTGATCTCGGCGCGAACCACCCGCCATACGACGAGTCCGATCGCCACTGCCAGACCGATCGCGACGCCTTCGAGCAGGTTGAGGAAGACGACCGCGAGCACCGTGATGACGTACACCCACAGGTCGCCCGTCCGCAGCGCGATCTTCATGTGCGCCAGCTTGACCAGCTGGATACCGATGACCACTAGCAGGCCGGCCAGCGCGGCCATGGGGATCTGCTCGACGAGACCAGTGAGCAGTGCCGCGAAGACGAGCACCCACACGCCGTGCATCACCGCCGAGGCCGACGTTCGCGCCCCGGAGTTGACGTTGGTGGTGCTGCGCACGATCACTCCGGTGACGGGCAACCCGCCGAGCATCCCGGAGGTGATGTTCGCACTGCCCTGACCGAGCAGCTCCCGGTTGAGATCGCTGCGTGGGCCGGTGTGCATCTTGTCCACCGCGACCGCTGACAGCAGGGACTCGACACTCGCGATCAGGGCGACCGTCAACACTCCGAGAAGCACTGCGCCCCAACTGCTGTCCGGTAGTTCCGGAAGCGTAATCGCTTCGAAGAAGTTGCCGTCGATACTGATCCGTTCGACGTCCAGGCCGAAGACGATGGTCAGTGCCGTCGCCCCGACGATACCGACGAGCGGTCCCGGCACCTTGCGCACCGCCGAGGGCATCAGTGGCCAGATGAGGAGAAGCGCGATCACGGTGCCTCCCACGAGCGCGTCCGACGTCTCGATGTCGGCGATCCCGGCCGGCAGCGACGTCACGTTCTCCCATGCACTGCTGGCCGAGCTGCCGCCGAGGAGCACGTGAATCTGCTGCAACGCGATCGTGATGCCGATCCCGGCGAGCATCGCGTGGACGACCACGGGAGCGATGGCCAGCGCGGCACCTGCGACCCGGCTCAGGCCGAACAGGATCTGCAACGCACCCGCACCGACGGTGATGAAACATGTAACGCGCCAACCGAAATTGGCGACCATGTCGGCGACCACCACGGTCAGGCCCGCGGCCGGTCCTGAAACCTGGAGTGCGCTACCGCCTATCAGACCGGCGACGATCCCGCCGACGACCGCGGCGATGAGACCGGCGAGCACGGGGGCATCCGATGCGATCGCGATGCCCAATGACAATGGCAGGGCCACAAGGAAAACGACGAGAGATGCCGGTAGGTCGTACCGCACCACCTCGCGAATTCGGGGGCCCCGACTCCCCTTTGTTCGCATATGTCCGAACTTACCGACGGTTTGTTGACTCCAGATGAACTCTGCCATCGGGAAGCTGTGAAACCGCAGGGCAGCAGCGCAACACTGTGATTCACTTCACCGGACTCGGCCGCCCGGTGCGAGGAGATCGGCCCGTCAGGCCGACGATCCCGCCTTCAGGAGCTCTTGGAGGATCCGGCCGCCGATTTCCGGGATCAATCCGGGGCCGGTCTCGGGTAGGTTCTGCGGCAGGAGCCCGGGCTCATGGGTAGCCGGGATACGCGCGGTCCGGGTGGCCTCCACACGTATGCCGGTCTGCTGCGCCTTGGCCAGCGGTGTCCGGTACTTCTCCAGGTCCGTCGCGGTGGTGAGTGTCCCGACGACGCGCAGACCCATGGCACCGAAGTCTGCCGCCCCGCGCCGGATGTGGTTGGGCGACGTGACGAGAACGATGTCCCGGATTCCCTGTGCGCGCAGGATCTCGGCGGTGTTCTGTGCATTGGCGACCGTCGACCCGGACTTGTCCTCGACGAGGATCCGGTCCGCACTGACACCGTTGTCCACGAGCCAGGTCCGCATCGCGGCTGCTTCGGTGATGCCCTTCTTCGGCACCCCTCCGGTGACGACGATCGGTGTGTTGGTGGTCAGTTCCGCCTGTGCCTTCGCCGCGGAGACGCGATTGACGAGCTCCGGCGCCATCTTTCCGTTCGCGTTCAGGCCGTACCCGAGCACGACGATCGCCGGGCGTCCCGACACCGCCTTGGGAGTGGTGTCGGGGACGATCTGCGCGGCGGTCGCGACGCCCGAGATGATGTTGCGGGCCGTTGTCGCCAGGGACGGATTCATCATCGACAACCGGTTCAGGGCCGAGCGTCCTGCGACGACGTCGTCGACCTGGTCCGACCAGATCGCCTGGAGTGCAAGCGCGTCGGTATCGGCCGGCGCCACCGCAAGGACTTGCTGGAGGAGTTCGAGTCCGCCCGCGACGTCACCTCCGGCGAACTTCGACTGCGCGCTGTTGTACAGGCCGGCCGGGTCGATCGCGGAGGCCGTCGTCACAACCGAGGCGTCCGGTCCGGGCAACGTCCCGACCGCCACCCCGCCGAGGGCGGCGACCGCGATCGTCGCTGCCGCCGCCAGTTTCCTGCGCTTCACTCTGGTCACACCAGTCACTCGCGTAACGGTACGAGAGATGCACAACGACCCCGCACCCGTCCGATCCCAGATCAGTAACGGGTGCGGGGCCGGGCAGCGGCGACGCTCAGCGCTTCAGGCCGGCCACCTTCAGCAACTCAGGGCGGCGCAGGACCAGCCCGATCCACATCAGCACGCCGGTGTAGACCGCGAACAAGACCGTGTCGAACAGCGGTGCCTCGATTCGCATGTTGGCGGTGACCGCGCCTCCGAGGTAAGCCGTGATCCCCAGGGCGCCGAGGACTGCGGTGCGCGGGATTGCGAACACGACGAGACAGACCAGCAGGACGATACCCATGACAAGCGCCTGGTCGATCGGGAAACCGAGTTTCGCCATGGAATCGACCACCTCCTGCGGACGCGTCAGCTTGATCACGATGTCGAAGACCAAGAAGGCGCCGATCAGCACACTGATGACGATTCCCGTTGTGCGACGCCAGTTCCTGCGGGTCGGTTGCGCCTCATCGGAGGCGGTGGTGTCAGTTGCGCCCGCCGGGTCGGCGGTGCCTGCGGTGACGGTGTTGCGGCTCATCATGTTCTCCTGGCGAGTGGTGCGAGTGTGTTGTGCAGGGATAGACATGCCTGCTCGTCAGAACTCATCGCGGGGCCGCGCATCTGGCTTCAGAAGTAGCGCGACGACGATCCACGACTATGCCGCCGACCTGGCTGGGTCGGCGGAGCTTGTCAAGATGTCTGTGTAAGAACGTGACTCCTGGGTTTCCTGTAGTTGCTGGTTGGGTCTAGTTGAGGTGGGGTTCGATGCGGTCGGGGTAGGCCAGGGCGAGTTGCCCGAGGGCCTGTTTCCAGTTCGTCACGACTTGTCCCTCGACGAGCCTGCCGGGGGCTTTGCGGGTGGCGGCGGGCTTGCCGCGTTCCTTCTCGCGTTGCCGGGCACGTTTGTCCTCGATGTCGCAGATCGCCAGCCACAACAGTTTGCGCGCCGCGAGATCGTTGGGGAAGTGGCCGCGGTTCTTGATGACCTTGCGGAGCTGATAGTTCAGCGACTCGATCGAGTTGGTGGTGTAGATGACTTTGCGGAGCTCGGGCGGGAACGCCAAGAACGGAATGAACCGGTCCCACGCTCGATCGAAAGCTGCTGCGGCACTCGGATATTTGGTCCCCAGTTCCGAGTCTCGGAAGGCTTCCCATTCGCGGCGGGCGGTCTCGGCGTCGGGGGCGGTGTAGATCGGTTTGATCGCCCGCGCGACGTCTTTGCGGTCCTTGTAGTTCACGAACCGCATCGAGTTGCGAATCAGATGCACCACACACGTTTGCACCGTGGCCAATGGCCAGGTCGCCTCGATCGCTTCGGGGAACCCAGTCAACCCGTCGCAGCACACGATGAGCACGTCCTTGACGCCGCGGTTGGCCAGATTCGCACACACCCCGGCCCAGAACTTCGCGCCTTCCTCGGCTTGTATCCAGATGCCCAGCACATGCTTGACGCCGGCCATGTCGACACCAATAGCGATGTGGGCGTGCCTGTTTCGGACATGACCGCCATCTTTGACCTTCACCACCAGGGCATCGAGGTAGATGACGGGATACAAGGCCTCCAGCGGCCGGTTCTGCCATTCATCGACCGCGTCGAGGACCTCGTCGCAGATCTTCGAGATCGTCTCATGCGACAGATCGGTGCCGATCGTCGAGGCCAGATGATGCTGAATGTCGCGCAACGTCATGCCGCCGGCATA